>NZ_JBIDDG010000006.1:0-320620 GCF_043205005.1 Micromonospora sp. NPDC047620 | reverse complement strand
TGCCCGGCGCAGGGATCAAGCCTGACCGCCCGGAGCCGGGCACGGCGGGCCACACCCCCACCACCACGCACCGCAACCCAACACCCCACCACGACCGCAGAACAACCCACACCCCACCACGACCCCACAGCAAGCAAGAACCAGAGAACAAGCCGACGCCCGCCGGGAAACCTCCCGACGGGCGTCAGCCGTTTCGCGGTGCCGGGCACAGCCCGAAAGGCGCTCACCGTCAGCGCGCGACCCCCATGCCGAAGCGGTGGCGCTTGCGCCAGACCAGCGACAGCAGCAGAAGCACCGCGCCGGCGCCGACGAGGCCGCCGCCGAACTTCATCGGGGTGCTCAGGCTGTCACCCGTGACGGGCAGCGGCGCCGGGGAGTGCTTCTTCAGCACGGTGAGGGTCGCGGTCGCAACCTTCTCCGACGACTCGCCGACGGCGCGGAAGGTGTAGGTGCCGTGGTGACGCGGCGTGTAGGTCGTGCGGAACTCACCCTCGTCGTCGGCCGTGACCTCCCAGCGCCTCGGGTTCGGCTGCGGGGCCTGCTGGAACGAGACGGGTGCCATCGCGACCATCTCGCCGTTGCTGCGCCGCGCCTGCTCGGTGCCCAGAACGGGGGCGGCGAGCGGCGCGGTGCCGGCGGTGATCACGACCGTCTCGCCCGGCGTCCAGCCCGTGCCGATCAGCGTGGCGGTTTGACCGACCACGACGGTCGTCGGGCTCACCGCGAGGGTCGCGGGACCGGGCACATAGGGCGGTGGTTGTGTGTCGCCCGGCGCCGGCTGCGGCTGCGCCGCCGCCGCGGCGGACGGCGCGGCCACCACGGCCAGACCGACCGCGAGCGCCATGATGATGCGGGATAGCCGCATGATTGGTTCCCTCCTACTGGTCACAGCTTGGTGCGGAAACAACTTGGGTGGTCCATGGGGTGGCGGTGGGGGTCAGCCACAGCTCGGCCGTACCGGCACCGGTCTTCGCGGTGAGCACGGTGACCTCCAAGGTGCTGGAGGCTCCCGGGCCGACCTCGACGTTCGCCGTGGTCACTTGGCGGCGCCGTTCGGTGCCGCTGCCCACCGCCGTCTCGACGCCGTCGAGGTGGGTGGTGAGCACGGTCCCGCCGGCGGGGCTGTACACCGACACCAGCGTGCGCGCGGTGTACGGGTCGCCGGCCAGGCCGAGGCCGAGGACCGACTTGCTGAGACCCGACTTGGGCGCCGACGAGCGCAGGGTGACCCGGAGCCGGAGCTCCCGGCGACCGTCGGTCCGGCAGTCGCCGACGGTGAGGGTCGCCGTCTGCCGGAGGTAGTAGCCGAGCTTCGCGCCGCTGCCGTCGTTGAGGAACACGCCGACCGTCGGCACGGTGTCCTTCTCCGGAAGAACCCCGGCCATTCGGCTGTCGCCGATCGTCCGTTGCTCTTCGGGTCGGGCACTCCAGAACAATATCCGGCGTTCGGTGACAGCGCGGTCAAAAGCGGACAATAACCCCTTCGGGTCGTATTTCTTCGTGACCAGCGCGTCGAACACCGCGGCGGCGGAGGCCGCGAAGAAGGCGTCCTGCTCCTCGTTGTCCATCCGCTGGTAGCTGTCGCCGAGCACCGTCTGGACGACCTTCTCCGCGGCCAGCGGGACGCCGCCGGGCACCATCACCGGGCCGGTGGCCTTCAGCAGGTACGACAGCACCACCGGGTCGACGGCGAGCACGCCGTCCACCGTGGTCCCCGTACGCCGGCGGAACATCTCCCGGTAGAGCGCGGCGGCGGTCGGGAAGTGCGGGGTGAGGTTGACGTCCGCCGGATAGATCCCCGGCAGGTCGGCCCAGAGGTGACGCACCTCCGCGGGCACCTTCAACGGCGGCTGGAACCGGCCCAGCGCGCTGCTGCTGCCCTGCCGCCCCATCCGGACCCGGCCGTCGTCGGCGTGGATCACGGCGTACGCGCCGATCATGCCGCCCGTGGCGCGCAGCTCGGCCGGGTTCTGGGACACCACGAGATAGGTGCGGGGGCCGGCGGCGCCCAGCAGGGGCGGGAGCAGCCGGGTGGCCTGGTCCGCCGCGGCGGTGAGACCCGCCAGGCGGTCGATCTCCCCGCGCAGGTCGACGAGCGCCTGCCGGACCTGGCTCACCAGGCCGTCGGTAGGCACCGTGGCCAGGCTGCTCCGGGTGCCCTGCACGGCCGCGTTCACGGTCGTCAGTTCCGCCGAGACCGTCCGCAGCCGGGCCACGTCGAGCCGCCCACCCGCCGGCACCAGGCTGGCCAGGTCGGTGCGGAGCAGCAGCGGGAACGCCTGCCGGGCCAGGTCGTCGACGGCGACCGAGATCTGCCGCACGGCGGCCAGGTTGTCCCCGGCGTACGGGGTGTGCCGGCCGAGCCACCAGCCGGGGTCGCCGGTCGCCGACCTGGCCTTGCCCGCCTGGTCCTGGAGCGCGGCCAGGGTGCGCTGCGCGCGGGCCGTGTCGCCGCCGACCACCTGGGCGCTGAACTCCCGGGCCAGCCCGGCGGCGTTGAGCAGGTGGGCGCGGGCCTGCCAGCCCCGGAAGCCCACCCAGCCGCCCGTCAGCAGGAGCAGCGAACCCACCACGAGGCAGGCGAGAAGTGCCCGGCGAAGCTGCCGACGCCGCCGGGACCGGCCCCGCCGCCGGCGCCTTCTCTGGCTCTCCGTCACACCACACGTCCCTTCATGGAAACGGACAGAAGACCCCATTCCTCCGCCTGTTCCTAACAGGTAACGATCGCTTTCGCCGGTAGATGACGGTATTGGCCGGTACGCGAGTGTTGCTCGCGGCTCAGTGGCCGGTACGCGAGTGTTGCTCGCGGCTCAGTGGCCGGTACGCGAGTGTTGCTCGCGGCTCAGTGGCCGGTAGCGCGGCCGGCAGCCGCGTCGTACAGCAGGCGTTCGATCCGGTCCACGCCCGCCGGCATGGACATCTCCCGCAGGTACGCCTCCCGGCCGCGCCGGCCCATGTCCACGCGGGCGGGCGGCGGGATGGTGGCGGCCAGCCAGAACCGGTCGGCCAGGCTCGCCCAGTCCTCCGGCGGGCAGGAAAGCCCGGCCCGGGCCCGCTCCACCAGCTCGGCGGTGTCGCCGCCGGCCGAGGCCACCACGGGCGCGGCGCAGGAGAACGCCGCCTGGAGCTTCGCCGGCAGGGTGCTGCGCAGTTCCGGGAGGTCGCGCAGCATGACGAGCTGGTAGTCGGCGGCGGCGTACAGCTCCGGCATGTCCAGCGGAGACCGGCGTTCGACGAAGCGCACGTTGTCGGCGCGCAGTTCGGCGGCGAGCCCCCGCACCCGCCGCTCGTCCGCGCCCGAACCCACCAGGACGAGGTCCATGGTGCGGTCCAGCGCCGCCGCCGCCCGTACCGCCGTCTCCAGGCCCTGCCGGGCGCCGATGGTCCCGGCGTACATCACCACGCAGCGGTCGTCGCGGCGCACCAGCCGGCGCGCCGCCCCGCTGGGCCGCGCGGGCTGGAAGATCCGCTCGTCGGTCCAGTTGAGCACCACCTGCACCCGGGCCGGGTCGGCGCCGGCGGCCACGACCTTGTCCCGCAGCGACGGCGCGGAGACCGCGATCCGGTCGGCGGCGCGGTAGGCCCGGGTCATCGCCGCGCCGATCCGCGCGGCCCACCGCCCGTTCCCGGCGCCGGTCGGCTCGTCCGCCGCCCAGACGTCCTGCACGTGGACGACGGTCGGCACCCGACCCAGCAGCCGCAGCAGGCCCGCGGCGGCGAAGGCGGTCGCCGGCGGCAGGTGGACGTAGAGCGCGTCGACGTCCGCGAGGAACGGCCGCCCGGTCAGCGTGGCGCTGCCGGCGAAGGAGAGGTAGCCGGCCATCCGCGTGCGCAGCGACCCGTCGCCGGCGCTGTAGCGCGGGACCCGGCGGACGGTCAGCCGCTCGCTGCGGGTCTCGTGACGCCACCGCTGTCGCCATCCCGGGTAGACGTGCCCGCCGGGATAGTCGGGGAAGCCGGTCAGCACCTTCACCTCGTGTCCCCGCACCGCGAGTTCCTCGGCGAGGCTGCCCGGGATGAACGCCGGCTCGGGTGGGAAGTGGTAGGACAGGATCCCGATCCTCATCGGCGCGCCTCCGTCCGGGTCAGGCGGTTCGGCGCGGCACGGCGTGGTGGAGGCGTCGGGCCCGCGTACGATGCCCGCATCCCCTCCGCGTCCGGCCGGCACCGACGGCCGGCGGCCGGCGCGGCGTTGCCCGCGCAAGCACCGATGAGAGGGGTCCAGATGGTCGACCGCGTGCTGTTCGTCTGCCACGCCAACCTGTGCCGGTCCCCGATGGCCGAGTACCTCGCCCGCCGCCTGCTGGCCGGGCAGCCGGTCGTGGTCTCCAGCGCGGGCACCGACGCCGTCGACGGCCTGCCGATGCACCCGTACGCGGCGGAGGTGGCGACGTGGGCCGGCGGTGACCCCGCCGGCTTCCGCACTCGGCGGTTGCGCGGGGAGCACCTGGTCGGGGCGACGCTGGTACTGGCGGCCACCCGACGCCAGCGCTCGGTCTGCACCGCGCTCGCGCCGGCCGCGCTGCACCGGACGTTCACCCTGCGCCAGTTCGCCCGGCTGGCCGAGGCCGCGGACGCCGCGGTTCCGGCGGACGACGCGATCGCGGACCCGGCCGACGGGCCCGTGCGGGCCGCGGTCCGGGCGGCCGCCCGCGCCCGGGGGCGGCTGCAACCCGCCACTCCCGACGCGGACGACCTGCTGGACCCGATCGGCGGGACCGCCGCCGACTTCCGACGTTGTGCCGAGGAGATCGAACGGTCCCTGCGACCCCTCGCGGCGCTCATCGGGACAGCCGGGTGAGTTCCTGCGTGCGGTCGCTGCGGCCGTCGACCCGCTCCGCGTGCCGGGCGGTCTTGGCCCGGTCGGCCGGCACGTCCGCGGGCCCGCCGGCCGCCACCACCCGGTAGGCCTCGTACTGGTAGGCCTCGGCCTTGGCCACCTTGGCCATGTTCAGCACGCAGCCGAGCAGCCGGACGGAGACCGAGTGCAGGGAACGCGCGGCGGCGGCCACCTGCGTCCGCGAGGTGCGTCCCTGCTGGGAGACCAGGAGCGCGCCGTCGGCCTGCACGGCAACCACCACGCCGTCGGTGACCGCCAGCAGCGGGGCGGTGTCGATGATGACGATGTCGGCCGACTCCCGCAGGGCGAGCAGCAGGTCCGCCATCGCCTTCGAGCCGAGCAGCTCGCTGGGGTTGGGCGGCGCCGAGCCGCTCGGCAGCACCAGCAGGGACTTGTCGCCCCAGCGCTGCACCACGTCGCCGACCTGGACGTCGCCGACGAGCACGTCGGTGAGCCCGATGCCGGCGTCGAGCCCCAGGTAGTCGGCGACCTTCGGCCGGCGCAGGTCGGCGTCGACCAGCAGCACCCGCCAGCCGGCCTCCGCCAGGGCGATCGCGAGGTTGCAGGAGAGCGTGGTCTTGCCCTCGCCCTGCAGGGCGCTGGTGACCGCGATGACCCGGGCGGGCTCGTGCACGTCGACGAAGCGCAGGTTGGTGCGCAGCTTGCGGACGGCCTCGGCGCGGGCGGAGTTCGCCGCGTCGCCCACGATCAACGGCTCCGACTTCGCCGTGCTCTCGAACGGGATCTCACCGAGCAGCGGGCTGCCGGTGGTGCGCTGCAGGGCGGCGGCGTCGCGCAGCCGGACGTCGGCCACCCCGCGCAGGATCGCCAGGCCCACGCCGGCGAGCAGCCCCAGCAGCGTCCCGATGACGACGTTGCGGACCGGCTGCGGCGAGACGGGGCTCGAACTGACCCGCGGCCCGCTGACCACCTCGATCTTGATGGGGCCGGCCTTGCCGTCCTGGGTCGTCTCCACCTTCTGCACCAGCTCCACGAACTTCGCGGAGAGCAGCTCGGTGACCTTCAGCGCCCGGTTCTGGTCCGTGTCGGTCACCGACGCGCGCAGCAGGACGGTGCCCGTCTCGGTGGACGTGCTGACCCGACGCTGGACCTCCTCGGCGGTGAGCCCGATCGCGTTCTCGGCCACCACGCTCTGCGCCAGCCGGTCGCTGGTCAGCAGCTCCGCGTACGACTTGACGCGCTGCTGGAGGAAGAGGCCGCCCTGGTAGGCGTCCGTGACGCCCTGGCTCGGCGTGGTGACGAAGAAGGTCACCGAGGCGACGTACCGGGGCTGGGCCCGGACGGTGACGAGGGCGGTGACGCCGAGCGCGACCATGACGGTGAGGAGCACGATCCACCAGTGCCGACGCACGAGGCGGAGTTGGCGGTACAGGTCCATCAGGCGCGCCTCCGTACCAGGCCGGTAACGCCAAAGAACTTCACGAAAACCCCCAAGGTCGACATAATCTCGTGAAACCATTAAAGCGACTCATACGACCTATGTCCTGAGTTATGCATTTTCACCCCTTGACATCTACGCCCACCAACCGACAAACGGGCGTGCGGCGTTCCGGGACGCGGGGAGAAACGAACGGGCGTGACGTTTCCGACGACGAACCGTCCCGACTCGCCGGTGGCGGCTGCGATGGATAGGGTCGGTGACGGTGTGCCGGGAAGCCTGGTCGGCAGCTGCCCCCTGCTGCCCCGACACCAAGGTGGACCTCGCGCATGAGCGACCGCGCCCCGCACACCGACCCCTCCCGGCCGACCCGCCGGCTCTTTTCGCGTACGTCCTGGCCGGAGGCCCGCTTCCTGGCCGACGTGCTGCGGACCGAGACGGTCGGCGGCGGTCTCCTCCTGCTCGGCGCGGTGATCGCGCTGGTCTGGTCGAACTCGCCCTGGGAGTCCGCCTACCAGGCCCTCGGCGGCTGGGTGCCGTGGGCCGGCGGGGCGGGCCTGCACCTCGACCTGAGCCTCTCCGCCTGGGCGGCCGACGGCCTGCTCGCGGTCTTCTTCTTCGTGGTCGGGCTGGAACTGAAGCGGGAATTCGTCGTCGGCGAGTTGCGGGACCCGCGACGAGCGGCCCTGCCGGTGGTCGCGGCGGTCGGCGGAATGGCGCTACCGGCGCTGATCTACGTCGCGGTCAACCTGGCCGCCGGCGGCGACGGCCTGCGGGGCTGGGCCATTCCCACCGCGACGGACATCGCCTTCGCCCTGGCCGTGCTGGCCGTCATCGGCTCCCACCTGCCGCAGGGCCTGCGGGCCTTCCTGCTCACCCTCGCGGTGGTCGACGACCTGCTCGCGATCACCGTCATCGCGATCTTCTACACCGACGACTTCAGCCCGCTGCCGCTGCTCGCCGCGCTCGTCCCGATCGCGGTCTTCGGCCTGCTCGTGCGGCGCCGCAGGACCTGGTGGTGGGCCCTGATCCCGCTCGCGGTGGCCGCGTGGACGCTCGTGCACGCCTCCGGGGTGCACGCCACGGTGGCGGGCGTCCTGCTGGGCTTCACGGTGCCGGTCCTGGGCAGGGGCGGCGACATGCACGGGCTCGCCGAGCACCTGGAGCACCGCTGGCGCCCGGTCTCCGCCGGCTTCGCCGTGCCGGTCTTCGCGTTCTTCGCGGCCGGGGTGTCGCTGCGGGGCGCCGACCTGGGCGCGATCGTCACGGACCCGATCGTGATCGGCGTCGTCGCCGGCCTGGTGGCGGGCAAGGCCGTCGGGATCTTCGGCTCGACGTTCCTGCTCGCCCGCTTCACCCGGGCCCAACTCGACGAGGACATCACCTGGACCGACCTGCTCGGGGTGGCGTTGCTCGCCGGGATCGGGTTCACCGTCTCCCTGCTGATCGGCGAACTCGCGTTCGGTGCCGGCACCGCGGCCGACGACAACGTCAAGGCGGCCGTGCTCACCGGCTCGGTGATCGCGGCGCTGCTCGCCGCGGTCGTGCTGGTCCGGCGCAACGCCGCCTACCGGCGGATCGCCGAGGCGGAACGCGTGGACGCCGACCGCGACGGTGTGCCGGACGTCTACCAGCGTGGGGACGGCTGACCCGGACGGCCGCGGGCTGATCCGGGACGGCAACGGCTGACCCGTGACGGCCCCGGCCGGAAGCCGAGTGGAACTCCGGCGGGACGGCGACCGGCCCGCCGGAGCCCGGCCTTGTCAGCGGCGCCGCTCGGCCGCGCGGCGCTCCTCCTGCTCGTCGGCGAGGGCGTCGCTGACCGGCTCCATCAGGTCGTCGGCCGGCACCGCCACCTCCTCCGCCCGGTCCTGCTCGTCGGCCCGCCCGCCGGCCGGCGGCTGCGGGGCGGTGGCGTCCCCGGCGAAGCCGTACTCGTTCGGCTCGTCATGCTTGCTCATGTGGCAGTCCTCCCGCATTCTCCGGTTTCGCCTCCTACCGCAACGGTAGGTGGTGATCCTCTTGCCCGCTGGAGGCCGCCGATAGTCGCGGCTGCGCCGCGCCGGTGAGCGCGGCCCACAGCAGCCGGCGCAGCAGGACGATCGCCGCCGCGGCCGCCAGCTCCGCCCAGCCCTGGTCGGCGGCCAGCCGCAGCAGGCCGGCAGCCGTGAGCAGGTCCAGCAGCACCCGCAACGCGCAACGCCAGGAACGCGTGCCGACCAGCGCCGCCAGGCCGGCGAGCGTGGCCAGCGCGGTGGTGGCGGTGACCAGGACACGGGTCACCTGGCGTGCTCCGTCTCCCCCACCTGCCGCTGCTCCTGGCGGATCTCCCGACCGAGGAAGTAGTTCAGCGCGGTCCGGATGGTGGCGATGGCCGCCAACTGCCCGATCTGGGTGAAGGTCGGCGAGACCGCCGTACGCAGGATGTCCGCCGCGAGCTGGAACTCCAGCCCGAGGGTGAGGAACCGCCCCAGGGAGAGCCGGATCGGGGTGAACACGGCGGCGCTGCGGTGCCGCAGCCCTTCGACCACGAACCGCAGCGCCGCCCAGGCCGCGCCGACGAAGATGACCACCGCGCCGGCGACCTCCACCGCGGTGACCAGCGACTGGTAGCCGTGGCGCAGCACCTCCTCGACGCCCACCCGCTGGCCTTACCCGGCCCGCCGGGCGGTAGTCGGCGTCAGGTGAGCTGCGCGACCGCCTCCAGGATCAGCCAGAGGCCACAGATGGCGAAGAGCGCGGCGGCCCCGTACTTGATAGTCTTCTCCGGCAGCCTCCGGCCGAGCATCCGCCCGACCAGGATGGCCAGCGCGTCCGCCGCCACCATGCCGACCGTCGAGCCAAGCCAGGTGCCGAACCAGCCGTACTGGGTGGCGAGGGTGATGGTGGCGAGCATGGTCTTGTCGCCCAGCTCCGCCAGGAAGAACGCGACCGACACCGCCACGATGGCGGACTTGCTGGTCTTCTCGGCCTTGCGCTTCTCCTCCTCGGTGAGCGTGTCCCCGCGTAGGGTCCACGCGCCGAAACCGAGGAACGCCAGGCCCGCCACCAGCGAGATCCACTCCGTCGGGAGCGCGGCGCCGAGGCCGTAGCCGATCGCCACCGAGGCGAGATGCACGACGGCGGTGGCGACGGTGATGCCGATCAGGACCGGTACGGGTTTGAAGCGGGTGGCGAAGGTCAGGGCCATCAGCTGGGACTTGTCGCCCAGCTCGGCGACGAAGATGACGCCGAAGCTGACCGCCAGCGCGACGAGGAAACCTTCCATGACATCCTTCCGGATCACGCCGGGAGGAGGTATGGGGGCGCCCTCGACCCGGCTGCGACAGCCTGAGTCGAAGGTCTCGCCCGCCCCGGATGACGAGGCCGCGTGGCCGGATGCGGAACGCACCAGTGTGTCGACCACGACATTGGGGGCTACTCCCCTTCGCGCCGCCCAGCCTAGCCGACCGCCGGCCGGGCCGGGCACCACGGGTGAAGATCGTCACGCGCCGCCGGCCGGCCGGTTCCGGTCACTCCGCGCGGGCCAGGGTGACGCCGAACAGGTCGTCCGGGTCGGTCCAGAAGTCGTGGACGGCGAAGCGGGCCGCCGCCAGCTCCGCGGCGATGCCCTCGGGCCGGAACTTCGCGGACACCTCCGTGCGCAACTCCTCGCCCTCGGCGAAGGTGACCGCCAGGTCGAGTACCCGGACCCGCATCGGCCGGAGCGCGCGCAGCCGCATCTCGATCCACTCCCGGGCCGGGTCCCAGAGCGCCACGTGGGCGAACGCCTCCGGGTCGAAGTCGGCGCCCAACTCCCGGTTGACCACCCGCAGCACGTTGCGGTTGAACTCGGCGGTGACCCCGGCCGCGTCGTCGTACGCCGGCACGACGACCGCTGGGTCCTTGACCAGATCGGTGCCGATCAGCAGCCAGTCCCCCGCCTCCAGGGCACCCCGCATCGCGCCCAGGAACCGCGCCCGCTCGGCCGGCAGGAGGTTGCCGATGGTGCCGCCGAGGAAGAGCACCAGCCGCCGCCCGCCGGTCGGCAGCCGGTCCAGGTGACGGGTGAAGTCCCCCACGATGCCGCGCACCCGCAGCCCCGGGTAGTCGGCCGCGATCTCGGCGGTGGACTGGCGCAGGGCGCTGACCGACACGTCCAGCGGCACGAACGTGCCAAGGCCGCCCCGCCGGGTGAACGCGTCCAACAGCAGCCGGGTCTTCTCCGACGAGCCCGAACCGAGCTCGATCAGCGTCTTCGCGCCGGTCAGTTCGGCGATCGTGCCCGCCCGTTCGGCCAGCACGGCGCGTTCGGCCCGGGTCGGGTAGTACTCCGGCAGCCGCGTGATCTCCTCGAACAGCTCGCTGCCACGGGCGTCGTAGAACCACTTGGGCGGCAGCCACTTGGGCTCGGCCGTCAGGCCGGCGCGGACGTCCTCCCGCAGGCTGCGGCCAAGGTCCTGCTCCTCGAGGTGGATCTCCAGCGGCTCGGCGCCCATGTCTTCCCCTTCGTCGTCGGAACGTCCCTGTCGGCCGGCGGTCAGACCTCGGCCAGGGCGCGCAGACGCACCCCCGTCGCGGTCGCCTCCACCAGTTGCCCGTCCGGCACCGCCTGCCAGCCGGGGTCGTCGTCGTGCGGTTCGGACGCCAGCAGCACCGAGGCCGGGGTCGCGCGGATCGACAGCGCGTGCCCGGCCACGCTGGCCACCACGGTGTGGCCGTCGGTGAGCAGCAGGTTGAGCCGGGACCCGGGGGCCGCCACGGCCACCGCCGTCACGGTCTCGGCGATCGCGCGGGCAGGCTTCACCCCGGCCCGCAGCCGGTGCCGGACCAGCGCCCAGAGCAGCGCCGAGTCGGTGGCCGCGTCCAGGGTGAGCAGGTCGCGTACGGGCAGGGTGCCGGCGAGCGGGACCATCGTGTCGGGCCAGCCCCGCACCACGCCGTTGTGGCTGAACAGCCAGGGCCCCTCGGCGAACGGGGCGGCGGCCCCGTCGAGCACCGCCATGCCGACCGTGGCGGAACGGACGGCGGCCAGCACCGCGCCGGCGGAGGTGACCGCCGCGAGCTGCGCGATCGTGGGGTCGCTCCAGATCGGCTGGGCCCGCCGGTAGCGCACCGGCTCGCCGGAGCCCGGATACCAGCCGACGCCGAAGCCGTCGGCGTTGATCGTCCCGCCGCCGCGCATGTCGCGCGGGGCCCAGGACTGCCGCACCAGGGAGTACGGCGGGTCGAACAGCAGCTCCCGCAGGGTGACCGGCGGCCCCAGGTAGGCCAGGTGGCGGCACATCAGGCGGCCGTCCTCACGGCTGCGACTCCTCGGGCCGGGCGTCGCGGGCGCAGCGGAAGCCGCTGAAGATCTGCCGCCGGATCGGGTAGTCCCAGTTGCGGAAGGTGCCCCGGCAGGCGGCCCGGTCGGTGCCGAACGAACCGCCCCGCAGCACCTGGTAGTCGTCGCCGAAGAAGACCTCCGAGTATTCGCGATAGGGGAACGCGGTGAAGCCCGGATGCCCCCGGAAGGTGGTGGAGGTCCACTCCCACACGTCGCCGATGAGCTGGTGCACGCCCAGCGGCGAGGCGCCCGCCGGGTAGGCACCCACCGGGGCCGGCCACAGGTGCCGCTGCCCCAGGTTGGCGTGTGCGGCGGTGGGGTCGTCGTCGCCCCACGGGTAGCGGCGGGAACGGCCGGTGGCCGGATCCCAGCGGGCCGCCTTCTCCCACTCCGCCTCGGTCGGCAACCGCTTGCCGGCCCAGGCCGCGTACGCCTGCGCCTCGTGGTAGCAGACGTGCACCACCGGCTCGTCGTCGCGGACCGGGGCCCACCGCCCGAAGCGCCGGTAGGCCCAGCCGTCGCCGTCGCGCCGCCAGTGCATCGGCGCGGACAGCCCGGCCTCCCGGCGGTGCCGCCAACCGGCCGGGCTCCACCAGCGCGGGTCGTCGTAGCCGCCGTCGGCGATGAACTCGCGGTAGCGGCCGTTGGTCACCGGCGTGGCGTCGATGACGTACGCCGGCAGGTGGACCCGGTGGGCGGGGCGCTCGTTGTCCAGCGCCCACGGGTCGGTGTCGGTGCCCATGGTGAACTCACCGGCCGGCACCAGCACCTCGCCGCCGGCCCCGGTCCGCGGCTCCGGCGGCGGCGGGGCGTGCAGCACCGCAGGGCCGGTGCGGAGCTGGTGGGTGGCGAGCATCGTCTCGTCGTGCTGCTGCTCGTGCTGCACGATCATGCCGAAGGCGAAGCCGTCGGCAACCAACGGCCGGTCGGTGAACGCGACCCTGTCCAGCAGGTCGAGCACCTTGTCGCGGACGGTGAGCAGATAGGCGCGGGCCTCCTCCGGCGGCAGCAACGGCAGCGACGGGCGGTCCCGGCGGGGCTGCTTGAACGCGTCGTACAGGTCGTCGATGTCCCGCCGGACCGGCTCGCGGCCACCCACGTCCCGGACCAGCCAGAGTTCCTCCTGGTTGCCGACGTGCGCGAGGTCCCACACCAGCGGGGACATCAGCGGCGAGTGCTGCCGCACCAGGTCGGCCTCGTCTACCGCCTCGGTCAGCAGCGCCGTGCGGGCACGGGTGCGTTCCAGCTCCGCCGCGATCCGGCCGCGCAACTGCTCCGCGCCCGGCCGCTGCGTGGTCGCTCCGGTCACGCCTGCCTCCTCCCCGCGGCGGCCCGTCGCCGCCGTACGCCTCGGTCGATGTCGTCGTGCAGGGCCGCCGGCAGGCCGAGCCGGGGCAGGGCGGTCAGGGCCAGGTCGAACAGCTCCACGGCGGCGGCGGCCAGCGCCGGGTCGCGCAGGCCGTGCCGGGCGGCGGCGCGCCAGCGGTGCGCCACCGGGCCGGCGACGACGCGGGCCGCGTGCACGGTGCCGGGCTCGGCGAGCAGGGCGGCCACCACCGCGAGCGCGACCGCCCAGCCCCGGCCGGGCTGTGCGTCGAGGTAGCGCAGCTCCAGGTAGCCCCGGGGGCGCACCGGCGGGAACAGGGTGCTCACGTGGTAGTCGAGGTCGTCGGTGGTCGGCGGTCGAGGCAGCGCCCCGTCGACCCAGTCGGCGAAGCTGACGGCCGGCGGCGGCGTCCAGTCGGGACCGCCACCGCGTACGCAGAGCAGCGGCGCGGCGAGGACGTAGTCGGTCCAGGCGGCGACCGGGTCGACGTCGGCCCGCTCCGGCGTCCACACCGGCCGGGTACGAGCCGGGTCGATGGCGAACCAGGCCGCCATGCGCGCGGACGCCCAGCCGGTGGGCCGCCCGGCGTGCCGGTCGGCCGTGGCGAAGGCGGCCAGCAGGGGCGGCCCGAGCGCGTGCACCGTCGCCCAGCGGGCCGGCAGGTGCTCCGGCTCCCCGGCGTCCAGGCAGACCTGCAGGCCGGCGGTGCTGTACATCATCGTCCGGCCGGCGGCGCCACGCCTGTCGAAGACGTGCCGCATGGCGCGGTAGCGGGGGGTCTCGACCACCGCCCGGGGCGGCCGGTGGGGGTCGATGCCGCTCTGCCCGAAGACCAGCCCGGCGGCGGCGAGCAGGCCGCTCAGCTGGGCGATGTCGCCGTCGGTGGCCTGGACGAGGGTGGCGAGCGAGGTGCGGGGCGCGGTGGAGATCTCCAGCTGCCCGCCGGGCTCGACGGTCACGGTGCCACCGTGACGGAGCGGTGCGGCGGGGCTCGCACGGTCGAGGGTCGGGGGGCTGTGCCGCCCCAGCGCCGCCCGGAGCCGCTCGCCGTCGACGGGGCGGGCGGGGTCGGCGGCGTCGTGCACGGTCCATTCGAGTTCGATGCCGGTGTGGGTCGGCGGGCCGGTCTTGAAGCAGATCCGGGCGAGGTGACCGGCGGCTGCGGCGCGCTCCCGCAGGACGATGCTCCGGTCGAGCTCCGGCGACGTCACCACAGGACGGGCTCCCTTCCCCGCG
Source organism: Micromonospora sp. NPDC047620 (assembly GCF_043205005.1). NCBI lineage: Bacteria > Bacillati > Actinomycetota > Actinomycetes > Micromonosporales > Micromonosporaceae > Micromonospora > Micromonospora sp. NPDC047620. Next base: position 306,510 of record NZ_JBIDDG010000006.1, on the reverse strand, counting down.
CCGACTTCCGGACCGTGCCACCGTAGCGCCACCCACCGTCATCGGCGGGGCGTCGGCGGCCCACCACTTCTGTTTCTAACAGACGGATTTCGCGGGGTCGGCCGGAACGAGCAGGGGAATCAGCGGGTCGCCTCCGGGGACGGCGCCGTCGTGGGATCGGCGTTCTTCGGCTCGGCCTCGGGCGCCAACTCCCGGCAGAAGTCGTCGACGTTCTCCCGGCCGCCCGCCGCGGTCACCACGCCGGCGTACGCGGGGCTGTCCAGCGCCTTCTCCCGCTGGGCCGGCGGCTTGGCCAGGTACGCCTGGCAGAGCCCCCACATCTGGTCGGTGCGCTGCTCCGACGGTCGTGGCCCGCCACCGCCCGGAACGCCGGGGGTGGCCGCACCGGACGTGGGGGCGGCGGACGGGCCGCGCGAGCCGTCGGTGGGCGCGTCGGAGGGGGTGCCGCCACTGCCGGTGGCGCCGGTCGACCCGCCCTGCTCCGTACCCGTGGTGGCAGATGCCGGCGTGGCCGGGCGCGGCGGCGGGGCCGGGTCGTCGGGACGGTCCAGGGTGACGGCCGCGAAGGCGGCGCCCGCCGTCGCGGTGACCGCGATTCCGGCGGCCCAGGCCACGGCACCGGCGGTGAACCGGCGTCCACGCGGTGGCCGCGTCGCGGCGATGGTGGCGGGCGCGGCGGCGCGGGCGGCCCGGAAGGCTGCCAACGCAGCCTCCTCGCCGGCCAGTTCGCCGGGGCGGGCGGGGGCCGCCGCGGCCGAGAGCAGCCGGGCGAGCGACTCCGGGTCGGCGGCGGGCGAGCCGGCGCGCGCGGCGTCGAGCAGCCGGTCGGACTCGGCCCGGTCAGCGGGCCGCTCGCTCCGGCGGAAGGTCATCTGATTCCCCTCACGTCAACCGTCCGCCGGCTCGGCGTGCGGCGCCTGCCGCCGACCGGCGCGCGGACGCGGCGGGGTGGCTGCCTCGGGGCCGGCCGGCGGCTGGGACAGGTCGTAGCGTGCCATCAGGGCGGCGAGGCGGCGCAGACCCCGGTGGGCGGCGGTGCGCACGGCACCGGGCCGGCGGCCGAGCACCCGCCCGGCGGTCTCGGCATCCAGCCCGATGACGGCGCGGAGCAGGACCGCCTCGGCCTCGCGGGGCGGCAGGGTGGCGATCAACGCCAGCGCCGCCTCGGTGCCGATGGTCTCGCCCGCCCGTTCGGCGGTGTCGGCGTCGCCGGCCAGCTCGCTGAGCGCCTGCACCGGCACCGGCAGCGACGGACGGCGGCGTTGCCGCCGCAGGTGGTCCATGGCCCGGTTGCGGGCGATGGTCACCGTCCAGGCCCGGAACTCGCCGCCCGTGAAGCTGGGCAGGTCGCGGGAGATCTGCAGCCACGTCTCCGAAGCGACATCCTCGGCGTCGGCGCCGACCAGGGCGGTCAGGTACCGCAGCAGACCGGGCTGGAGGCTGCGGTAGAGGAAGCGGAAGCCGTCCTCGTCGCCGGCCTGCGCCGCCGCGACCGCGTCGTTCAGCTCAGCGGACACGGGACCGCCGCCCCCGCTTCCCGGACGCGCCGGGGTGGCGCACGCCGACCCGGACGTGCGCGACGCCAGCACGGTCCGGCACCCGGACCTGATCCCGCACCTCAGCCCCCCGCTGACCTGGTCACGCCCGGGACCGCAGCGGCCCGGACGGTAGTTCTGGACTCTCGCCACGGCGGCACGGCCGGCGGTGTGGCGCCGGCGACGCCGTGGGGCGGGCCCGAGTCGGACTAACGGTAGGAGCACCGGGCCGATCGGACAAGTCGGCCCCGGTCGGCAAAAGAGTGAGAATTATCTACCTGATCGGGTGGTGGGTCGCCGTAACGCGGCGCGCGCCCGGGACGCTGCGCCCGCGCAGGCCCGCGGCGGAGGGGCGTTCGTCCAGCGTACGTTGGCGACGGGCGGATCTCGTCACGGGGCGTCCCCGGGCGATCACACCATATCGGAGGCGACCGTCGGCACACAGCCCCCCGTGGGGCGGCCCGCGCCGGTGGGCCGGTCCGCTCACCGCGCGCCGTTCTCCGCCGCTCTGGGTACGGTGGTGCTGTGTTGTCACCGGAGGTCGTACTCAGCGGTCGGTACCGCCTGGACGAGCGTGTCGCCACGGGCGGCATGGGCGACGTCTGGCGGGCCAAGGACCTCGTCCTCGGCCGTCAGGTCGCGGTCAAGGTCCTGCTGCCCGCCCTGGTCTCCGACCCCGACTTCATCGCCCGCTTCCGCGCCGAGGCACGGATCATGGCCGCCCTGCGGCACCCCGGCATCGTCCAGGTCTTCGACTGTGGAGAGGACGACCTGCCCGACGGCGGCCGGGCCGACTACCTGGTCATGGAGTTCGTGAGCGGCCAGCCACTGTCCAAGCGGATCGAGGCCGCCGGCCGGCTCGACGTCGGCGAGACGATGGCGATCGTGGCCCAGGTCGCGCAGGCTCTGCACGCCGCGCACCTCGGCGGGATCGTGCACCGCGACGTCAAGCCGAGCAACCTGCTGGTCCAGGAAAACGGCAGCGTGGTGCTGGTCGACTTCGGCGTGGCCCGGTCGACGAACGTCACGAGCATCACCAGCACCAACGCGGTGCCCGGCACCGCGCTCTACATGGCGCCCGAGCAGGCCGCCGGCCGGCCGGTCTCGGGTGCCACCGACATCTACGCCCTCGGCGCCGTCGCCTACTGCTGCCTGAGCGGCAGCCCGCCGTTCACCGGCGACAACCCGCTCCAGGTCGCCGTCCGGCACCTCGACGACGAGCCGCCGGAGCTGTCGCACGACATCCCGGAGGCCGTTCGCGCGCTGGTCTCCCGCGCCCTGGCCAAGGATCCGGCCGACCGGTTCAGCAGCGGGGCCGCGATGGCCCAGGCCGCCCGCGCCGCGGTCTCCGACCCGTCGGCGGCGACCGCCATGGTGCCCGCCCCCGGCGTCGCCGCGCTGCGCGGCGCCGACCCGGGCACCCGCACCGACGTCCCGGTCGTGCCGGCGGCCGGGCGGAAGAAGCGCCGCGGCCCCCTGGTGGGCGCGGCCGCGGCGGTGCTGGTGGCGTTGGCGGGCCTCGGCGCGGCGCTCGGCGCGACGAGCGACGCCGACGCGCCCGCGGTGAAGGTGCCGAAGACGACGGCGCCGGCCGCCGTGCCGAGCGCGGAGGCGCCGACCGAGCAGGAGCAGAACCCGGACCGGGGTCGGCCGTTCCGGCCCGCCGGGTCCACCTCCAGCCCGTCGCCGTCGGCCACCGTGCCGCCGGAGTCGCCCCAGCCGAGCCAGACGGCCGGCCCGGAATCCCCGGAGCCGACGGGCAGCACGGATCCGACGCCCAGCGACGGCTCTTCTTCCGACCCGCCGACGGGGCCCACGCCCCCGGCGCCGACCGGCACGCAGAGCACGCCGACGGACGACACGAACAACCCGGGTGGCGGGGGCGGCGGCGCGGCGACGGGCCGTTCGGCCTGATCTCGGCACCCGTGCCGCCGCGCCCCCGGCGGGCGATCCCGCCGTTCGGGGCTCACGGTGACGCACTGCCGACACTGCGCGTACCCCGGCAGCGCCGGTAATCCCAAAACGGACTTACGGGCACAGATATCGCTCTAGGCTCCAAGCAGGTTGTTTCCGTCTGCCTCGGGAGTCCGGGTGAGCGTTGAGAAGTTGGTCGTCATCGGCCAGGGGTACGTCGGCCTGCCACTGGCCATGCGGGCCGTCGAGGCCGGCCTGGACGTGATCGGCCTGGACGTCGACTCCGACCGGGTCAAGCGGCTCGCGTCGGGCGAGTCGTTCGTCGAGGACATCCCCGCCGACCGGCTGGGCCGGGCGCTGGCCAGCGGCCGGTACCACCCGAGCACCGAGTACGCCGACGCCGAGGGCTTCGACATCTGCGTGATCACGGTGCCCACGCCGCTGCGCGACGGCACGCCCGACCTCAGCTTCGTCGAACAGGCCGGCATCGGCATCGGCCCGTACGTCCGGCCGGGCTGCGCGGTGGTGCTCGAGTCGACCACCTACCCCGGCACCACGGAGGAACTGCTGCGCCCGCTGCTGGAGTCGGCCAGCGGGCTGCGCAGTCCGGGCGACTTCCACCTCGGCTACAGCCCAGAACGGATCGACCCGGGCAACCAGACGTGGCGGCTGGAGAACACCCCGAAGGTCGTCTCCGGGGTGGACGCGGACTCCCTCGCCCGGGTGGACGGGTTCTACCGGCGGATCGTGGAGCGGACCGTGCCGGTGGGCTCCACCCAGGTGGCCGAGCTGACCAAGCTGATCGAGAACACCTTCCGCCAGGTCAACATCGCCCTGATCAACGAGCTGACCATGCTCTCCCACCACCTGGACATCGACGTCTGGCAGGCGATCGAGGCGGCCGAGACGAAGCCGTTCGGATTCATGCCGTTCCGGCCCGGCCCCGGCGTCGGCGGGCACTGCCTGCCGATCGACCCGTGCTACCTGTCCTGGCAGGTCAAGCGGCGCCTCGGGCGGCAGTTCCGGTTCATCGAGCTGGCCAACGACGTCAACCACGAGATGCCCGAGCACGTGGCGCAGCGGATCATGGGCGGGCTGAACCGGACCGGCCGCACGATCAGCGGGGCCCGGCTGCTGCTGCTCGGGCTGGCGTACAAGAGGAACACCGGCGACATGCGCGACTCCCCCGCGGTCGACGTGGCCCGCCGCCTGCAGGCGCTCGGCGCGGACGTGCGGGCGGTGGAGCCGTACGCCGAGCCGCACCACATCCCCGGCGGGGTCCTCGTGGTGGAGCTGACCGAGCGGGAGATCCGGGCGGCGGACGCGGTGGTGGTGGTCACCGACCACGACGTCTTCGACTACGACCTGGTCGTCCGGCACGCCCGGTACGTCTTCGACTCCCGCAACCGGTGCTCCGGGCCGGTGGTGGAGCACCTCTAGACCCGGCACCGCTGGCCGGTCCCGCCACCCGGGCGGGCGACGGGACCGGCCGGCGGATGTCACTGCTCGCCGAGCGCCTCGACCACCGGCCGGGCCAGCGCCCGGCGGGCCGGCAGCACCGAGGCCGCCAGGGCGGCCACGACGGCGACCCCGAGGATCAGCCCGAGCTGGCCCAGTGGCAGCACCAAGGCGAAGTCCCCGCTGATCCGGGCCAGCAGGGCCATCGCGGCGGCGCTGACGCCGGTGCCGAGGCCGACCCCGAGCAGCGCGCCGACCAGCGCCATCAGCACCGCCTCGACGGCCAGCACGGCCCGCATCCGGCCCCGGGTCAGGCCCACCGCCCTCAGCACGGCGTTCTCCCGGGTCCGCTCCACGACCGACAGGCTCAGCGTGTTCGCCACCCCGACCAGCGCGATCACCACGGCCAGGCCGAGCAGCGCGGTGACGAACGCGAGCAGCATGTCGACCGTGCTGGTGAGCATCTTCTTGTACGCCCCCTGGTCCATCAGGTTGGCCGTCGGGTAGCGGGCGACCACCGCCTCGATGGCGGCCCGGGCCTGGTCGGCGGTGACGCCGTCGGCGGGGTCGATCTCGGCCAGGTAACCCCGCTCGGCGGGGAAGAGCGCGGTGAAGTCGGCGTCGACCACGTCGATCACGTGACCGGCCGGGACGGAGCTGCCGGCCAGGACCGGCCCGTCGTCGGTGACGACCGCGGCCACCCGGAACGACCGGCCCCGCACGGTGACGGTGGAGTCGGTCGTCCAGCCCCGCGCCTCCGCCAACTCCCGGTGCACCAGCACCGACCCGGGCGCGAGCCCGTCGACGTCGCCCGCCACGACCCCGGTCAGCGTCCGGCCGACCAGGGCGGGATGGGCGGCCCGGACCTCGACGTCGGCGGTGACGGCGCTGCGCTGCTCGTGCACCACCGCCAGCTCGGGCCGGGCGCGCAGCTCGCCGACGAGCGGCGCGGGCAGGTCGCCGCCGATCGCGGTGACCAGCCAGTCGACCCCGATCTCGGCGTCCACGCTGCGCTCGATGCCGTCCTTGGTGCTGCGCGCACCCACCACGAACGCCGACACCAGCCCGATGCCGATGACCAGGGCGGTCGCGGTCGCCGCGATGCGGCGCGGGTTGCGTACCGCGTTGGCCACGGCCAGGCCGGCGGTGGCGCCGAACAGCTTCCGGGCGGGCCAGCCCAGCACCCGCACCAGTGCCGGGACGAGCACCGGCCCGAACAGCACGATGCCGAAGAAGGTCAGCACCCCGCCGAGCGCCACCAGCACCACCTGGACGGCGGACGCGGCCAACACCAGCGCCGCGATGCCGGCGACGAAGACCAGCGCACCGACGGCGAGCCGGAGCCGGCCGGCGCCGCGGGCGGGCTGGACCGCCGCGTCGGTGAGCGCGGCAACCGGCGGCACGCGGGTGCCCCGCCACGCGGGCAGCAGGGCGGCGCCGACCGTGATCGCGGTGCCCAGCAGCAGGCTGAGCAGCACGGTCGGGGCGGTGAGGGTGAGCCCGCCGGAGACCGGCGCGTCCAGCCGCGTCATGAGCTGGTTCATGCCGCCGGCCAGGGCGACGCCCAGCAGCACGCCGGCCGCGGAGGCGGCGGCGCCGATCACGGCGGACTCCAGCAGCGCCGCCCGGAACAGCTGCCCCCGGGTCGCGCCGACGAGCCGCAGCAACGCCGTGCGCCGGGTCCGCTGGGCGAGCACGATGGCGAAGGTGTTGGCGATGACGAACCCGGCGACCACCACCGCGACCCCGGCGAAGGTCAGCAGCACCATGTTGAACTGCTGCAGGTCGCGGACCGCGTCCTCGACCGCGTCGTCAAGGATGCGCTGGCGCGTCTTGACGGTCGCGCCGGCTCCGGCCGCCTCGGCGGCCCGGTCGGCCAGCGCCGCGTCGGTCACGCCCGGGTCGGCGGCCACCATGATCCGGTCGTAGCCCCGCTGCCCGGTCACGGCCATGGCGTCCGCACCGACCAGGCCGATGAACGGGCCGCCGACGTCGCGAGGCGTGCCGGCCACGTCGACCGTGCCGACCAGGGTGTACGGGCGGGCCGCTCCCCCGCTGCCGCCGACCCGTACCGGCCCGCCGAGGGTGAAGCCCTCCTCGGCCACGGTGGGCGCGTCCAGCACCACCTCGCCGGGGCGGTCGGGCAGCCGCCCGGCCACCACGTCGTACGAGCGCAGCGCCGGGTCGACGGGGACCGCCGCGAGGACGGCGTAGCCGAGCACGGGGCGGTCGTCGGCGCCGACGATCCCGCCGGAGCCGAGCAGTTCCCCCTCGGCGGCGGCGACCCCGTCGAGCGCGCGCACCCGGTCGACCAGCGCGGTCGGCAGCGGGTCCTTGGTGGCGGAGTACACGGCCAGGTCGGTGTGCCGGTCGAACGTCCCGGCCCGGTCGTACGCTCCCGCACGCATCCCGTCGACGAAGATCAGCGTGCCGGCGATGAAGGCGACGCCGAGCACGATGGCCAGCGAGGAGAGCAGCAGGCGCAGCGCCTCGGCGCGGAGCTGGCGCAGGGTCAGCCGGATCACCGGGCCACCGCCTCGCGGCCGGCGGCCGGCACGCGCGCCGAGTCGAGGCCGGCAAGGGTGTCGAGCACCCGCTCGGCGGTCGGCGCGGTGAGGTCCCGCACCGGCCGGCCGTCGGCCAGGAAGACCACCCGGTCGGCGTGCGCGGCGGCCGTCGGGTCGTGGGTGACCATGATCACGGTCTGGCCGAGGGTGTCGACGGCCTCGCGGAGCAGGCGCAGCACCTCCGCGCCGGAGCGCGAGTCCAGGTTGCCGGTCGGCTCGTCGGCGAAGATCACCCACGGCTTGGTGATCAGCGCGCGGGCGACCGCCACCCGCTGCTGCTGCCCGCCGGAGAGCTCGGCCGGCCGGTGGCCGAGCCGGTCGGCCAGCCCCACCGCGGCGACGACCTGACGCAGCCAGGCCCGCTCCGGCCGGCGGCCGGCGATCGCCAGCGGCAGCACGATGTTCTCCTCGGCGGTCAGCGCCGGCAGCAGGTTGAACTTCTGGAACACGAAGCCGACCCGGTCGCGGCGCAGCAGGGTGAGCCGCTTGTCGTCGAGCCGGGAGAGGTCGGCGTCGCCGATGCGTACGCTGCCCGCGGTGGGACGGTCCAGGCCGGCGAGGCAGTGCATCAGGGTGGACTTGCCGGAGCCGGACGGGCCCATGATGGCGGTGAACCGGCCGGCGGCGAAGTCGACGTCGACGCCGTCGAGGGCGACGACGGCGGCCTGGCCGGCGCCGTACCGCTTGGACAGGCCGCGGGCGGAGACCGCGACGCCGGCGGTGGCGTGCGCGGGAGGTGCGACGGACACGTGGAGCTCCCCGTGGAGATCGTGACTGGGACGTCTCCGACGCTATGGGGGCGGCGGCCCGCGGGCGTCCACCCACGCGCTCGACCCCGCTGCGACCACAGGCGGCCCTGACGGGGCGGACCCGTACGACCTGAGTCGTACGCCGGCTCAGCCGCCCGGGGTGACCAGGCCGCTCTCGTACGCCAGCACCACCGCCTGCACCCGGTCGCGGAGCTGGAGCTTGGCCAGGATCCGCCCGACGTGCGTCTTCACGGTCGCCTCGGCGACGTGCACCCGGGCGGCGATCTCGGCGTTGGAGAGCCCCTGCGCCACCAGCAGGAGGATCTCCCGTTCCCGTTCGGTGAGCTGGGCGAGGCGCGGGTCCTCGGCGGGGCCCGGGCCGAGCCGGCCGGCGAAGCGGTCGAGCAGCCGGCGGGTGATGGACGGGGCGACCACGGAGTCGCCCTGGGCGACCACCCGGATGGCGGCGAGCAGCTCCTCCGGCGGGACGTTCTTGAGCAGGAAGCCGCTGGCGCCGGCCTGGAGCGCGGCGAAGGCGTCCTCCTCGGTGTCGAAGGTGGTGAGCACGAGGACGCGGGGCGACCCGGCGGGACGGTCCTGGCAGATCCGGCGCGTCGCCTCCACCCCGTCCATGGTCGGCATCCGGACGTCCATCACCACCACGTCGGCCTCGACCCGGGCCAGCACCCGCAGCGCGTCGGCGCCGTCGATCGCCTCGCCGACGACCTCCAGGTCGGGCTGGGAGTCCAGCACCATCCGGAAGCCGGCGCGGACCAGCGCCTGGTCGTCCACGATCACCACGCGGACCGTCATGCCGCCATCACCTCCGTCGTCCCGGGCGTCGACGGTAGCGGCAGCCGCGCCTCGACCTGCCAGCCCCCGGCCAGTCGCGGGCCGGCGGTGAGGCTGCCGTCGTACACGCTCACCCGCTCGCGCATGCCCACCAGGCCGTGCCCGCCGGACGGGGCCGGGCTGACCGGCGGGCGGCCGCGCCCGTCGTCGAGCACCCGGACCACCACGGCGTCGCGGGCATGGTCGAGGGTGACCTCGACGGCGGCGCCGACCCCGGCGTGCTTGAGCGCGTTGGTCAGCCCCTCCTGCACGACCCGGTAGAGGGTCAGCTCCAGCCCGGCCGGCAGCGGCACGGGCTGCCCGGTGACCGTGTGGCGTACCCGCAGGCCGGCGGCGCGGAACCGGTCGAGCAGGGCGGGCAGCTCGGTCAGCGCCAGCCGGCGGTGCTCCGGGTCGGCGGCCACCCCCGCGCCGTCGGGCTCGTCCGTCGGGCCGGGGCCGGCCGCCGCGTCGGGCGGGCTCGGCTCCCGCAGTACGCCGACCAGCCGGCGCATCTCCTCCAGCGCCTGGCGGCCGGTGTCGGCGACCACCTTCACCGCGTTCCTGGCGGTCTCCGGGTCGCGGTCGAGCATGAACCGCGCCCCGTCGGCCTGCACGATCATGACCGCCATGCTGTGCGCCACCACGTCGTGCAGCTCGCGGGCGATGCGGGTGCGCTCACCGGCGACGGCGGCGCGCGCCTCCGCCTCGCGTTCCCGCTCCAGGGTGGCGGCCCGCTCCTCCAGGCTGAGCACGTAGAGCCGGCGGGTCCGCACGTTGAGCGCGACCAGCCAGACCGCCCCGGTGACCAGCCCAATATAGATCGCGGTCGCCCACCAGGCGACGGTGCTCTCGGTCTGGAGGGCGGCGAGGATCACCCCGACGGCGGCGGTGATCCCGGCGAGGACGCCGTCGCGGAGCCGGTCGGCGTACTTCACGACGCTGTAGAGGGCGACCAGCACCGCGACGTCGAAGGCCAGTGGGCCCCAGCCGGCGAACACCTGGACCAGCGCGAGCACCGCCACGACGGCGGCGACCGCCGACGGGTGGGACCGGCGGAACAGCAGCGCCACCGCCATCGCGGCGCCGACGAGGGCGGCCTTCCACCCGCCGGGCTGGTTCACCAGGCCGGCGAGGCCGAAGAGCACCACCATGCCGACGACGAAGACGTCGAAGGCGACGCTGCGCAGCGGGCGGCCGAAGATCGTGCGGTTCACGGTCACCCAGCGTACGTGCCGCCGCCGCCCGCGGGTCACCGCGCGCCCGGCGGGACCACCCAGCCGGGTCAGGGGGCCAGCACGTCGCGCATCCGGTCGATCTCGACGGCCTGCTCGGTGGCGACGGAGTTGGCGAACTCCGACAGGGTGAGGTCGGCGCCGACCTTGAGAAGGTCGGTGGCCATCTGCACCGCGCCCCGGTGGTGCTCGGTCATCATCCGGACGAAGAGCCGGTCGAACTCAGCGCCCCGGGCGGCCGCGAGCTGGCGCATCGCCTCGGGCGACTGCATGCCCCGCATGGTCCCGTGGTCGTGCCCCGGCACGTCCGGGGAGAGCCCGCGGGTCTGCAGCCAGCCCCGCATCATGCCGATCTCCGGGCCCTGGCTGGCCCGGATCCGCTCGGCGAGGGCGCGCAGGTCCGGGTCGCCGGCGCGGTCCGGGGCCAGCGCGGCCATCTCCAGGGCCTGGGCGTGGTGCGGGATCATCATCCGGACGAACCAGACGTCCATGGAGTTGTGCCGGGACGTGGGGGCGGCGTCGCGCAGTTCCTCGGCGGGGCGGACCGCGGCGGCCTCCCCCGGGCGGCCCGGCACGATCACGGCGGGCCGGGCCGGATCGACGGGCGCCGAGGCCGAGGCGGAGGCGGCAACCGGCTGCGCGGGGGGCGCGGTCGAGTCCTCGCCGGACCGGGACAGGACGACGGCCACCACCGACACCACGAACACGGATGTGACGACGGCCAGGATCCGTGCGCGTCGGTTGGTCATGGGCCACTCCCCCGGTAGAGGTCACAGCGATCGTATCCATTGACGGAGACCCCAACATGTGACCCAGATCACATCGACGCATCTCATCGGACGGTAAGGTGTCGACAATCGTCACCCCCTTGCGAAGGGCCTCGCCGATGATCACACTTCGCACCCCGCGGGCCCGGCGGCTCACCACCGTGAGCCTGGCCGCGGCCGGCCTCCTCCTCGCCAGCGTCGCCACCGCCCCACCGGGGAATGCCGGGGTCGCGGCACCCTCGGCGCCCTCCGGCACGGTGGACACCACCTACACCATCCCCGGCGTCGACGAGATCGTCAGCAGCCCCAACCTCCGGCAGGTCGCCAACCTGCCGAAGCAGGCCCCGCTGGACGCCACGAACAGCGACCTCGCCTTCCAGGGCCGCTACGCCTTCGCCGGCAACTACAACGGGTTCGTCGTCTACGACATCTCCCGGCCGACCGCGCCGACGGTCGTGTCGCAGGTCTACTGCCCCGGGTCGCAGAACGACATCTCCGTCCACGGCGACCTGCTCTTCCTCTCCACCGACGCGGCCCGCAGCGACGACTCCTGCAACAGCACCGGATCGTCGGCGACGGTCAAGGAGTCCTGGGAGGGCATCAAGGTCTTCGACATCAGCGACAAGGCCAACCCGCGCTACATCAAGGCGGTGGAGACGGCCTGCGGCTCGCACACGCACACCCTCGTGCCGGGCACGGACCGCAAGACGGTCTACCTGTACGTCTCGTCGTACAGCCCCCGGGCGGAGTTCCCGGACTGCCAGCCGCCGCACGACTCCATCTCCATCGTCAAGGTGCCGCTGAAGAAGCCCACCGACGCGGCGGTCGTGGCCACGCCGAACCTCTTCCCGGACGGCGGCTACGAGGGCCGCCCGGGCGGGTCGGCGACCACCGGCTGCCACGACATCACCGCGTACCCGGAGAAGAACCTGGCCGCCGGCGCCTGCATGGGTGACGGCATCCTGATGGACATCTCGAACCGGGAGGCCCCGCGGGTCATCAACCAGGTCCGCGACACGGTCAACTTCGCGTTCTGGCACTCGGCCACGTTCAACAACTCCGGCACCAAGGTGATCTTCACCGACGAGCTGGGCGGCGGCGGCGCGGCCACCTGCAACGAGGCGATCGGTCCCAACCGGGGCGCCGACGCCATCTACGACATCACCGGTAGCGGCGACGCCCGGACGATGGTCTTCCGCAGCTACTACAAGATCCCCCGGCCCAACGCCGACACCGAGAACTGCGTGGCGCACAACGGCTCGCTGATCCCGGTACTCGGGCGCGACATCATGGTCCAGGCGTGGTACCAGGGCGGCATCTCGGTCTTCGACTTCACCGACTCGGCCAACCCCCAGGAGATCGCCTTCTGGGAGCGGGGCCCGCTGTCGGCCGAGCGGCTGACCGGCGGTGGCTCCTGGTCCGCGTACTACTACAACGGCTACATCTACTCCAACGACATGCAGAAGGGTTTCGACGTCCTGAAGCTGACCGACTGGCGGACCTGGACGGCGAACCTCGTCCGGTACCGCGAGCTGAACGTGCAGACCCAGCCCAGCTACCTCGGCTGGTAGTCGCACAGCGCGCCGACGGGCCCGGCCCCCACCTCGGGGGCCGGGCCCGCCCGCGTTCCGGGTGCGGCCAGTTCCCTCGCCGGGGACGTGCGGACGCTCAGCTCACCGGGAGCTGGTAACGCCGCTCGCCGCCGCCGGTCGCGGTGGTCAGCCGGACCTCGCCGCTGCGCAGGCCGTACGTCACCGACCAGCGGGTGTGCGACTGGCGTACGTCGTTGAGGATCTCGAACGCCGCCGGGGCGTCCGCCGTGCCGCCCGTCCGGTCGAGGGCCGCGGCGATCACGCCGTAGCGGTGGTCGGCCCGGCGACGCTGCTCGTCCACCCCGACGACCGGCACGTTGGTCAGCGCCCGCCAGTCGCCCCGCCCCTTCTCGACCGACATCTTCCCGTCGACGAACTCGACCACGGCCGACGCCCCGGTCGCGTCGGCGAGCAGGTAGTGCAGGGGCGGCCCGTCGGTGAAGTCGAGGTTGTACCGCTCGAACACGGCCACCGCCTCGTCCACCGTGGCCGCCTGGTCGAGCACCAGGCGCTGGATGCGGACCGACCCGACGGTGGCCTTGCCCGGGACGGCGACGGCCTTCGCGCCGTCGTCGGCGGCCAGCCCGATTGCCAACCCCCGCTCGTTCATCCCGTCGAACGGCAGCAGCGGCGCGTTGAGCAGCCGCCGGTCGCCGGTCGGGTCGGGGCCCACCCCGAGGTAGGACATGTCCACCACCGAGATCGAGGCGTACCCGTCGGGAGGGTCGGTGCGCAGCACCAGCGCCGGGTTGGCGTCCCAGTCGAAGTTACGGGCGAACAACGGCCGGGACGGGTCGCCGGTGGCGGCGAAGAGGGAGCAGCCGAACGCCTTCGCCGGGCGCGCGTCGGTGCCGACCGTGGCGTCGTACGCCCCGACGTAGGTCATCTCGTACATCGGAAGGTCGTTGACCTTGCGCAGGCTGGCCAGGGTCTTCTCGACCTCGCCCGGCTCCTGCCGGGAGGCGCTGGGCGTGCCGGCGGGCGTCGCTGCTCCCGGCGGCGCCGGCGGACCGGACTCCACACTGGAACAGGCGGTCACGGCGAGCAGCAGGGCGACACCGGCGCCCAGGAGAGTCCTCCGCATATCCACTGGACGCTAGGGCAGGAATCGAGGGTTGTCCACCGCCCGATCGGTCGCCCCGGCGCGGGACCGGCGACCCGGACGGTCAGCCGGCGGGGATCCGGCCGAGCTGCTCCCGGATCGCCTCGTCGGTCAGCGCCGGGCGGCCGCCCGGGTGGCCGACGGTGGCGCCGGCGGCCGCCACGGCACAGCGGGCGACCCGGTCGCGGGGCTCGCCGCGCAGCAGGCCGACGGTCAACGCGGCGACGAACGCGTCCCCGGCGCCGGTGCTGTCCACCGTGGGTGTCCGGCTCAACGGCAGGAACAGCTCGCCGTCCGGCCAGACGAACGCGTTGCCCTCCCCGGCCACCTCGATCGCCAGCAGGGACGGGCCGCGCCGCAGCAGCTCGCGCCCGGCGGCGAGCCCACCCTCGGCGTCCCGCGGCGCGTCGCCGGTGATCAGCTCGACCTCCTGCGCGTCGGCCCGCAGCACGTCGGCGAGGGCGAGCAACTCGTCGGCGTCGGCCGGGTCGGTCGGGGCGCCGTCGAGCACGGCCAGCCGGCCGGCCTCCCGGGCGGTCCGGGCCGCGACCAGGGCGGCGCGCCGGCTGTTGCAGCTGCACCAGGACGGCCCGCGCGGCGCGCAGCGCGTCGGCGGCCCCCGCCACGTCGTCCGGGCCGAGCAGGGTGGCCTCGGGCAGGTCCTCCAGGTAGCGCCAGCGGGCCTCCGCGTCGACCACGTCGACGATGAGACCGGTCGGGGTGCCCGGCCGGCGCTGCACCCGCTCGACGTCGATCCCGTCGGCCCGCGCCTGCGCCAGCAGCCGCTCCCCCACCTCGTCGTCGCCGACCACGCCGAGCAGCCCGACCGACGCGCCGAGCTGGGCGAGCCCGACGGCCTGGTTGGCCCCCTTGCCGCCGAGCAGCTCGCGTCGGCGCCGCACGAGAGCGCTGCCGCCGGCCTCCGGCACCTCGTCGAGCAGCAGCACGAGGTCCCGCGCCACCTGCCCGACCACCACCACGTCCAGTTCCGTCATGGCTCCGGTGTTACCCCCGGCCCGATCTTCCACGCTCATAGGGGGCACGCCGACCGGCACCGGCCCGATCTCCGACGGTGAGCATGGCCCATACGGTCGACGCTGGCACGGTGCCAGAGTCAACCCGAGGCGTCGCCTCACCCCGGCAGCGGGGCCTCGTCGCCCCGGGTGCGGCGCGGGCCGACCAGGCGGCGCACCATCGGCGCGGCGTTCCACTTCGCCGCGCCCACCAGGTCCCGGGCGTGCTCCAGCACCGTGTAGTCGGGCTGGGCCCGGCCGGCCGCGAGCGCCCGGTCGAGGTCGTTGCCGCAGCGGGTGAGCACGCTGTCGAAGTCGCGGCGGACCGGTTCCAGCAGGTGGTAGCCGAACGACCGGTGCAGTCGGGCGAAGAGCGGCTTGTACAGCCGGGCCCGCTCGTGCAGGCCGGACGAGTACGACATCGGGTTCTTCGGCCGACGCCGGACGTAGTCGGGCAGCACGTCGGCGAAGGCCCGCCGGACGATCCACTTCTCCTGCCCCTCGCGCATCTTCAGCCCGATCGGCAGCCGCATCGCCAGCTCCACCACGCTCAGGTCGAGGAACGGCACGCGGGCCTCCACCCCGTGCCCCATGCTGGTCCGGTCGACGCGCTGCAACTCCGTACGGCAGAGGTTGCGGATCTTGTGCAGGAAGAGCCGGCGGGACGCCTCGGGGCCGACCTCGTGGTACATCGGGTAGCCGCCGAACAGCTCGTCCGAGCCGTCCCCGGTCAGCACCACCTTCACGCCCAGCTCGCGCAGCCGGCGGAAGAGCGGCACGGAGACCACCGCGTTGATGATGTCGCCGTACTCGGTCAGCTCGGAGATCCGGATGGCCTCCCGGATGTCGGCCAGCCGGATGTCGCGCGGGCGCAGCTCGACCACCTCGTGCGGCACCCCCAGCTCCCGCGCCAACCGCCGCGCGTACGCCACGTCGGGGCTGTCCGGCACCCCGACGGTGACGGCGACGCAGTCGGGGTGCATGTCGCGCACGTGCAGCAGGGCCAGCGAGCTGTCCAGCCCGCCGGAGAGCACCACCCCGACGGTGAGGTCGGTGTCCACCCGCGTCCGGATGCTGTCGGTGAGGGCGGCACGGACGAGCAGGGCGGCCTCGTCCGGGTCGTCCACCACCGACAGTCCGTCGCCGAGGGTGAGCAGGTCGACGTACGCGTGCAGCCGGACCCGCCCGTCAGGCTCGGCCCAGCCGTGGTGTCCGGGCGGCACCTCGCCGATCGGGACGCCGTGCCCGACCAGCGCCTTCACCTCGCTGGCGACGTGCAGGCAGCCGGGCGTCCGGGCCCAGTACAGGGGCTTCACGCCGAGCGGGTCCCGGACCAGCCAGGCGCGGCCCGTGGCCCGTTCCACGACGGCGAAGGCGTACTCGCCGCGCAACCGGGTGACCATGCCCTCGCCCCACTGCAGGAACGCCGCGAGCACGACCTCCGTGTCGCTGGCGCTGCGGAAGCGGTGCCCGAGCCGGACCAGCTCCGCGCGCAGCTCGTGGTGGTTGAAGACCTCGCCGTTGTAGCAGAGCAGCCACCGCTCGTCGACGGAGGTCCACGGCTGCACGGCGCGCTCCCGGTCCACCACCTTCAACCGTCGGGTGCCGGCGAGCAGGCCGTTCTCGTAGCGGGCCTCGGTAACCTCGCCGCGGGGGGCCAGGACGGCGAGCATCCGCCGGAAGATCGCCGGGTCGGCCTCGGAGCCGAGGCTCAACGCGATACCGCACATCGACTCAGACCCCCATCTCGGCTTCGTACGCCCGGCGCAGCCGCCGGCCGCTGGCGGGCGCGAGGCACAGGTGCCACGCCTGCCCCTCGTCGACCACGTTGACCTCGCCGGCTCGCTGTCGGGCCAGCAGCAGTTCGGCGAGGGTGTCCCGGACGCCGAAGCGGCCGAACCACGCCAGCTCGACGTCGACCGCCCAGCCCATACAGTGGCCGCTGGGGACCATGGCGGCGTACCCGAGGCGACGCAGCCGGTGCTGGTGCTCGGCGCTGCGGACCAGGCTGTTCACCCACAGCGGCGGGGTGGCGGGCGGGGTGTTGGCGGCGAACTCCCGGCCGATGTCGTTGAGCAGCGCCACGACCTCCCGGCGGGCCCGCCGGAAGCGCAGCCCGGCGGTGCGCGGTGTGGCGTCGGGCCGCAGCCGGCGCCGGGCCGCCCGCATCCCGCGTCCGAACAGCGTCTTCGGCTGCTCGGTGTAGCAGAACCGAAGCAGGTCGCGGCGGCGCAGCCACTCCAGGTCGACCAGGTCGGGGCTGGCGTCGACCTGGACGTCGGTGAGGAAGGTCGGCGCGTCGCGCCACCACATCACGTCGACGCGGGAGAGCAGGTATATGCGGACCAGTGCGGTGAGGTCGGCGGCGGAGCTGCGCGGGTTGGGCTGGTAGCGGGCCATCTCCAGCAGCAGCGTCTCGCGGGCGCCGACGATCCCCTGGGGGGTGGCGTCGAGCACCGCGGCGATCGCGGGTTCGCGCAGCCGGTCGTCGATCAGCACCTGCCGCGCCGCCGTGCAGGACGCCCCGGCCAGGGCGCCCACCTCGACCAGCAGGTCGGCGACGGCCGCCCGGTAGGCGTCGAGGTCCGGCGCGGCGGGGCGGGGCGGCGTGCCGGGCACCCGCCGGCGGGCGCGGGCTGCGGGTGTGACGGAGGGCCCGGGCTGCTGCCCCGGACTTCGGCTGGGCACTCGCATGGTCGGGTCCTCTCTCCCGTCACGACATCACTGTGTGCATCGCCCTGCGCATACCGTAACCAGGCACGACGGGATAAGTACGAACAATCCTCTTATCTCCTCCTCAGGGGCGGCTCCGGGGCGTGGGCGGGCACGAACGGCTACGGCCGGGACGCGGCGCTCAACCGCTGCACCTCGGCGTACGAGGGCGGTTCCCGGTGCGGCGCAACGCCGGACCGGACGGCGTCCAGGGCGTCCAGGGCGGCGCCGAGCGCGGCCCGGAACAGCAGCGAGCCCGTGCTCACCCGGGCCACGCCGAGCGCCCGCAGCTCGTCGAGGGTGGGCCCGCCCGGGCGGTACAGCACGTTCAGCGGCAGGTCGATCCCCTCGACGAGGGCGCCGATGGTGTCGGTGTCCGGTGCCGCGGGCACGAAGATCCCGTCGGCACCGGCATCCGCGTACGCCCTGGCCCGGGCCAGGGCCGCCGGCAGCGGGTCGGGCGTCCCCAGCCACCACGTGTCGGTGCGGGCGTTGACGAACAGGGCCGGCGCCGCGGCCTTGACGGCGGCCACCTTGGCCGCGGTCAGTGCCGGCGGGTCGAGAGTGCCGTCGGCCCGGCCGTCCTCGATGTTGATCCCGACCACCCCGAGGGCGGCCAGCTCGGCCGCCAGGTCGGCCACGGCCGCCGGTTCGTCGGCGCAGCCCGCCTCCACGTCGACGCTCAGCAGCACCGGGAGGCCGCGCAGTGCCCGGGCCAGCCGGAGGTTCTCCGCCCGGGTGGCCGCCGCCGCGTCCGGCAGCCCGGCGGCGGCGGCCAACCCGAGGCTCGTGGTGCCGACCGCCGGGTATCCGCGCGCGGCGAACGCGGCGGCGCTGGCGTGGTCCCAGGCGTTGGGCAGCAGCAGCGGCCGGGCGGCGTGGTGCAGGGCGTGGAAGGCGGCGCAGCGCTCGTTCATCGGATTTCCACCTCGGCACTCGTCGGGACGCGCGACAGCGCGTGCGGTTGGTACGTCACCGGGGCGGCCGTCCGGCACCGGCGCCGCCGGATTCCTTCTTTTCCGCCGACCGTCGGCCCCGGCGTGCGGCACGGACCGGGTCGGACGGACGCGAGCCGGTCAGGCTCGGCCGCCGCCGGTCTCCGGTGCGGCGGCGGGCGCCAGGTCGGCCGGGGCGAGGCCGAGCGCGGCGGCCAGCGCGGGACCGCCGGCCGGGGTCAGCCGGACGGCCCGGCCACCGCCCCGGGTCAGCCAGCCCACCTCGAAGAAGCGGTCACACAGCGCGGCGCCCAGCGCACCGGCCAGGTGCGGGCGGCGTTCGGTCCAGTCGAGGCAGTCGCGCATCAGGGGGCGGCGGGCGACCCGCAGCGGCGCGACGGGCACCCCCAACTCGTCCAGCCAGCCCAGCCCGGCCGGGGTCAGCGCCAGGCCGTCGGCGTCGTCGAGCAGCCCGCGGTCGAGCATCGTGTCCCGCAGCAGCACGCCGAGGCGGCCGGCCAGGTGGTCGTAGCAGGTGCGGGCGTACGCCAGGGCGGCGTCGGCGCGGGCGGCGCGCAGCGAGCGGACGGGCTGGGGGCGCGCCGGCGCGTGGCCGGCCAGGTCCTCGATCAGCTGGGCCACCGAGGGACCGGCGAGCCGGACGTAGCGGTGCCGCCCCTGCCGCTGTTCGACCAGCAGCCCGCCCCGGACCAGGCGGGTGAGGTGGTCGCTGACGGTGGAGGGCGCCACCCCGGCGAGCCGGGCCAGTTCGCCGGCCGCCCACGCCCGGCCGTCGAGCAGGGCCAGGCAGATGCGGGCCCGGGTGTCGTCGGCGAGCAGGGCGGCGAGCCGGGCCAGGGTCGGGCCGTCCGTGGCGGTGGTGGTCACGGACCCATGCTGGCACGGGCACGCTCCGGTGCCCACCGAAGCGTCGCCCGCGCCTTTACAACGTTGTATCCAACGTTGTAGAAACGGACCCAGTGATCCAGGTCGACTTCTCCCCACCCGAGGCAGGTCTGATGGGACATCTCCGCCGCGCCGGCGCGCTCGCCGCCGTCATCGGTCTGGCCCTGGCCGGAACGGCGTCCGCGCCGGCCGCCGCCGCACCCGACCCCCATTACCGCAACCCGGTCTCGGCCGGGTTCGCCGACACCTTCGCCGACCCGGTGGTCGTCCGTGGTGAGGACGGTTTCTGGTACGCGTACGGCACCACCGACCCGTTGCGCGAGGGCGAGGGGACCTTCCACCGGGTACCCACCGCCCGCTCCGCCGACCTGGTCGACTGGACGTACGTCGGGGACGCCTTCGGCGCCGACCAGCGCCCGGCGTACGCGGCGCCCGGCGCCGCATTCTGGGCCCCCGACGTCCGCCGGGTCGGCGACCGCTGGGTCATGTACGTGACCGTCACCGACACCACCGTCTCCCCCGACGGCGGCGACTTCGCCGTCGGCGCGGCCACCGCGCCCACCCCGACCGGCCCGTGGACCTTCGCCGACGAGCCCGTGGTCGCGCCCCGCCCCGGCGGTGGCGGCGGCTGGCTGTGGACCATCGACCCGAGCCAGTTCACCGACGTCGACGGCCGGCACTACCTCTACTACGGCAGCTACTACGGCGGCATCTCCGTCACCGAACTCTCCCCCGACGGGCTGCGCGCCGTCGGCGCGCCGACGCCGGTCGCCATCGACAACAAGTTCGAGGGCAGCTACGTGCTGCGCCGCGACGGCTGGTACTACCTGTTCGCCTCCACCGCCAACTGCTGTGCCGGCCCGGCCACCGGCTACTCCGTGCACGTCGGCCGCTCCCGCGACCCGCGCGGGCCCTTCGTGGACCGCGACGGCATCCCGCTGACCGCCTCCCGGGCCGGCGGCACCCCCGTGCTCGCCCAGAACGGCAACCGCTGGATCGGCGCCGGCCACAACGGCTTCCTGACCGACCTGTCCGGGCAGGACTGGATCGTCTACCACGCCATCGACCGGGCCGACCCGTACCTGGACGAGCCGTTCGGCATCAACGAGCGGCCGATGCTGCTGGACCGCCTCGACTGGATCGACGGCTGGCCGACCGTGAACGCCGGCGCCGGCCCGTCGGAGGGCGCCCGACCCGAGCCGGTCACCACCGGCCGGGTGGACGAGCGCTTCGACGCCGGCCTCGCCGGCTGGCGCGGCACCGCCGGGGACTGGCGGGTCACCGACGGTCGGCTCACCGGCAGCGGCGCGCTGACCAGTCGTACGACCGTCGGCGGGGACGTGCGGGCGGAGGCCGACCTGCGGCCGGCTGCCACCGGCGCGGCCGGGCTCCTCCTCGGCGACCGCGTCTCGGTGCGGGTGGACGCCGCCGCCGGCCGGCTGGTCGCCCGGGACGGCGCCCGCACCGCGAGCGCGCCGCTGCCCGCCGGCTTCGACGCGGCGGCCGGGCACAACCTCGCCGTCGAGGGACGCGGCCGGCAGCTCACGGCCGAGCTGAGCCCGGCCCGGCTCGGGGACCAGGTGGCGACGCTGTCGCTGCGGCTGGACCGGCCGGTCGTCGGCCGGATCACGCTGACCGCCACCGGCGGGGACGCCGGGTTCGACAACGTCAGCGTCGCCCGGCTGCACCGGCCGGTGCGGCACGCCGCGCCCGAGCCCCGGGCCGGCGGCCCGCTGCCGGCGTTCTCCGACGAGTTCACCGACGGGCTCGACCCGGCGTGGCGGTGGGTCCGGCCGGACCCGGCGGCCACCGTGTCCGGCGGGGCGCTGCGCTGGCCCGTGCAGGGCGCCGACCTGACCGGCACCGGCAACAGGGCCGGCGTGCTGCTGCGCGACGCGCCGACGGGCGACTACGTCGTGGAGACGAAGGTGACGCTCGACCTCGGCGAGGAGACCGTGCGCAACTACCAGCAGGCCGGCCTGGTCGCCTACGTCGACGACGACCGCTTCGCCCGGTTGGCGCAGGTCGCCATCTGGAACACCCGCCAGGTCGAATACGGCTACGAGTTGCCCTTCGCCGGCCGGCCGGTCTACGGCGGCAACATCGTCGGCACCCCGGCGACCACCACCTGGCTGCGGCTGGCGCACCGGGTCGACCCGGCCACCGGCGAGCACGAGTTCCGGGCCGGCTCCAGCCGGGACGGGCGGAACTGGACGTGGGGCGGGGTGTGGACCTTCCCGGCCGACACCACCCCGCGGATCGGGCTGGTCGCCCACGGCGGCGCCGAGCCGGCGCTCACCGCGCAGTTCGACTACGTGCGCTTCCACCGCTGATCGGGTCGGGGCCCCTGCCGTCGAGGGCCGGCGGGGGCCCGCCGGCCAGAGCTTCTCGCAGCAGGGGCGGTCCAGCCTGTGCGCACGCCCCGCGCACCGCCGCCTCCAGGCCGGGCGAGCAAACCAGTTCGACCGTACGCACGCCGTCAGGCTATCCGCGGCCCGGCCGGTGCCAGCCGCCGCCGTGCGCCGCCTCGACCCGACCGGTCGCGGGCGGTCCGGTCAGAGCCAGCCGTTGTCCCGGGCCGTCCGCGCCGCCTCCGCCCGGCTCGTCGCACCGAGCTTCTGCACCGCTGCGGCGAGGTAGTTGCGGACCGTGCCGCTGGACAGGTGAGCCCGGCGGGCGACCACCGCAACCGGGGCGCCGTCCTCGGCCAGCCGCAGCGTGTCCAGCTCGCGCGGGGTCAGCGGGCACGGCGGGATGGTCAACGCGTCGGCGGCCAGCGCCGGGTCGACGTACCGGCCGCCGGCGTGCACCCGCCGGATCACGTCGGCGAGTGCCCCGCCGGGCGCGCCCTTGGGCAGGAACCCGCGGGCCCCGGCGGTGAGCGCGCGGGCCAGGTGTGCCGGCCGACCCTGGCCGGTGAGGATCACCACCGCGCAGGACGGCAGCACCCGGGCCAGCTCGGCGGCGACCTGGAAGCCGTCGGGGCCGGGCATCGCCAGGTCGACGACGGCCACGTCGGGGCGGTGCGCCAGGGCGGCGGTCACGGCGGCCCCGCCGTCGGCCGCCTGCGCCACCACCGTCAGGTCCTCCTCCAGGTCGAGCAGGGCGGCGAGGGCGGCCCGGATCAGCTCCTCGTCGTCGGCGAGCAGGACCCGGATCATGATGCCGTCGGGACGGTCGCCTCGACGGTGAAGACGCCGTCCTCCCGGTGCGTGCGCAGTTCCCCGCCGGCGGCGGCCAGCCGCTCGGCCAGCCCGCGCAGGCCGTGGCTGTGCCGGTCGGGCGCGCCGGCCACGCCCGCGCCGTCGTTGGTCACCGTCATCCGCGCCACATCCGCCTCCTGGTCGATCTCGATCCGGCACCAGCCGGCCCGGCTGTGCCGCAGCACGTTGGTGCCGGCCTCGCGCAGCACCGCCGCGAGCTGGGCGGCCGCCTCCGCCGGCAGCTCACCGGCGGGCGGCACCACGGTGCACCGCACCCCGGAGGAGCGCAGCACCTGCCCGACCGCGGCGACCTGCTCGGCGAGGTCGATGCGGCGGTAGCCGTGCACCGTGCGGCGCAGCTCGGTCAGCGCGGTGGCGGCCAGCCGCTGCGCCTCGGCCGCCTCC
The DNA here is from genome assembly GCF_043205005.1 of Micromonospora sp. NPDC047620. Lineage (NCBI taxonomy): Bacteria > Bacillati > Actinomycetota > Actinomycetes > Micromonosporales > Micromonosporaceae > Micromonospora > Micromonospora sp. NPDC047620. The sequence continues at coordinate 283,586 of NZ_JBIDDG010000006.1, read as the reverse complement.
CGGCCGGCCCGCTCCGCGTCGGTCGCCGCGAGCCGGGCGGCGAGTTCGGCCTTCAGCGCGATGACGGTGAGGTGGTGCCCGAGCAGGTCGTGCACGTCGCCGGCGAAGCGCAGCCGCTCCTGCGCCGCCGCGAGGCTCGCCTGGGCGACCTGCCCTCGGGCGGCCTGCACCAGCAACTCCCAGAACCACACCTGGAATCCGTTCACCGCGGCGATGCCGAGGCCGACGCCGCCGCTGATCACCAGGGACCGGCCCACGGGCGTCCCGGTCGCCGTCGCCACCGCCGCGGCGACCGGCACGGTGGCGGCGGCCACGGGAACCACCATCCGCAACCGGGCGACCAGCGGCACCGCGCCGACGACCGCCGCGCCCAGCCAGGCCCAGGTGGGCCACGCTCCGGCAGCGACCGGCGCCACCAGCGGGACGCTCAGCACCGCCACGGCGGCGAACGCCACGCGGCACCGGCGGCGGACCCGCTCCGCCACGTCCGGTGTCACGGTCGCGTACAGGGCCACGGCCAGCACCACGGCGACCGCGGCGAGCCCGACCGCACCGAGCGCCACCCGCAGGCCCGACGGCTCCCGGGCCAGCCCGACCGCGGGCAGGAACAGGCCGGAGGCCACCCCGGTGGCGAGGGACGCCGTCGCGCCGGCCCGGGCCCGGCGCAGGCGCCGGCCCGGTCCGGACACCGTCGGGTCGAACGCCACGGTCCGAATGGTAGGGCGCGACGGCGGCCCACCGCCGTACGCGGGATGCACGGATCGGCGGTGCGTTCCGCACGGTCGACCGGTGACACGGCGCGGGTGTCCGGCGCGCCCGCCCGCGCGCAGGCTCGATGGCATGACGGAGACGACGACGAACGCCAACCCGACAGCACCGCACGTCGGTCACGCGCGACCGCGCGCCGCGCTGCTGCGGCACCTGCTGGAGATGGCACTGGCCATGATCGCCGGGATGCTGCTGCTCGGGCCGCTCCGCGCGGCCGTCAGCACATCGCTCGGCTTCTCTCCCGACCTCGGACGGGCCGACGTCGGCGCCGTGCTGATGGCGACGGACATGAGCGTCGGCATGGCGGTGTGGATGCGGTACCGGAGGCACTCCTGGGCCGCCGTCGGGGAGATGACCGTGGCGATGTACCTGCCGGTCCTGGTGCTGTTCGTACCGTTCCGGGCCGGGCTGGTCGGCGCGGACGCCCTGCTCCTCGGCAGCCACCTGCTGATGCTCCCGGCGATGGCGCTCGCGGTGCTGCGCCGGCGCGCCGAGTACGCCCGGCACCCGGCCGCCGCCCGCCCGGTCCCGCGGCACCGGCTGGTCGCGGCGCTGGCGCGCCGCTGGCCGACCGGGCTCGCGCTGCTGATGACGCTGGACATGCTCCTGTCCCCGTCGGTGCCCCCGGCGCTGTTCGTGCTGGGGCTGCCGGCGGCCTACCTGGTGATCGGCGCGGCGCGCGGGCAGTTGGGTGAGCGCCGGGTGCTCGTCCTCCAGTTGGCCGGGCTGGCCGGCTGGGCGGCGCTGGCCCTGGCCGCCACCCTGGTCGACCGCGAGCTGGCGGGCTGGCTGGTGGCCGCCGGCTGGCTCGGACACGCGGCCTGGGACGTGGTGCACCACCACGCGAACCGGGTCGTCCCGCGCGGCTACGCCGAGTGGTGCGCGGTCTTCGACACGGTCGTCGGGCTCGCCGTCGTGCTGGCCCTGCTGACCCGCTGACCCCGCCGGGGTGGGTCGCCGGCACGGGGCGGCGACCCACCCCGGCGGGCTGTTGTGCCGGTCGGCGAAACCGCCGGCCGGTGATGATGAAAAGCTTGTCGCATGAGTTCCGCACCCGTACGGCACGACCCACCGACCGACCCCTCCCGGGACGCCACCGACGAGGTGACCGCCTTCGCGGATCTCGGACTGCGCGCCGAGCTGCTGGGCGCGTTGTCCGCCCTCGGCTACGAGGAGCCCACGCCGATCCAGCGGGAGGCGATCCCTCCCCTGCTGGCCGGTCGGGACCTGCTCGGGCAGGCGGCCACCGGTACGGGCAAGACTGCCGCGTTCGCCCTGCCACTGCTGCAGCGGATGCCCGACGAGCGGCCCGGCGACCCGGTGGCGCTGGTGCTGGTCCCGACCCGGGAGCTGGCGGTGCAGGTGTCGGAGGCGTTCCACCGCTACGGCAAGGACCTGGGCACCCGGGTGCTGCCCATCTACGGCGGCCAGCCGATCGGCCGGCAGCTGCGCGCCCTGGACATGGGCGTGGACGTGGTGGTGGCGACCCCGGGCCGGGCGCTGGACCACATCGCCCGGGGCACGCTCAACCTGGGCTCGCTGGCCACGGTCGTGCTCGACGAGGCCGACGAGATGCTCGACATGGGCTTCGCCGAGGACATCGAGGCGATCCTGGAGCACGCGCCCGCGCAGCGGCAGACGGTGCTGTTCTCGGCGACGATGCCGGCGCGGATCGACGGGCTGGCCCGCCAGCACCTGACCGACCCGGTGCGCATCCTCATCGCGCGGGAGCAGCCGGTGGCCGGGGAGGCGCCCCGGGTGCGGCAGAGCGCGTACATCGTCGCCCGGGGGCACAAGCCGGCGGCGCTGGGCCGGGTGCTGGACGTCGAGTCCCCCACCGCGGCGATCGTCTTCTGCCGCAGCCGGGAGGAGGTCGACCGGCTCACCGAGACCATGAACGGCCGGGGCTACCGGGCCGAGGCGCTGCACGGCGGGATGAGCCAGGAGCAGCGCGACCGGGTGATGGGCCGGCTGCGCACGGGCACCGCGGACCTGCTGGTGGCCACCGACGTGGCCGCCCGCGGCCTCGACGTCGAGCAGCTCACCCACGTCGTCAACTACGACGTGCCGTCGGCCCCCGAGTCGTACGTGCACCGGATCGGCCGGGTGGGCCGCGCCGGGCGGGAGGGCGTGGCGATCACCCTCGCGGAGCCGCGCGAGCACCGGATGCTCAAGACCATCGAGCGGGTCACCGGCCAGCGGATCACCATCGACAAGATCCCGACGGTGGCGGACATGCGCACCCGGCGGCTGGAGCTGACCCAGGGCGCGCTGCGGGAGAGCCTGCTGGAGGACGACCTCGACCCGTACCGGGCGATCGTGGAGTCGTTGACCGACGAGTTCGACCTGGTGGAGGTGGCGCTCGCGGCGGTGAAGCTGGCGCACGAGGCGACCTCGCCGGGCGCCGAGGACGAGGAGGAGATCCCGCAGGTCCCGGTCCGGGCTCCGCGCGAGGGGCGGCCGGAGGGCGGCGGCCGGGGCGAGCGGCGCGGCGGTGGCCGGCCCCGCACCGGCGGCACCACGCAGGTCTTCATCGGCCTCGGCCGGCGTGCCGGGGTCCGGCCGCAGGACCTGGTCGGCGCGATCACCGGCGAGACGAGGGTCAGCGGCCGGGACATCGGCTCGATCGAGATCGCCGACCGGTTCTCGCTGGTGGAGGTGCCCTACGCCGTGGCCGAGGAGGTGATCGCGGGGCTGCGCGGCAGCACGATCAAGGGCCGCAAGGCGACCGTACGCCGGGATCGTGACGGTGACGGCGGCGGCGAGCGCCGCTTCGACGGGGCCGACCGGCGCGAGCGCCGCGACCGCGACTTCGGCGACCGGCGCGACCGGCGCTGACGACGACAACACCGACCCACCGGCGACCCGGCAGCACTGACGCACCGAGGCCCCCGCTGTTCCGGGCGGGGGTCTCGGTGCGTCCGCGCAGCGGTCAGCCGGCCGGCTCCGTGGCCATCCGTTCGGCGTGCTCCTGCTGCACCGCGCGAGCGGTGGTGAGGAAGTCGACGATCGTCTCGAGCTGTCCGTGGTCGTACCGCGTCAGCGCCCGCAGGCCGGCCTCGCCGACCGGCCGGTAGATCCTCCGCTCGGCCGCCCGGGCCGCCTCGGTCGCCTCGACCAGCACCCGACGCCGGTTGGCGGCGTCCCGGGTACGCGCCACCAGGCCCACCCGTTCCAGCCGGTCGATGACGGTGGTGGTGGCCGCCGGGCTGAGCCGCAGCGCCGCCGTCAACTCGCCGGCCGTCACCGGCCCGTGGCCGAGGACGACGTCCAGCGCCCGCAGATCCGTCCGGTTGATCCCCAGCCGGCCGGCGGCCGCCTCGTCGAAGGCGTCGAAGCTCTGCTGCAGCAGCCGGATCTCTCGGGCCACCCGATACACCAGCTCATCTTTCGACATTCGAACCTTTCTGCTAGTTTAGATTTCGACAGCCGAACCTTAGCAGGGAGTGACCATGACCGAGAACGACCGCAGGGAGATCCGCGAGCTGTTCGACCGGCTGCTGCGGGCGTGGACCGACAACGACGCGGTCGCGTACGGCGCCTGCTTCACCGAGGACTCCGACTACGTGTCGTACGACGGCACCCGGGCGGCCGGGCGGGCACCGATGCAGGACGCGCACGACCGGCTCTTCCGGGGCGTACTCGCCGGATCGGCGCTGGTCGGCGAGGTGGAGTCGATCCGCGCGGTGACCGCCGACGTGGCCGTCGTGCACGGCACCGGCTCGGTGCTGATGCCCTGGCGCACCCGGCTGCCCCGGCGCCGGCTGTCCCGCCAGACCCTGGTCGCCGTGCGGACGCCGGCCGGGTGGCGGTTCACCGCGCTGCACAACGGTCGGGTCCGCCCGATAGGGATCCCCGCGCCCGACTCCGCACCGGCCCGGCTGTCCCGCACGATGGGGCGGTACGCCCGACGGCTCGGGCTGGGCCACGCCTGACCGGCGGGACCCGCACACGCGGCGGCCCCCGACGCCTGCGGGGCGTCGGGGGCCGCCGGGCGACGGGCCGGTCAGGCCGCGGTCAACGCCTGGCCGCCCAGGGCGTCCGCGTCGACGTCGGCGGGGCGCAGCGCCAGGGCGAGCACGTCGGCGACGTCGACGAGGGTGTGGACCGTCAGCGCCTCACGGACCTCGGCCGGCAGGTCGTCCAGGTCCGGCTCGTTGCGCGCCGGGATGATCACCTCGGTCAGGCCGGCCCGGTGGGCGGCGAGCAGCTTCTGCTTCACCCCGCCGATGGGCAGCACCCGGCCGGAGAGGGTCACCTCGCCGGTCATCCCGAACTCGGGCCGCACCGGCCGGCCGCTGGCCAGCGACGCCAGCGCGGTGACCATGGTGATGCCGGCGCTGGGGCCGTCCTTGGGCACCGCGCCCGCCGGCACGTGCAGGTGGATCCGCCGCCCGGCGAGGGCGTTCGGGTCCAGCCCGAGCCGGCGCCCGTTGGAGCGCAGGTACGACAGCGCGATGTGCGCGGACTCCTTCATCACGTCGCCGAGCTGGCCGGTCAGGGTCAGCCCCGGCTCGCCCTCCATGCTGGTGGCCTCGATGAAGAGCACGTCGCCGCCAGCGCCGGTGACCGCCAGGCCGGTCGCCACGCCGGGCACCGCCGTCCGTTCCGCCGACTCCGGGGTGAACTTCGGCCGCCCGAGGTAGGTGGCCAGGTTGTCGGCGTCGACGCGGACCGGCGCCGGGTCGGTGGCCAGGGCCACCGCGACCTTGCGGAGGATCTTCGCCAGCGACCGTTCGAGCTGGCGCACGCCGGCCTCCCGGGTGTACTCGCCGGCGATCCGGGCGAGGGCGTCGTCGCCGACGCCGACCTCCTCGACGGTCAGGCCGGCCCGCTCCCGCTGCCGGGGCAGCAGGTGGTCCCGGGCGATGGCGACCTTCTCCTCCTCGGTGTACCCGTCGAGGGTGACCAGCTCCATCCGGTCCAGCAGCGGGCCGGGGATCGCCTCCACCACGTTGGCGGTGGCCAGGAAGAGCACGTCGGACAGGTCGAGGTCGACCTCCAGGTAGTGGTCGCGGAAGGTGTGGTTCTGCGCCGGGTCGAGCACCTCCAGCAGGGCGGCGGCCGGGTCGCCGGAGTAGCCGACGGCCAGCTTGTCGACCTCGTCGAGGAGCACGACCGGGTTCATCGAGCCGGCCTCGCGCAGGGCGCGCACGATCCGGCCGGGCAGCGCGCCGACGTACGTGCGGCGGTGGCCCCGGATCTCGGCCTCGTCGCGGACGCCGCCGAGGGAGACCCGGACGAAGTTGCGGCCGAGCGCGCGGGCGACCGACTCGCCGAGGCTGGTCTTGCCGACTCCGGGCGGGCCGGCGAGGGCGAGCACCGCGCCGGAGCCGCGGCCGCCGACGACGCCGAGGTTGCGCTCGGCGCGCCGGTTACGCACCGCGAGGTACTCCAGGATGCGGTCCTTCACGTCGGCCAGGCCGGCGTGGTCGGCGTCGAGCACCGCGCGGGCCGCGGCCAGGTCGGTGTTGTCCTCGGTACGGATGCTCCACGGCATCTCCAGCACCGTGTCGAGCCAGGTGCGGATCCAGCCCGCCTCCGGGGAGGCGTCGCTGGCCCGCTCCAGCTTGCCGACCTCGCGCAGCGCCGCCTCGCGGACCTTCTCGGGCAGGTCGGCGGCCTCGACGCGGGCCCGGTAGTCGGCGGAGCCGTCCGGCTCGTCCTCGCCGAGCTCCTTGCGGATGGCGGCGAGCTGCTGGCGCAGCAGGAACTCCCGCTGGGACTTCTCCAGCCCCTCGCGGACGTCGGTGTTGATCTGCTCGGCGATCTCCTGCTCGGCCAGGTGGTCCTTCACCCAGCCGACGAGCAGTTCCAGCCGGGCGGTGACGTCCGGCGCGGCGAGCAGCTCGGTCTTCTGGGCGAGGCTGAGCCAGGAGACGTAGCCGGCCGAGTCGGCCAGCTCGGAGAGGTCGGTCATCCGCTCGATCGCGTCGATGACCTGCCAGGCGCCGCGCTGCTGAAGCACCGACGTCATGAGGGCGCGGTACTCGCGGGCGAGTTCGCGGGCCCGGCCGGCGGGGGCCGGTTCGTCGAGTTCGGTGGCCTCGACCCAGAGGGCGGCGCCGGGTCCGGGAACGCCGGAGCCGATCCGGGCGCGGGAGAGGCCGCGGACGACGGCGGCCGGTTCGCCGCTGGGCAGCCGGCCGACCTTCTCGATGGTGGCGACCGCGCCGACGGGGCCGTACTCGCCGTCGAGGCGGGGCACGGCGAGGAGGGTGCCCTCGCCGGTGGCGCGGGCCGCGTCGACAGCGGCCTGGGTGGTGGGGTCGAGGGTCACCGGGATGACCATGCCGGGCAGCAGCACGGCGTCGGTCAGGGGCAGTACCGGAAGAGTTGCCATCGAACACCTGCTATCGCGTTGAGTTGAGCGTGTCCAACTCAAGTAACAAAGCGTTCCCCCTTGTTCCGCACTGTGACTCAGACCACTTCCCCATGCCATCGGCCGCGCCGGCGGCAGCAGCCCACGCACCAGGCCGCCGCTGCGGCGCTCGCCGGCCACGCCGGCATGCTGGGCGACCGAACTCCCCCGCCTTTGCACCGGCCACGCCGATTTCCCGCGATAACGCGACCCGCCGAAATGAAAACGGCGCGTATTGTTGCGCAATTGCCGTGCGATAGGTCAAACTTTGACCACACCCCGCCCCACACAGGGAGTAATTGGCGATGGCGAGAAAAGTAATCACTGTTCTGACCGACGACCTCGACGGCGGAAAGGCCGACCGGACCGTCGAGTTCAGTCTGGACGGCGTGGCATACACCATCGACGTCTCCGACGAGAACGCGGGCGTGCTGCGCAAGGCTCTCGACCCGTACATCAGCGCTGGCCGGCGGATCGGGCGCGGCACCGTCGACGTCGGGCGGGCGCCCCGCAGGGCGGGCGCCCCGGGCGGCGCGGGAATCGACCGGGAGCAGAACCGGGCCATCCGGGAATGGGCCGCCAAGAACGGCTACAAGATTTCCGAGCGCGGCCGCATCCCGGTCGAGGTCGCCGAGGCGTACAAGAACCGCTGACCTGGCGCCGGGTTCACGCTCGCGTCCACGCGGGGTCACGCTGCGGAATCAGCGGGGCCCCGCCGGTCTTTTCCCACGGCCGTCCATTCGCACGGCCCGCGTCCGGCGGCGGACGCATTCGCGGGCGGCGCATTCGGCGAGCGGCCCCCGACGACCGGCGGGCGACGCCGAGTGGCCGCGCCGGGCGGATTCCCGCGACTGGACGGAAACGGTATCCGGCCGAGGATCGGCGGCCCACCCGGGGCGGCGAAGCGGCCGGTGGCGGCCCGGGCGGCTCCGGCCGCGCGTGATCACCGCCACGATTCGTGCCCGTGCGACCCGGGACCGTCGCACCCCCGGAGTGTAATGAGCGACAGCTTTGTCGGGCATTACGCATACGCATCTCGGGGGTGGCGGATGACGCGCTGGTGGAGCCAGACGGCCGGCGGGCTGCCCCGCACGTTCTGGTACCTCTGGACGGCCACGCTGATCAACCGGCTGGGTAGCTTCGTCGCCATCTACCTCGGCGTCTACCTGGTCTCGGTGCGGGGCTTCAGCCCCGCGTACGCCGGAGTGGTGATCGGGTTGCACGGGGCCGGCAGCGCGGCGGGGAGCGTGCTCGGCGGGGTCGTCGCGGACCGGTGGGGGCGGCGGCCGGCGATGCTGGTCGGCAACGTGGCCGCCGCCGCCGCGGCGGTGTCGCTGGGCCTGAGCAACCACCCCACGGCGGTCGCGGCGCTCACCCTCCTGCTCGGGCTCTTCCTCGGCGTCGCCCGACCGGCCTTCACCGCCACCATCATCGACGTGGTGGGCGAACGGGACCGGCTGCGCGCCCTGACGCTCAACTACTGGGCGATCAACATCGGGTTCGCCGTCGCCGCGACCGTCGCCGGCCTGCTGGTCCGCGCCGATCCGCTGCTGCTGTTCGTGGTCAACGCGGCGGTGCTGCTCGGCACCGCCGCGCTGATCGGGTTGAAGGTGCCCGAGTCGCGCCCCGCCCCGGTCACCGTCGGGCAGTTCACCCGCGCCGACTCCGGCGGGCTCGGCACCGTGCTGCGCGACCGGGTCTTCCTGACCTTCACCGCCCTCACCGGGTTGGCCTGGCTCTGCATCCAGGGCAGCGTGATGCTCCCCGTCGCGTTGCAGGCCGACGGCCTGCCGGCGTCGGCGTACGGGCCGGTCATCGCGGTCAACGGGCTGATGATCGTGCTGGGGCAACTCTTCGTGCCCCGGCTGGTCGGCCGCTTCGACCGGTCCCGCACCATCGCCGCCGCCGTCGTGGTGGTCGGCGCCGGCTTCGCGCTGACCGCGCTGGCCGACGCGGTGTGGTTCTACGCGTTCACGGTCGCCGTCTGGACGCTCGGCGAGATGCTGATGACCCCGGCGAACTCGGCGCTGACGGCGGACCTCTCGCCGGCGGCGCAGCGCGGCCGCTACCAGGGGGTCTACTCGCTCGGCTACGCCTTCGCCAGCTTCGCCGGGCCGACCCTCGGCGGGCTGGTCGCCGCCCGGTTCTCCACCGACGCCCTCTGGTTGGGCCTGTTCGGTCTGGCCCTGCTGGTGGCCGCCGGCAACCTCCTCGCGGTCCGCCCCCGGGCCAGGCGGATCGAGGCCCTGCGGGCCGGGGCCACCTCGGCCGCCGCACCCGGCCGGACGGCGGCAGCGCTGGCCTGACGGCGGCCGGGGACCGCCGGGGACACGCCCCGGGCGGCCCCGGACCGGCAGCGGCTGGTGGCGGCCGGGGCGGGTCAGTCCGCGCAGAGGTGCGCGAAGGCGAACCCGTGCGCCATCTCGTCGCGCCGCGATTCGAGCAGCCGGATGTCGGCGAGCAGTTCCTCGCGGGGCATCAGGACCGGCTCGGCCGTCTCCAGCTCGCGCAGCCGCTGGCCGACGGCCATCGCCGCCAGATCCTCGGCCAGGCGGGCCGGGTCCACGCCGGCGGAGACCCGCTGCTCGTGCACCGTCACCCGCTCCACGAGGCAGGCGCCGGGACGCACCTCGACCCAGCTCCACCCCTCGGCCGGCCCATCCCGCCAGCTCAGGTGCAGCCCCCGGACGATCGGGTCCACCAGCCCCCGCGACACGTACGCGTCGACCGCCGCGGCCCGGGCCAGCGCCCCGAGGTCGTTGACGTGGCCCGTCCGCCCGTCGGGCAGCCGGCCGAAGATGTCGCGGAACCCGAGCGGGGGCACCTCCCCCGCCTCCGGCTCCCCCGCACCGAGCGCCGCGTAGGCGCGGGCGTCGATCACGTACGCCACGATCCGCCGCCCGTGCTCGTCGGCGCGCAGGGTGGGCGACCCGATCCGCAGCACCGCCAGGCCGACCGCCTCGGCGACCACGTTCTTCATCCGCTCGGCGCGCTGCCCGGCGGAGCCGGCGGGCGCGACCGGGCCGACCTCGACGGCGAAGACCGGCCGGGCCGTGTCGGCGGCGCAGACGACGAAGTCGTAGCCCTCCCGGGTGGCCGTGCTCCACTGGTGGCCGGTGATGCCGGTCGGACGCCGGTGTGCGAGTTCGCCGAGGCGGCGGGCGCCGTACACGAGTTGGCCGGCCCGGGTGAGCAGCGGGCCGCGACCGCCGTCCCCGGTCACCGCGCGCAGCCAGGAACCGTCCCCGCCACCGGTGCTCGTCATCCGTGTGATCCGTCCTGCCGTCGCCCCGGGCCGACTCGTCGGCCCGCGCCGAGTCTAGGCCGTCGATCATGGCCGGAGCCGGGGTGGTGCGGCGGAGGCGGCGCGGGCGGGGAATTCGGTTGAGCCGGCCGAGACCGCCCGGTGGGATGGGCCGGTGACGCTCTTCCTGAGCACCGACCGGCTGGTGCTGCGCGAGTTCACCCCCGACGACGCGGAACTCATCGTCGAGCTGGACGGCGACCCCGCGGTGATGCGATACCTCACCGGCGGGCGCCCCACCCCGCCGGAGGTGGTCCGGGAGCGCACCCTGCCCCGGATCCTCGCCCACTACCGGCGGCCGCCGGGGCTGGGCTGGTGGGCGGCCCTTGGCCGGGGGTCGGGCGAGTTCCTGGGCTGGTTCGAGTTCCGCCCGACGCGCGACGGCGACGCCCGCGAGGTGGAGCTGGGCTACCGCCTGCGCCGGGCGGCCTGGGGCGGCGGCCTCGCCACCGAGGGCTGCCGGGCGCTGGTCGACAAGGGCTTCACCGAGCTGGGCGTGGAACGGGTCACCGCGAACACGATGACCGTCAACGCGGCCTCCCGCCGGGTGATGGAGAAGTCCGGGCTGCGCTTCGTGCGCACGTACGTCGGGAACTGGCCGGAGATGATCGACGGGGCGGAGCACGGCGAGGTCGAGTACGCGCTGACCCGGCAGGAGTGGCTGGCGCCCGGCCCGGACCAGCCCGCCGCGAGCCTCGGCTCGCCCGGCCCACTCCGCGCCCGTCACCAGGCCTGAGGGGACGAGGCGAGCGCTTCTCCGCGTGGTAGGAGCACCGCGAGGGTGACCGGGCGGCGAAGCGGACCCCGCGCCAGGGCATGATCGAACGTGGCCGGTTGTGCCAGACGGAACGGGGGTGCGCGGTGCGGGTCGTGTCGCTGGTGCCGTCGCTGACCGAGGCGGTGGCGCTGACCCTGCCCCACCTGCTGGTCGGGGCCACCGACTGGTGCGCCCACCCGGCGGGGCTGGACGTGGCGCGGGTTGGCGGCAGCAAGTACCCCGACCTGGACCGGGTGCTCGCGCTACGACCGGACGTCGTGCTGCTCAACGTCGAGGAGAACCGCCGCGTCGACGCCGAAGCCCTGGCCGCGGCCGGCGTGCCGGTGCGGGTCACCTACCCGCGGACCGTCGACGAGGCGCTGACCGAGCTGGGCGACCTGCTCCGCGAGCTGGGCGCGCCGGCGGAGCCGGAGTGGCTGGTGGCGGCGCGCCGGGCGTGGGCCGCCCCGCCGGCGGTCGGGCCGCCCCGCCGGTCGGTGGTGCCGGTCTGGCGTCGCCCGTGGGTGGTGCTGGGCGCCGACACGTTCGCCGGGGACGTGCTGCGCCGACTCGGCGTCACCAACCTGTACGCCGACGACGCCGAACGTTATCCGCGACCGAGCCTCGACGAGCTGCGCGCCCGGGAGCCGGAGCTGGTGGTGCTGCCGGACGAGCCGTACCGGTTCACCGCCGACGACGGGCCGGAGGCGTTTCCGGGCGTCCCGTGCGCGCTGCTCTCCGGACGGCACCTGACCTGGTACGGCCCGTCGCTGGCCGAGGCGCCCGCCCTGCTGTCCGCCCAGCTCGCCGACCCGGTCGTCCGGCCGGGCTGACCACCGTGGCCCCGCCGCCCGGCGGTCGACGCGCTGGTCGGGTCAGGCGCCCGCGTGCCGGCGTCGCTCCCGACGAGCAGCGAGCACGCTCCAGCCGATCGCGACCGACAGGGTCAGCACCACCACCGCGAGGGTGAGCCAGACCGGCAGCTTTCCCACCGGCGTCTCGGCCAGGATCAGCTTCGCCCCGGCGAAGGCCAGCAGCACGGCCAGCCCGTACCGCAGGTAGCCGAAGTGCCGCAGCAGCCCGGCCAGGCAGAAGTAGAGGCTGCGCAGCCCGAGCACGGCGAACGCCGTCGCCGTCCAGACCAGGAACGTGTCGGTGGTGATGGCCAGGATCGCCGCCACCGAGTCGATCGCGAAGACCACGTCGGTGGCCTCGATCGCGATCAGCGCGACCAGCAGCAGGGTGGCCCGGCGCCGGCCGTCGACCCGGACGGTGAACCGGCCGCCGTGGTAGCGCGGCTCGGTGGGGACCAGCCGCCGGAACAACCGGACCGCGACGTTGCGGTCCGGCTCGACGTCCGGCTCGCCGCGCACCGCCAGCCGCCACCCGGTCCAGACCAGGAAGACACCGAGCGCGACCCCGGCCCAGGTCAGCCGCTCCAGCAGCGCGGCACCGGCGAAGATGAAGGCCAGCCGGAACGCGAGCGCCCCGACGACTCCCCAGAAGAGCACCTTGTGCTGGTAACCGGCGGGCACCCGGAAGTAGCCGAACAGCAGCGCGAAGACGAAGACGTTGTCGACCGAGAGCGCCTTCTCCAGCAGGTAGCCGGAGTAGTACGCCACTGCCGGCTCGCCGCCCCGCCAGAGCCAGACCACCAGGCCGAAGGCGAGCCCGGCGGTGATCCAGACGCCGCTCCACGCCAGCGCCTCGCGCAGCTCGATCACGTGGTTGTCGCGGTGGGAGAGCATGTCCACGGCCAGCATGGCGGCGATGACCGCCCCCACCGCCGCCCAGGCCCACAGCGGCGCCGCGAACGTCGCCTCGTCCACCCGGCGCCCTCCGCATCCACGACGGGACAGGCGGCTCCGCTTTCGGCACGCGCCGCATGCCCGGCGGCTCCGCTCCCGGCACGCGCCGCATACTCGGCGGCTCCGGCGCGGGCGCGGTCCCCACGGCGCGGGGCTCGGCGGCGGAGCCACACCGCGCCCGCCCCCGAGCCTAGGCTAGCCGCCCACCGGCCGACGGCCGTCCGAGCAAGTCGGCGGACGCCGGCCAGGCCCGGTCGCCGCTGCCCGCCGCTCCCGGGCCTCAGGTGCCGGCTGCCGTCGGCCGGAGGGGTGCGCGGGCCGGGCGGGCGGCACGCCGACGGGCCCCGCCCGGACGGCGGGGCCCGGGCGTCGCCGGTCAGGCCACCGGGGTGGCCCGGCCCGCGTCCCGCTCGACGAGCGTGCGGTCGTCGACGTCGTACGCGATGGTGCTGGTCACCCGGACCACGCCGCTGACCTGCCCGGCCAGCCGCCCCGCCAGCTCGGCCGCGCTGCGCCGGTCCAGCCGGCCGTCGAGCGTCACCTCACCGTCGCGCACCTGGACGGTGACCAGGCCGTCCCGCACCGCGAGCACCCGGCGCAGCACCTCCTGCACCACGTCCTCGCGGATCTCCGCGTCCTTACGCAGGTGCACCCGCAGCAGGTCGCCCCGGGTGACGATGCCGACGAGCCGGCCCAGATCGTCGAGCACCGGCAGCCGCTTCACCGACTCCCGGTCCATTTGCCGCGCGGCGGCGGAGATGGTCGCCTCCGGCCAGGTGGTCACCGGCGGCGCGGTCATCAGTTCGCGGGCCAGCAGTGCGTCGGCCTTCTCCCGGGCGCTGCGGCGCCGCCGCCCCTCGAAGATCCGCCGCTCGTCCGGGTGCCCGGCCCGCTCCACCTTGTGCAGCAGATCCGACTCGGACACCACGCCGAGCACCCGGCGGAACCCGTCCACCACGGGCACGCCGCTGATGCCCCGCCGGACCAGCGCGTCGACGATCTCGCGGTAGGGGGTCTCCTCCCCCACCGTCGCGACGTCCCGCGTCATCACGTCGCCCACCTGCCACGTCCTCATCACGACCTCCCTGCCGTTGGCACCTGCGACGGTATGGCCGCGACCGCCCGCCGGGGCAGGGTCGCGAGACCGGGTCGGCACGGCCGGGTGGACCGGTGTGGAAGGGGCCCAAGGTCCCGGTCCGACGGGGCCCGGTCGGCCCTGCCCGGCGGGCATCGGCGGGTGTCCAATGAAGATGCCACCGGGAAGCGCGGTGGGAGGCACACGAAGGGACGTGGAGACAATGACCACGACCGCACGGATCACCACCGGGACCATCGCCCCTGCGACACAGACCCGGCACCCCGCCGAGACCACCCGGGAGCGTGCCACCCGGTACGTCTTCGCCGGCATCCGGATCGCCCTCGGCTGGACCTTCCTCTGGGCGTTCCTGGACAAGGTCTTCGGCCTGGGGCACGCCACCGAGGCGAAGAACGCCTGGCTCAACGGCGGCAGCCCCACCAAGGGCTTCCTGACCTTCGGCGCGGCCGGCCCCTTCAAGGGCATCTACAACGGCATCGCCGGGGCCGCCTGGGCGGACGTGCTCTTCATGACCGGCCTGGCCGCGATCGGCGTGGCGCTGCTGCTCGGCATCGGGATGCGCGTCGCCGCCGTCGCCGGCGTAGTGCTCTACGTGATGATGTGGACGGTCGTCCTGCCCCCCGAGAACAACCCCTTCATCGACGACCACCTGCTCAACGCGGCCCTGCTGGTCGGTCTCGCGCTGGTCAACGCCGGTGCCACCCTGGGCCTGGGCGCGGCCTGGGCGAAGCTCCCCCTCGTCCGGCGGCTCCCCTGGCTCCGCTGACCTGGTCCGGCACCTCACCCAGCGGGCGTCACCACCGGTGACGCCCGCTGGTCCGTGCGTACGCCCAAGCCGTCGCGCCTGGCCGGACCCGGCTTTCCCGCCCGGCGGCGCCGAGGGCTCGCGCATCGCCGACACGTCGACGAACGCGGGCCGCTCCCGGGACCGCCGCGCGCCGGCCGGTCGCCATCCGGCAGGATGGTGACCGGGACATCAGGACCGAAACGGCAGGAGACTCCCGTATGAACCAGGCAGCAGGCGCCCGCTCCGGCAAGCCCGAGGTGGGCCCGATCGAGGGCGCGCCGCCCGCCGATCTCGTCATCGAGGACATCACCGTCGGCGAGGGACCGGAGGCCCAGCCGGGGCAGCTGGCCGACGTCCACTACGTGGGGGTCGCGCACTCCACCGGCCGCGAGTTCGACTCCTCCTGGAACCGGGGCGAGACGTTCGAGTTCGGGCTCGGTGCCGGGCAGGTCATCGCCGGCTGGGACCGGGGCGTGGTGGGCATGCGGGTCGGCGGCCGGCGCCGGCTGACCATCCCGCCGCACCTGGGCTACGGCAACCGGGGCGCGGGTGGCGTCATCAAGCCGGGCGAGACCCTGGTCTTCGTCGTCGACCTGGTCGGCGTGCGCTGAGCCGTTGAGCACGGGCCCGGGGCCGACCCGCCCACGCGCGGTCGGTCCCGGGCCGCACACGCACCCGATCGGCCGGTCCGGCCCCACACGCACCCGATCGGTCGGGGGTGGTCAGCAGGCCACGAGCTCCCGGTCGGCGCACGCGTCGACGATCGGGATGACCCGGTGCAGGCCGGTGGCCCGCAACACCCGCGCGACCACCGGGTCGGGGTGCAGCAGCACCAGCTCGCCGCCCCGGGCGCGGATGCGCAGGTGCGCGGCGACCAGCGCCCGCACCCCGGCGGCGGAGAGCACGCGGACGCCCGAGAGATCCAGCCGGAGCACCGGCCGGGCGGGGGCCGCCCAGAGCGCGGAGCGGAACGCGGCGACCGTGGCGATGTCGACCTCGCCGATCGCCCGCACGTCCACCACGTAATCGTCCACGCTGACCTCGACGTGGAACCTGTCCTCACGCTGCCCCATGCCGACGAATCTAGCCCCCACCACCGACATTTCCGCCCTGCCCAGGGACGGGATCCGGGTCCACCCAGGGTCACCCCCGAGGGCCTCCCTGATCCTCCTCAGGGAGGAGAACCGCACCGCCGCGGTGATCTCCAACCCACCCGCGCCGCCGCCCGGAGTCGAGAGCCGGCGGGTGCCACGCCGTGCCCCGCCGGCCCGGCAGGTCGGGGACCGGCCCCGCCTGGCGGCGGACCGGTCCCCGGTGTGCGTACGGCCGGGTCAGCCGCCGCGGACGGACGGCGCCGGCACCGGCGAGCCCCCGGCCACGGCGCCCGGGTGCGGGGCCTGCGACGGGGCCGGCCGGAGCCCGGCCGGCACGGGCAGCGCGCTGCCCTTGACGAACTCGTCCCAGCCGACGTTCCACGCGGTCCAGCCGTTGCCCTCGTTCAACCCGACCTCGGTGCCCTTGATGGTGACCAGGTCGCCGACCTGCGTGACGCCCATCAGCCAGTCCGCGGCCTCGTTCGAGACGTTGGTGCAGCCGTGCGAGACGTTGGTGTTGCCCTGGTCCCCCACCGACCACGGCGCCGCGTGGATGAACTCACCGCCCCAGGTGAGGCGCTGGGCGTCCTCGACGTCGACCACGTAGGGGTCGGCCGAACCCCGGGTGTCGAACGTCGTCTGCTCGTGCTTCTCCATGATCACCATCTTGCCGCTGGAGGTCGGCGTGCTCGGCTTGCCCATGCTGACCGGGATCTTGCGGACGACCTTGCCGTCGCGCACCACGGACATCTGCTTGGTCGCGTTGTCGATCTCCAGAGCCACCTGTCGGCCGATCTTGGAAGTGGCGGTCCGGTCGGAGTCGCCGACCCGGTCCTTGCCGATCGGCAGGCCCTCCAGCCCGGCCCGGACGCTGATCGTGGTGCCCGGGCGCCAGAAATCGGGGGCCCGGTAATAGACCTGGCTGCCGTCGGACACCCACGACCAAGCGCCCGGCTGCGGCGGGTCGGTCTTCACGAACAATCGGCGCTGCACGTCCGCCCTGGCCTCTTTCGGAATGGGCGGGTCGAAGGCGACGGTCACCGGCATGGCGGTGCCGTACGTCCGGTTGCCGGCGAAATACAACGTGCTGGTGATTTCCGGCTTCGACGATTTCGGCATCGTGGTGAAGGTGGTCTTCCGGGTGGTGGTCTTCCCCGAGTCGCCCGTGGCGGTCACCTCCGCGGTGTAGGTGCGCCGCGGCTGCAACGGCCGGCTCGGCACCCAGCCCGAGCCGTCTTCCCGGGGCTCCGCCTTGATCTGCGCGCCCTTGTCGTCGGTGATCCGGACCGACGTGACCCGTCCACCCTTGACGACGGTCCCCACCTCGGCGCTGACCGGTACCTCGCGGGCGCGGTCGGCGGGCGTCACGGCCAACTCCGGGGCAGCCGCCCGGCCCTCGGCCGGCCCGGCACCCGGTTTGCGGTCGGCGGTGCACCCGCCGAGGGCCAACGGCGTGGCCGCGATGGTCACGGCCAGAACCGTCAGTCGCCGCCTCAACTTCATGATGCGTCCCCCCGTTAATTGGCGTCCTCCGCCACATTCTCTCCATACCGCCCGGATGGGCGCGCAATTTTCGGCGAAAAGAGAAAAGCAATTATGGGGCGCATTTTGCCGGACTGCGCGGAATGAGTCCGGGCGCCCCCGTTTCCGGGTCCGTCCGGGATCGCCCGGACCCGCACCGCCGGAGCCCGGCCATGCCGCCGCGTCCCGGTTGCGCCGCCCCGCGCCGTTCCCACCCGACCCACCCCCGGTGCCCCGCCCCGGCCTCGTGCCGGTGGCGACGGCAACCGCCGGGCGGACCTGGGCCACCCGCGTGGCGCCGGCTCAGGTCCAGTCGTCGTCGCCGTGGTTGCGTTCCCACCGGCCGCCGACCGGCGGGGTGTCCATGCGGATGGCGGAGTCGGCGTTGCCGGCGAGGTCGTTGTCCTCCACCCGGCAGTCCACGCAACTGCCCTCGTCGGTGATCCAGAGGCCGTGGTTCTGGGTGCTCGGGTGCTTGTTGTCCCAGATCCGGTTGCCCCGGATGGTGGCCGAGTCGGCCGCCGCGTTGATCGTGATGCCGGCCCGCACCGGCGGGCCGGCCGGCAGCTCGTACGGCGTTCCCGGCAGCGGCGTGCCCCCGCTCCACCCGCTGGAGGCGTCGGGACGGATCGGCGCGAGCGTCAGCTCGGTGTCGTCGTTGGCGGCCACCATGGCGATCCCGTCGCCGACGCGCACCACCTTGCCCCGGTGACCGTCGTTCGGCCAGGTCGCCCGCCGGTCCACCACCTTCCGCTCGCTGTAGCGCACCGAGTCGCCGTGCCCGCTCATCGCCGGCGCACACTGCCGCCCGTTGTTGCGGATCCGATTGCCGACCAGGATCATGTCGCGGAGCGGCCGGTCGATGCGGATGGCGTCGGCGCTGTTGCCGTAGAAGTCGTTGCTCTCGATGACGATCTCCTCGGCGATCTGCTCCTCCACGCCGCCGAGGTTGCGCTGGTGGTAGCCGTACCGGCCGTTGCCGCTGATCCGGTTGCCGCGGATCGTGTAGGGGCCCGGGGTGTTGCCGATGCTGACCCCGTCGCCCAGGTTGCCGTCGATCACGCAGTCGGTGAGCAGGCCACCCCGCCCGGCGGTGTGCGTGGTGCCCTTCGCCGAGACGTGGAAGCCCGCCTCCAGGTTGCCGGTCATCGTGCAGGCGGAGACGATCAGGCCGTTCGCGCCCCAGTCGGAGATGCCGAACCGGTTGCCCTGGGCGTGGCA
The DNA here is from genome assembly GCF_043205005.1 of Micromonospora sp. NPDC047620. NCBI lineage: Bacteria > Bacillati > Actinomycetota > Actinomycetes > Micromonosporales > Micromonosporaceae > Micromonospora > Micromonospora sp. NPDC047620. The sequence continues at coordinate 264,869 of NZ_JBIDDG010000006.1, read as the reverse complement.
GCCGATGATCCGCACCCCGCGGGGGCGCAGGTGACTCGCCTCCTGCAACTCCAGGAAGATCCCGTTGGTCGCGTTGGCCACCGCGCTGCAGTTGACGATGTTGAACCGTTCGACGCTGCCCCAGCCGCCGACGCCGATGCCGATGCCCGCGCCGCCCATCTCGGTGCCGTTGTCCAGTCGCCCGCAGCCGACCACCAGCACCCCGTCGATCAGGCAGTCCTGGAGGAAGTCGCAGCCGAGGCCGGTGGCGGCGGTGTGGTGGATGTACAGGTTGCGGAACATGCCCCGGACGACGTACTGCAGGCCGAGCCCCTTGGCCAGCGGGTTGTAGTCCGCCGACGCCACGCCCGAACCGTCGATCTCGAAGTCGGCGAAGGTGCAGTCGGCCAGGTGCCGCTCCCGGCCGGCCCCGTGCTGCTGCGCGGTGTGGAAGGCCAGCGGCGCGGGATCGGCCCGGTTGCCGGCGTTGCTGAGCACGAAGCGGGTTGCCCCCGGGCCGGCCCCGGTCAGCGACACCCCGGAACGCCAGACGGTGCCCGAGTCCCGCATCGAGTACACCCCGGGCGGGCAGTAGATGATCCGCACCCGGCCGTCGGCGGCGTACGCGTCGCCGAGGCGGTCCACCAACCCCGCCAGGGCCGGCTGGTCGTTGGTCTCGCCGTCGCCCACCAGGCCGTGCTCCCGGGCGTCACAGAGCAGCGGGGCACCGGCGACCGCGTAGCGGCGCACGCCGCCGGCGGAGGGCATGTCCGGGTACGCCACCTCGTCCTCCCCTCGGCGGGACAGCCAGGCCCGCATTCCCGGACCGCATTCGGGGAAACGCCGGCCGCGACGGCAACGGCCCCGGCGCCGCCGGGAGGCGGAACCGGGGCCGTCGCGGCGGGTCAGACGTTGGCGATCAGCAGCGCCGGCTGCTCGACGCAGTCGGCGACGTGCCGCAGGAAACCGCCCGCCACCCCGCCGTCGCAGACCCGGTGGTCGAAGGTCAGGCTGAGCTGGGTCACCTTCCGCACCGCGAGCTGCCCGTCCACCACCCACGGCTTGTCCACGATCCGCCCCACCCCGAGCAGCGCCGCCTCGGGGTGGTTGATGATCGGCGTGGAGCCGTCGACGCCGAAGACGCCGTAGTTGTTCAGCGTGAACGTGCCGCCGGTCAGCCGCGCCGGGGGCAGCGTGCCGGCCCGGGCGGCCGTGGTGGTCGCGGTCAGCTCGGCGGCCAGCTCGGCGGTGGTGAGCCGCTGGGCGTCCCGCAGCACCGGCACGACCAGCCCCCGGTCGGTCTGGGCGGCGATGCCCAGGTGCACTCCGGCGGACTGGACGATCCGCTCGCCCTCGGTGTCGACGCGGGCGTTGAGCTGCGGGTATTTGCGCAGCCCGGACAGGCAGATCCGGACGAGCAGGGCCAGGATGCTCACCGGCGCGTCCGGGGTCGCCGCGTTGATCGCGGCCCGGGTCTCCAGCAGTCCGGTGGCGTCGACGTCGACCCAGATGGTCACCTCGGGGATCTCCCGCCGGCTGCGGGAGAGCTTGTCGGCGATCGCCTTGCGGATGCCGGTCAGCGGGACCACCACGTCCGCCGCGTCCGGCGTGGCCGGCCCGGCAGGCTGGTCCGGCACCGCGGCGAGCCGGGCGGCCGGCGAGGCGGCCTCGGCCACGGCGGCCTCCACGTCGGCGCGGCGCACCACCCCGCCGGGGCCGGTGCCGCGCAGCGCGGCCAGGTCGAGGCCGTGCTCGCGGGCCAGCCGGCGCACGATCGGCGAGATGACCAGGGGCGCCGCCTCGTGCGGGCGGTCCGCCGCCACCGCCGGGGCGGCGGGCGCCGCCAAGGGCTCGGCCGGGCGGGGGTCGGAGGCGACCGCGAGGCGGGGCCGGCGACGCCGCCGCCCCGAGCCGCCGTGGCCGGTGCCGTACCCGATCAGGACGTTGCCGGAGCCGGCGCGCTCCTCCTCGCGGTAGGTGGCGTGCCCGGCGGGCTCGTCGCCCGCCCCGCCGTCGCCGTCCACCGGCGCGATGGTGACCAGCGGCTGGCCGACAGGGCGGACCTCACCCGCCGCGCCGTGCAGCGCGACGACCCGCCCGGCGTACGGGCAGGGCACGTCGACGACGGCCTTGGCGGTCTCCACCTCGACGACGGTCTGGTCCACCGTGACCACGTCGCCCACGGCGACCCGCCACTCGACGATCTCGGCCTCGCTCAGCCCCTCCCCGAGGTCGGGCAGGAGGAAGACCTGCGCCCCGTCCACGGCGGTCACGCCGCGCTCCCCCGGGTCAGCCAGCGCCCGTCCGGCTGGTCGTCCCACTGGAGCCGGGCCACCGTGTCGAGGATCCGGTCCACCGACGGCAGGTGGGTGTGCTCCAGCATCGGCGCCGGGTACGGGATGTCCAGGCCGGACACCCGCAGCACCGGGGCGTGCAGGGCGTGGAAGCAGCGTTCCTGCACCCGGGCGGCGATCTCGGCGCCGACCCCGGCGAAGCCCTGCGCCTCCTGGATCACCACGCACCGGCCGGTGCGGCGGACCGAGGCGGTGACGGTCTCGTCGTCGAACGGCACGATGCTGCGCACGTCCACCACCTCCAGGTCCCAGCCCTCCTCGCGGGCGGCCTCGGCGGCCTCCAGCGCGACCGGCACCGCCGGCCCGTACGCGACAAGGGTGGCGTCGCGGCCCGGGCGGCGCACGACCGCGCGGCCGATCGGCGGGGCGGTCGCGGGTAGCTCCGCGTCGGCGCTGGAGAAGTAGAGCTTCTTCGGCTCCATGAACACGACCGGGTCGGGGTCGTCGATCGCCTGGCGCAGCAGCGAGTACGCGTCCTCGACCGTCGCCGGGGTGACCACCTTCAGGCCGGGGGTGTGGGCGTAGTACGCCTCGGACGAGTCGCAGTGGTGCTCGACCCCGCCGATGCCGCCGGCGTAGGGCACCCGGATGACGATCGGCACGCTGAGCGCGCCGCGGGTGCGGTTGCGCAGCTTCGCCACGTGCGAGGCGATCTGCTCGAACGCCGGGTACGCGAACGCGTCGAACTGCATCTCGACCACCGGGCGCAGCCCGGACATGGCCAGCCCGACGGCGAAGCCGACGATGCCGGCCTCGGCGAGCGGGGTGTCGAAGCAGCGCTTGTCGCCGAACCGGGCCTGGAGGCCGTCGGTGATCCGGAAGACGCCGCCGAGCGCCCCGACGTCCTCGCCGAAGACGACCACCCGGTCGTCGTCGAGCATCGCGTCGGCGAGCGCGGCGTTGAGCGCCTTCGCCATGGTCAGGGTGGCCATCAGCGCTGACCCTCCTCGTCCTGGGCGGCGGCCAGTTCGGCGCGGACCTGCTCGCGCTGCTCGACCAACTGCGGGGTGGGCTCGGCGTAGACGTGGTCGAAGAGGCTCATCGGGTCGACCGTCGGCTGCGCGTTCATCCGGGTGCGCAGGTCGGCCGCGTACGCCTCGGCCTCCTCGGCGATCGCGGCGACGCGCGCGTCGTCGAGCACGTCCCGCGCCCGCAGGTACGTCTCCAGGCGGGCGACCGGGTCCCGGTCCCGCCAGGCGTCGACCTCGGCGCCGTCGCGGTAGCGGGTGGCGTCGTCGGCGTTGGTGTGCGGCTCCATCCGGTAGGTGTGCGCCTCGACGAGGAACGGGCCCAAGCCTGCGCGGGCGTGCGCGACCGCGCGGGTGAGCACCGCGAGGACGGCCACCGGATCGTTTCCGTCGACCTGCTCGCTGGGCACGCCGTAGCCGACGCCCTTGTACGCCAGCGACGGGGCGGCGGTCTGCCGGGACAGCGGGACGCTGATGGCGTACTTGTTGTTCTGCACGAAGTAGACGACCGGCGCCTTGAACACGGCGGCGAAGTTCACGCCCTCGTGGAAGTCGCCCTCGCTGGTGGCCCCGTCGCCGATGAAGGCCAGCGCGACGGTGTCCCGCCCCTGGTACGCCTTGCCGTAGGCCAGCCCGGCGGCGTGCACGCACTGGGTCGCCAGCGGGGTGCACTGCGGCGCGGTGTGCCGGGCTGCGGGGTCGTACCCGCAGTGCCAGTCGCCGCGCAGCAGGGTCAGCACCTCGACCGGGTCGATGCCCCGGGAGACCAGCGCCATGGACTCCCGGTAGGTCGGGAAGACCCAGTCGTCGTCGCGCAGGGCGAGGATCGCGCCGACCTGGCAGGCCTCCTGGCCGCGCGAGGACGGGTAGACCGCCAGCCGGCCCTGCTTGGTCAGGGCGGTGGCCTGGATGTCGAAGCGGCGGCCGATGACCATCCGCCGGTACATGTCGGCGAGCGCCTCGACGGGCGGCTCTGGGTAGTCGGCGTGGGCGGGCAGCGGCGTGCCGGCGGGATCGAGCAGGCGGACCGGCTCGGTGGCCGGCAGCAGTGGCTTGGCCGGGTCGGGCGGGGTGGCCTTCCGGCGGCTGCGCGGGGATGCCCTGCGGACCGCCTCGGGTGTGGTCGTCACGGCGGGACCTCCTGGGACGTGTGGTGGGCCTATGCTCCTGCCGTCGGATGATTGACTCAAGATCCATGACAAACGCGGGACGGATGGCATGCGGGAGACATCGAGATGAGCCAGGAGTCCGGGCCGAGCACGGAGTCGGCCGCCGGAACGGGACGTTCGGCCCGCCCCCTCGACGAGGTCGACCGGCGGATCCTCGACGAACTGGTCCGCGACGGCCGCACCTCCGTGCGCACCCTCGCCGAGCGGATCCACATCTCCCGCACCAACGCGTACGCGCGGGTGGAGCGGCTGCTGCGCGACGGGGTGATCACCGGTTTCCGGGCCCAGGTCGCGCCCGAGGCGGCGGGGCTGGGCACCTCGGCGTACGTCGCGCTCAAGATCGAGCAGAACACCTGGCGGGAGGTGTCGGCGGAGTTGGCCCGGGTGCGCTACATCGAGCACGCCGCGCTGCTCGGCGGCGACCACGACGTGCTGGCCCTGGTCCGGGCGCCGGACAACGCCACGCTGCGGGACGTGGTGCTGGGCCGGGTGCAGAGCATCGCCGGGGTGCTGTCCACCCGCACCTGGCTGGTCTTCGACGAGTTCGACGGCGACCGCAGCCCGTGGGAGTGAGCCGCGCCGGGATGGCCGGGCAGGCGCACCGCTCCGGCGGCCCGCCGGCCCGGCCCGCGGCGGCCGGCGGGCTCGGCACTCCGGGCGCGGTCCACCGTGGCCGGCAGGCTCAGCGCTCCGGCGGGGCCTCCAGCCCCTCCCGGTCGGCCAACTCCAGCAGCGGTTCGAGCGAGAAGCGCCGGTCGTCGAGTCCCGCGTGCGGGTCGCCGCGCTCGGCGAACCGGGCCGGCATCGTGGTGACGTCGAAGTCCTCCGGCCGCGCGTCGTCCAGCTCCGACCAGTCCAGGGGCGCGGAGACCAGCGCCTGCGGGATGGGGCGGATGGAGTACGCCGAGGCCATCGTGTGGTCCCGGGACATCTGGTTGTAGTCGACGAAGACCGGGCGGTCCCGCTGGTCCCGCCACCAGGTGGTGGTGACCAGCTCCGGGAGCCGGCGCTGCATCTCCCGGCCCAGCGCCAGCACCGCCCGCCGGCACTCGCCGAAGCTCCACCGGGGCTCGATCGACAGGTAGACGTGCAGGCCCCGCCCGCCGGTGGTCTTCGGATAGCCCGTCAGCCCCAGCTCGTCGAGGAACGCGCGCACCTCGTGGGCCACCGGCACCACCTGGTCGAAGCCCACCCCCGGCATCGGGTCGAGGTCGATCCGGAGCTGGTCGGGCCGCTCGACGTCGGCGGCGGAGACCGGCCACGGGTGGAACCGCAGCGTGCCGAGGTTCGCCGCCCAGATCACCACGGCCAGCTCGCTCGGCGCGACCTCGTCGGCCGTGCGCCCGCTCGGGAAGGTGATGTGGGCGGTGCGCACCCACTCGGGCGCTCCCGCCGGGAGCCGCTTCTGGTAGAAGGCGTCGCCCCGGTTGTCCTGCCGGGTGCCGATCTTCGCCCCCGGGAAGACGCCGCGCGGCCACCGCTCCAACATGGTCGGCCGGTCCCGCAGGGCGCGCAGGACGCCGTCGCCGACGGCCAGGAAATACCGCACCACGTCCAGCTTGGTCAGCCCCAACTCCGGGAAGTACGGCTTGTCGGGGCTGGAGACGCGGACCAGCCGCTCCCCCACCTTGATCTCCTCGGCCGGCGTCGCCACGCCTGACACCGTAACCCGGTTGGCCGGTCGGCACGGCCCGTCGCGGCCCCGCCGCGCCCCGGGCCGTTCGGCGGGCGCGGCGTCGCGCGGCCCCCGTGCCCCGACTGCGGGTTCGCGCGGCCCGCGCGGCCCGACTGCGGGCTCGCGCGGCCTCACCGGCACTCGGCGGTCGTGAGCAGCCGGATCTGGGCGTCCACCCAGGCCCCGACCACGCCGGCACCCGGGTCGGGGCCGAGCGCTCCGGCGAGCGCGCCGAGGCGGTCCGCGCCGCCGTCGAGGCCGACCGCGGCCAACGCGGTGGCCGCCGCACGCAACCGGTCGGGGAAACTGCTCGGCAAATGCCGCAGGCCGGTGTGGGCCGCCTCGGCGAGCAGCCCGAGGCCGTCGCGCAGCGCCGCGCCCACCCGGTCCGGCGCCGGGGCCAGGCCGCCGGCCAGGGCACCGTCGCCGGCCCCGGGCGCCAGATCCGGCACGAGCACCGTGACGTCGGCGACCACCGCCAGCGGCTCCACGACCAGCCCGCCGACGGTACGCCGGACCGTGCCGCTGACGAAGCGCGGCGGGCCGTGCGCGCCGGCCAGCGCGGCGGCGAGGCTGTCCAGTGCCCCCGGGCAGACCGGCCGGTGCACGGCGGAGACGGTGGCCACCGCTCCCGTCGGGTCGGTCACCTCCGCGTCGAGGCGCTGCTCGCCCGGGGCATACCGGACCGACCGCACCTCGCCGACGCGGACGAGCCGCACCGCCTCCGCGTCGACCCTGGGCCGGATCAGCCGGGGCGGCAGGTCGGCGAGGGACTCGGCCAGGGCGGACAGGTCGTCGACCAGCAGACCGGCCGGCATCCGCTCCCAGGCCCCCGCGCCGGGCGTGACGGTGGTCCGGGCGATCCGGGCGGTGGCGAAGCGGATCCGGCGACTGGCACTGCGTACCGCCGACTCCGTGACCACGTTGCCGGTGGCGAGCACGCCGAGCGTGCTGCCGGCCACCCGGCGGCCGGCCAACTGGTGCCCGGTCGCCGGGGCGTCGTCGGTCGCCGGCCACTCCCGGCGCAGCACCAGCACCCCGCCCGTCTCCGGCTCGGCGAGGAAGACCTCGACGATCCGCTCGCCGCCGAGTTCGCGCACCCGGGCGCCGACGCCGGTGAGCCGGATCCGGCGCAGCGGCGCCTCGGCCGGCTCCTCGGTGCCCAGCACCCGGGCGGCCGGGCTGGCCCCGCCGTTGCGCACCGCCCGCCGACGGGCGTGCAGCTCGGCGACCACCTCGGCGAGCAGCGCCGGCCGGTAGCGGGCCGACCGGTCGGCGTACGCGTCGAGCTGCGCGGCGAGCTCGTCGAAGGCGAGCAGCGGCCAGCGCAGCCCGGCGGCGTCCAGGTCGCGGCGCGCCGCGGCGAGGGCGGCGACCGGGCCGGCGCCGAGGTGCGCCGCCCCGGCGAGCAGCACCTCCCCGGCCAGCTCCACGGCACGGTCCAGGGCGGGCCGGTCCAGCACGGCGGAACCGCCGCCCACCTGCACCTGCACGTCGCGCCCGGCGGGCCGCTCCCGGTCGGCGACCCGGCAGGCCCAGACCGCCAGCGCGACCGCCTCGCCCTGGCCCACGGCGGCGTCGGTCTGCGCGTAGCCGAGCTGATGGGGCACGAGGAAGCGCACCGTGCGGGAGGGCAGCTCGACCTGAGGGATCGGGTCCCGCGCCGTGGGCCGGCGCACCCGGGCCGGGTAACCGCGCCGGAACAGCCGGCGGGCGGCGGCCACCGCGACGGCCCCGACGGCCTCCTCCACCTCCTCGTCGGTGAACGCGCCCGGCGACCAGTCCACCCACCCAGCCCCGGCACCCCGCCCCACCCCCACCGCCCGGCCCCCGCCCTCGACACGGCGATCTTGCACTTTCGGCCCGCCGCACGGGTGGATTGTCGGCTTTGCCTGGGCAGCAAGTGCAAGGTCGCGTGGCGGTGCGGGTGGCGCGGTGGGGAGGGCGTCGGGGGTGGGGGCGGGGAGGGGGTCGGGGTCGGGGGTGGGGTGGCGCTGGTAGGCCAGGACCAGGACCAGCAGGTGGCGGCAGACGCCGGGCGCCCCGCAGGAGCAGGTGCCCGCGGTGAGCCCACCGGCCTGGGGCAGCGTGCTGCGCGTACCGTCCGGATGGTCGGCCACGACGGTGCCGTCCGGCCCGATGTCCAGGGTGGGCAGGTCACCGCCGTCGACGGCTTTGGCGGCCCGCTTGACCAGGCCCCGGTTGGTCAGGGTGGCCAGCACCTCCGGCGTGAGCGCCAGCAGGTCGGCACGGTTCAACGCTCCTCCTTCGTCCGATCGGGCCGGCCGGGCACCGGCGCCGGAGAGCGCCGCATCATCTCCCCACGTCGGGCGGCCGGCCCCGCTCGCCCCCTCCCTCGGCCGCCCGGCGGGCGGGACACACGTCGCCCGGTCACCACGCTCACCGCCCCACGTGTTCGGCGACGAACGCGGCCAGTTCCCCCGGCGTCATCGCGCCGACCCCGGCGCCCACGTCGGCGAGCCGCTGCGCCGTCTCCCGGTCGTAGACCGGCTCGGCCGCCTCGTCGAGGGCCGCGAGGCCGAGCACGTGGGTGCCCTGCCCGACGAGCTGGCGGACCGTACGCACCAGCGCGCCCGCGTCGCCCCCCTCGTAGAAGTCGGTGATCAGCACGACGATGCTGCGCCGCGGGTTCTCCACCAGCCCGGCCCCGTACGCGACCGCGCGGGCGATGTCCGTGCCGCCGCCGAGCTGCACCTTCATCAGCAGCTCGACCGGGTCGTCCACGTCGGCGGTCAGGTCCACCACCTCGGTGTCGAACGCCACCAGGTGGGTGCGGACCCCGGGCAGCCCCCACAGGCAGGCGGCGGTGACCGCGGCGTGGATGACGGAGCCGGTCATCGAGCCCGACTGGTCGACCAGCAGGATCACCTGCCAGCGGTCGAGGTGCCGGCGGGTCCGGGAGAAGAAGTGCGGGGACCGGATGTGCAGCCGACGCTCGTCGGGGCGCCAGTGGGCGAGGTTCGCCCGGATGGTCCGCCGGACGTCGAAGTTGCGGGCCTGCCGGAACCGGCTGGGCCGCCTGGCGCGGGCGCCCGAGAACGACTGCCGGATCTCGGCGGCGAGCCGCTCCACCAGTTGCCGGACGACGGCCTCCACGATCCGCCTGGCCAGCCGCAGCACCTCCGGGTTCATCAGGTGCTTGGTGCGCAGCACCGCCCGCAGCAGGGTCGGGTTCGGCTCGATCCGGCCGAGCAGCTCCCGGTCGGTGACCACCTCGTGGATCTCGTACCGCTCGACGGCGTCGCGTTCCAGCCGTTCGACGGTCTCCTTCGGGAACAGCCGGGTGATCCCGTCCAGCCAGTCCACCGTGGTCAGCACCGACGGCCCGGTGCCGCCGCGCCGCACGCCGCGCCGGGCCAGCTCCTCGTCGCGGCCGTAGAGCCAGTCCAGCGCCGCGTCCCGGGCCTGCGCCTCCGCGCTCAGCGCCGGGCCACCCAGGCCGTCGTGCGCGGCCTCGCCGAGCACCAGGCGCCACCGTTCCAGCGTCGGATCGGATGCCTCCGTCATCGTCGGCTCCCCTCCCGGTCGAGCCCCTCGCAGGCGAGCAGGGCGTCCACCTCCGCGTCGAGCGCCCGGGAGCTGGCCACCAGCATCGGGTCGACGGGCAGGCGCAGCAGGGACCGGGCGGAACCGGTCGTGCCCCGCCGGGTCAGCAGGTGGCCGGCGATCGCCTCCCGTTCCCGGGGCGGGAACCACGAGAAGGCCTGCCGCAACGCCGGCAGGGCGAGCAGGAAGTCGTGCCCGGTCAGCTCGCCGAAGAGCGTGTCCAGCACGTCGAGCAACTCCCGCTCGCCACCGACCACCTGCTCGCGGGCCAGCGCGAAGAGCCCGGCGAGCCAGTCGCCGAGGGTGCCCGGCGCGGCCATCGCGCGTACCGCGCGGGCCGGTTCCGCGCCGGCGCCCAGGGACCAGCGCAGGCCGAGCGCGGCGCCGCGCAGGTCGGGTGGCGCGGCCGGGTCGGCGGCGACCCGGGCCGCCGTGGCCAGCGTGGGCGCCGGGTCGATGCCGAGGGCCGGGCCGGCGTGCCGGACCGCGTCCCGCAGGGCCACCAGGGCGGCCAGCCGCCCCGGTTCCGCCGCCCCGGCGCCGTGGATCCCCTCGACCAGCCAGAGCGTACGCCGCACGGCGGCGACGATCGCGGCCCCGAGCCCGGCGTCGCCGGCGCTGCCCAGCAGCACGTCGTGCCGCCACAGGGCGAGGACGGCGGCCAGCGCCCGGCCGAGCGGGGCGAGCCGGCCGGCCCCGCCCACCGCCCTGGTGATCGCCTCCAGTGCCCGCCCGGAGTGCTCCCGCAGCCCGCACAGCGCGGCGTCGAAGAGCAGCTCCGCGAGCCCGTCCACGTCGCCACCGAGGTTGCCGGCCCGCTCCTCGACGTGCGCGGCGGCGGCGTCCACGACGGTCGGCCCGTGCCCGCCGGCCTCGATCAGCACGGCCAGCCGCTCGTCGTCGGGGCGCGCCGTCCAGCGCTCGGTCAGCTCCGGGGCCGCGCCCAGGGCGGGGCCCCGCTCGCGTACGTGGCCGGGCACGCCGAGGACCCGCAGCCGGTGCAGCAGCCGGCTGCGGGCCAGGTCGGCCGGGTCGGTCAGGTCCAGCCGGACGTCGCCCCGCAGGTCGATCCCGTGCCGGTCCAACTCGGCGGCGACGTCGTGGACCAGGGGCGGAAGTGGGGTGTCGGGGTGCAGCCGCCCGGACCGCTCGCCGCCGAGGGCGGCGACCATCTCCACCACCGCCGGGTGCGTCCCGGCCGGCAGCCGGCCCCGGGCCGTCCACGGCAGCCGCTGCTCCAGCGCGTCGGTGACCAGGGCGGAGACCAGCCCGTCGAGCACGTCGGCGCGGGCCGGATGGGGGTGGCCGCGCAGCCGGGCCAGGCCCGCGGCCATGGCGCGCGCGGCGATCAGATCGGCGGTCGAGACCTGCTGCCGGCGCTCGCGCAGCCGGCCGACCACCGTCTCCACCAGCCCGTCCGCGGCCCGCTGCGGCCCGTCCGTGAAGAGCCGTTGGTAGTACTCCGGTGACGGCATCCCCGACTGGTAGCCGTCGAACGCGTCGAGCCGCCGGAACGAGTACGGCACCAGGTAGCTGCGTGCCGTCGCCCCCTCGGCGGGCGCGGGCACCTCCGGCCAGCCGTCGGCGGGGCCCGGGTCGCCGGCGGCGGCCAGCCGGACCAGCGCCGGCCGATGGAACCCGCCGGTGACCACCAGCACCGGCCGGCCGCCGGCCCGGGCCCGGGCGGCGCGCACCCAGCGGGCCATGTACGCCTCCCGCGCGGTGTCGTCCGCCCCGGCGTCGGACTCGCCCCGCAGCAGGTCGAAGTACGCGGCCAGCCGCTCGGCGAGCCCGTCGGGCGGCGCGACCTCGAACAGGTGGTCCCACAGCGTGTCCACGTTGTCCACCGCGTACGTGGCGCAGAGCCGCTCGACCACCTCGGCGTAGCGCTGCTCGGCGTCGGCGTACCGGTTGTCCCGGTGGGCGAACGCGGGATGCCAGGCGGGCAGGTCGATGAAGCGGACCTCCGCCCCGGCCCGTCGCCCGGCGGTCAGCGCCACCCACTCCGGCGAGTAGTCGCAGAACGGGCTCCACGACGCGTGCCGGTGCCCGCCGGCCCGGTAGGCGGTGAACACGGCGATCGGCAGCTCGTGGCCGAGCAGCAGCTCGTCCAGCCGGTCGTTCAGGTCCGCCGGCCCCTCCACCAGGACGTACGCCGGTTCCACCGCCGCGATGGTCCGCGCCACCAGCCGGGCGCAGGCCGGGCTGTGGTGGCGGACCCCGAGGAAGTGGACGTCGGCGGGCGCGCCGGTCGCCATCAGCCGGGCAGCAGGTGCCGGGCGTCGTGCAACGCCTGCCACTGCGGACCGGACCGCCGGGGCACCTGCTGTTCCAGGTAGCGACGCAGCCGGGCCAGGTCCTCCGCGTCGTCCTTGGCGGCGGTGCCGGCGAGGCAGGCGACCACGTCGGCCGGGTCGCCCGGCTCGCCGCGCAGGAACCAGCCGCGCAGCCCGACGGCGTGCGCCACGGAGACCGCCTCGGCGGTGCTCATCACCGCCGACAGCCGCTCCATCGCGTCGCCCCGCTCGGTGACGCCGGTGCGCAGCTCGCGGAACGTGGTGACCAGCACCTCCAGGACGTCCCGGCGGGGCGGCACGGCCACCCCGGAGCGCGCCAGCAGCGCGGTCGCCTCCGCCTCGACCAGGTCGAGCTCGGTGGCGAGGTCCGGGATCGGGAAGACCGTCTCGAAGTTGAACCGCCGCTTCAGCGCCGCGCTCATCTCGTTGACCCCCCGGTCGCGGGTGTTCGCGGTGGCGATGACGTTGAAGCCCTCCCCGGCGAACACCATCGCCTCCGCCCCGGGCAGCTCGGGGATGGCGAGCACCCGGTCCGAGAGCGGGGAGAGCAGGCAGTCCTGCACCTCCAGGGGGCAGCGGGTGATCTCCTCGAAGCGCACCACTTTGCCCTCGGCCATGCCGCGCAGCAGCGGCGCGGGCACCAGTGAGCGCGGCGACGGCCCGTCGGCCACCAGCAGCGCATAGTTCCAGGAGTAGCGGATCTGGTCCTCGGTGGTCGACGCGCCGCCCTGGATGGTCAGCGTCGACTCGCCGCTGACGGCGGCGGCGAGCAGCTCCGACAGCAGCGACTTGGCGGTGCCGGGCTCGCCGACCAGCATCAGCCCCCGGCTGGTGGCGAGCGCGACCAGCGCCCGGTCGATCAGCGAGGGGTCGCCGACGAACTTGCGGGTGATCCCGGCGGCGGGGTCGCCGAGAATGAACCGGCGGGCGGCGCGCAGGCTCAGCGCCCAGCCGGGCGGCCGGGGGTCGGTGTCGTCGGCCCGCAGCCGGGCCAGCTCGTCGGCGTGCCGCACCTCGGCCGGGGGGCGCTGTGCCCGCCTGGCGGTCGCGTCGGCCCCGCTCACCGGGTCACCTCCGTGAGGTCGCGCAGCAGCTCGGAGGCGACGACCGGGTCCAGGTCGCCGAAGCGGACCCGGCCCCGGCCACGCCAGTCGCCGTACGGCCGGTCGTTCACCCACACCCGCGTGATCTCCTGCTTCGCGAACTCGCCGACGGCGCCGATCGCGATGCCCGGGTCGATGTCGACCACGATCGCCCGATTGCCGGGCAGGATCCGCTCGAACCATTGCTGGAAGCCGCCGTCCTGCGGGTCGCCGCGCCGCCAGCCGCGCCGTTCCAGCCCGAGCAGGCGGGTGGTCTCGGTGGTGACGCCGGCGAACCGGCCGAGCACCTTCTCGTCCCGCTCGTCGGCGGCGAGGTGGTGCACCTCCCGGCCGAGCTGGGCGAAGGGCTGGAGGATCTCGTAGTCGGCGAAGAGCTCCGCCCACGCCGGCACCGCCGCGCCGAGGTGCCACGGGTGCGCGATGCCCACGGTCGCCTCGGCCGGCAGCTCGTAGATTTCGTCGGAGACGTCCGCGAGGCTGCGGTCCTCGGCGACCCGGAACGCGACGCCGAGCGCCCCGTCGGCGTCGAAGGTCGCCCACACCAGCCGGCGCACGACGTGCCACAGCAGCGGGTGGTCCAGGAAGTACCGACGGAACTCGGCGGCCGGCCAGCGGCGCCCGGTCACCATCGCGGCCTCGAAGCGGCGGATCTGGTCAGCGGCGAGGGTACGCACATCCTTCTTCAGGCCGGTGAACCGCTGGTACGCCGCCGGCGCCAGGCCCTGGTCGTCGCGCGCCCCCGGCTTGGGCAGGTCCTTGCGGCGGGCCCCGCTGTCGTCCACCACGTACGGCTTGAGCTGCTCGTCGAAGCCGACGGTGAACCGCCGGGGGCCGTAGTCGAGGACCAGGCTGCCGTCGGTGTCCAGGCCGAGGTCGGGCACCAGCCGGTCGCCGAGCTGCTCGGCGTCGAGGCCGAGGCCGGCGGCGACCGCGGCGACGTGCCGCCCGGCCTGCTCACGCAGCCCCCGGAACGGGGCCTTCTGCGACAGGCCCCACAGGTGCATCAGCGCCACGTCGGTACCGATCGAGGCGAGCACGCCGAGGCCGGTGACCGCCCGGGCGTGGCCGCCCTCGCCCGGCCAGGCACGGATCACCGGCGCGAGCCGGCGGGCGGTCTCGTCGTCGCCGAGCCAGCCCAGCGCGGTGAGCGCCCAGCCCTCATTCGGCGGGTGACCGGCGGCCTGCCAGCGCTCGAACAGCGCCCAGCCGAACTCGGCCAGCGAGGCCGGATCGCAGGCCCGCCGCACCAGGTCGACGCCCGGGTAGACCTCGCCGGGACGGGAGATGGCGAGCATCGTGCCGAGGTGCCGGACGGCGTCGGCGGGCAGCGTCGCGGCGCGGTCCCGCAGCAGGACCGGCGGGAGCTGCGCCGGGTCCACCCACGGCGGCAGGGTGGGCATCGTCGGGGGAAGCTGCGCCAGCGGGTCCGCGTCGAGCAGCCCGGCGGCGGTTGCGGCGGCGACGACCTCGGGCCCGTACCCCTCGGCGGCCCGTCGCACGGCCTCGGGGTCCACCACCGCGACGACGCGCATGGCCCGCTCGGCGGCGCGCTGCGCGGGGCCGGGCATGCCCAGGGCCGCCGGCAGCAGCGCGCGGGCGGCGACCGCCGGATGCCGGTGCAGCCAGGCCAGGGCCACCGTCCGCGACTTGGACCGGTCGAGCCGGCCCGCCATCAGGTCGGCGACGGTGGAGTCGGCGACCGGCAGGAGTACCTCGGCGATGGCGGCCGGGTCGGCCTGGGCGCGGCGCAGAACGACCGGCAGGGCATCCCGCTCGAAGCGGCCCAGCACGCAGCGCAGCCAGTACTCCGCGTTGTGGGGGTAGCTGGCCCGCCAGCGCGAGATCAGCGGACGGGCCAGCGCCTCCGGCCCCATTGTGTAGAACACGACCGCGATGTCACTGGCGACGCGGCCGGAGGCCGCCATCTCCCGGGCGATGTCCGTCATCGACCGGTCGTCGAGCCGGTCGGTCAGGTACGTCGGGGTCATCGCCGCGAACCGCTCGCGCTCCCCCGGCAGCCACGCGATCGCCGACTCCTCGACCCGCCGCACGCCGGTCACCGGCGGCACGGACGCGGGCTCGCTCCGGCGCCGCCACGGCGGGTCGACCAGCACCGGCGGGAGCTGCTCGGGCCGGGCCTGCGGCACCGCCGACGCCAGCTCGGCGAGCACCTCCGTGACCCGCTGCCGGGCGGCGTCGCCCAGCCCGGGCAGCGCGGCGGCGACGGCGGCGGGATTCGCTGCTGCGTGCCCGTGCAGCAGTTGCGCCGCCTCCCGGGCCGCTGGGGTGTTTCCCTCCGCCGATGCGGCGAGCAGCCGCAGCCCGCGCACGGGGAACCGCTCCAGCATGGTCAGCACACCGGCCTGCACGTACGTCTGGTCGAGCCGGTCGAGCAGCAGGCGCATCGCCTCGTCAGTGGGGAACGCCGACATCAGCGACACCAGCCGTCGCCGCCTCTTGGCACCGAGGTGCTGGTTGTCGAACCATTCCGCGAGCACCGGGGCGAGCGCCGGGCCGACGGCGGCGGTCGCCGTGGTGACCACGTTCGCGTCCTCGAGGAGGAAGTAGAGGGAGATGACCTCATCGGCCATGCGGGCGCACTGCTCGGCGGTGTTGACGGAGAACAGCATCAGCTCGGCGAAATCGTGGTCGCCGGCGCGCGCCACGTCGTCCACATCCTGGGCCACCCAGTCGGCCTCGGTGGGCATGAGGAAGGAGAGCATCACCCGCACGGGGAGGGCAGCGCCCCGGTACCCGGCCAGGGCGGCGCGGGCGGCAGCGTAGTCTTCGACGCTCGCGGCGGCCAGGTGTGCGCGGACCCGGCGGGCGACCGCGAGCCGCCCGTCGCGGTCGCACCATGCCCCGGTCCTACCCTGCTGCCGGCTGAGCTGGCACTTCTCGCCGTCGCGACATGAGCACCACCCGGTGTGCAGGTCGGCCGACTCGGCCAGGGCGCGGGCGGCGAAGACCACGCCGTCGGTGGCGACCATCCCGTCGGCCAGGGCGCGAAGGCGGTTGGTGTCGTACCAGCCGACCTCGTGGGCCACCGTGACGATGAGCGCGCCCGCGCCGAGCGGCGTCGTGTCGCCGGCCAGGTGGGCGCGCAGCGCCTCGATGACGTCGGGGGCGCCGCCCCGCTCGACGAACCGCTCGACGCCCGCCCGCACCGAGCGCAGCAGCTCCTCGGCGGCGCGCACCGCCTTGGGGCCGCGCGGCAACGCCGTGCCGGGCACCCCGTCGTGGCGGGGCAGGATATTGCGCCGCCAGGCGTCCGGCACCACGAACGTCTCCTCGTCGGGCAGGGCCGAGCCGCTGGCAGGCCCGCTCGCGGTCGCCGTACCGTCCTCGGTGGCGTCGACGGCGGCGGCGCTGGAGGCGGGGGCGGGGGCGGGCGCTTCGGCCGGAGGGACGGCGGGCGAGGCGGGGACGGCGGGCGCGGGGGTGACGGCCGTCCCCGTCGCGGCCGTCTCGGCGTACCCCTTGCGGAGCTTCTCCGCGACCAGCTTGTCGACGTACGTGGCGGCCGCTGCGGCGGAGCCGAGCTCCTTGACCTGCGTCCGGCCGGCCGAGCCGAGGCGTCCATACCGGATGGTCACGGTCGCGTCGTCCCGCTCCACCTGCCAGAACCTGGCCGCGCTGCCACCCACGTACTCGAACGTGCGCACCCTGTCTCCTTGATCACCCGCGTTGTGCGGGGACCATAGCGGGCGCCTCCGACACGGCCGGCGACCGTGTCGGGCTCAGTCTCAGGCGATCAGCATGATGCCCACGGCCATGAGCGGCAGACCGACGAACAGGAAGATCCCGATCCCGGTGAGCACCCGCCCCTCGCCGGCGGCCTCGCGCTCGGGCGCCACACCGAAGGTGGCGCGTGCCCCCATCATGCCGATTCGGCTCAGGGTGAGGTCACCGGTGATCCCGAGCAGCCCACCGACCACCACGAGGGCGATGCCGAAGCGGTAGACGAAGTCGCCGCCGCCCAGGGCGACCCAGATCCCGGCGGCGGCCGCGACCACGACGAGCGCGATCACGAACAGCACAAGTGCTTCCCGCAAACCCCTGACGACCGTCATCGGCGGCTCCATCCCGTGCGACCCGGATGGACATTCTGCCGGTCGGCGGCCGTCCGCGCTGCCCCGTGCGCCGGGCGTACGCGCGATGGCCGGGCGGCTCGTGTCCGGCCGCCCGGCCACCTTCGGCGGAACTCAGCTCATCTCCTCCTGGAGGCGCGACATGAGCATCTTCTTGCCCTGCTCACCCGCCTTGCGGTTGTTCTCCTGCATCTTCCGGAACCAGGTGGCCAGTTCCGTGTCGCCCCGTGACTCCGCGTCGGCGATGTACGTGTCCAGCTTCCAGATGTGCTGCAACGACATCTGCAGGACATGGATCAGGTCGTAGTTCTGATCCTTGACCGGGCTGATCTGTTCCTTGGTCATGGTCGCCACGGGCGTACCTCCCCATCTCGTTGTGCGGTTGAGCCAGCGCTTACCCGGCCTGCTTTCGTTCACGCCCGATGGCGGGGCTACCATGCCGGGGCGGAGGGGGGCGTTCGTGCGCGGACGGACGGGGTACGCCTCGCTGGCGTTGGTGCTTGTCGCCGCCGGCTGCGGGGGCGAGCCGCCGCCGCCCACCGCCGCCGACGTCACCGGTGTCTGGTGCGGCCCGGAACGGGACGTGCTCACGCTCGACGCGGATGGCGGCTTCACCGTCACCGACATCTCCGTCCCGCTGGTCGACGAGGTCCTGTACGACGAGGACTTCGTGGCGGGCTACCGACGGGAGACCGAGCACGGGGGCGCAGTGCCGCGGCACGGCGCCGGCCGGTGGCGCGTCTTCGTGGACCGCGGCGACATGTTCCAGGCCCGGCGCGACCACGTCGTGCTCGACTGGGCGACCTTCGAGTCGATCAGGGTGAGCGAGAAGCTGGAGCTGACGATCGCCGGGGAGGGCACGGGCCTGGTGCTCGGCGTCGAGCGCGTCGGGTCCGGCTTCACCACCCTCTTCGCCCGCTGCCCGGCGGCCTGAGCGTCCCGTCCCCGCCGCCCGCCGGGGACGGTTACCCGGGGCGGGCCCCGGGTAGGGGTTGCCGCATGGCGGAACTGGCAGCGCTCTGGATCGTCCGGCACGGCGAGAGCACGGCGAACGTGGCGGCCACCGAGGCCGAGGCGTCCGGCGCCGAGCTGATCGACCTGGCCCACCGGGACGCGGACGTGCCGTTGAGCCCGACCGGGGAGGAGCAGGCCCGGGCCACCGCGCGCTGGTTGGCCGGGCTGCCCGAGGCCCGCCGGCCCGACGTCGCGGTGGTGTCGCCGTACCTGCGGGCCGTGCAAACCGCCGAGTTGGCCCTGGCCGGCACCGGGATACCGCTCACCCGCGACGAGCGGCTGCGCGACCGGGAACTCGGCATCCTGGACGGGCTGACCGGGTACGGGGCGCGCCGGCGCCACCCGGAGGAGGCGGCGCGCCGGGACCGGCTCGGCAGGTTCTACTACCGGCCGCCGGGCGGCGAGTCCTGGACGGATGTGGCGCTGCGCCTGCGCGCCCTCCTCGGCGACCTGCGCCGCGACCACGAGGGCCGGCGGGCGCTGCTGTTCGGCCACGACGCCCTGGTCTTCCTGACCCGTTACCTGGTGGAGGGGCTCACCGAGGCGGGGCTGATGGCGCTGACCCGGGAGCACGTCGTCGCCAACTGCTCGATCACCGGCTGGTCCGCCGGGGCCGACGGCCGGCTGAGCCCGGACGTGTTCAACGACGTCGGCCACCTGCGGGCCCAGGGCGCCCGGCCGACCAGTGAGGACGAGGTCCATGCCGAACCGGTCTGACCCGCTGGTGACCACCCCCAGGCTGCTGCGGGCCGGGGCCGGGGTGCTCCAGCTCGCCCGGGAGCTGCTCGACGAGATCCCGCACACCGTCGCCACCGTCTGACAATTCCTTGTCTGACCGAACGGCTGTGTGTAACGCCACACTCGGCTCCTACGCTGGTGGGTCGGAGGAGGGCACCCCCGCCCGCCTCCCGCCGGCCGCTCCCCGCCAGGGGGCGTGCCCGGCTGGAAACATCCCCTGGGAGTCTGTGTGAAGAACCTCCGTCGCAAGACACTGGCTGCCGCGTCCGCCGTGACGCTCGGTGTCGGCCTCGCCGTCGCCGGCGGGGTGGCCCCGGCGGCGTCGGCCGCCGGCCCGGACACCACGTTCCTGGTGCTCGCCCC
The DNA here is from genome assembly GCF_043205005.1 of Micromonospora sp. NPDC047620. Lineage (NCBI taxonomy): Bacteria > Bacillati > Actinomycetota > Actinomycetes > Micromonosporales > Micromonosporaceae > Micromonospora > Micromonospora sp. NPDC047620. Next base: position 245,551 of record NZ_JBIDDG010000006.1, on the reverse strand, counting down.
GCAGGGCGCGAAGACCGACAAGGCGGCTGCCCGCGTGGCTGCCGCCAAGGGCACCGTGGTGGCCAGCTACGACCAGATCGGCGTGCTCGTCGTCCGCTCGACCAACCCCGACTTCGTCAGGGACGTGGCGGGGGCGGGCGTCGAGTCGGCGGCGTCCACCGCCGGCCTGGGCACCGCGCTCGACGAGGGCGAGACCCTGGAGGTCTCCGCGGCCGCAGCGGCGAACGCGACCGCTGACCCGACCAAGGAGCCCATGTTCGGTCAGCAGTGGGACATGCCGATGATCGACGTCCCGCAGGCCCACGCCGTCAACGCCGGCAGCGCCAGCGTGGTGGTGGGCGTGCTCGACAGCGGCATCTCCTCCAGCCACCCGGATCTGAAGGACCAGATCGCCAAGGACAAGAGCGCGTCCTGCATCGGCGGTGTCGCGGACACCACCGAGTCCGCCTGGAACCCGACCACCTCCGACCACGGCACGCACGTGGCCGGCACCATCGCCGCCGCCGTCAACGGCGTCGGGGTGACCGGTGTGGCGCCGGGTGTCAAGGTCGCCGCCGTCAAGGTCGTCAACAACGAGCAGTACATCTACCCCGAGGCCGCGCTCTGCGGCTTCATGTGGGCGGCCGACCACGGCATGCAGGTCACCAACAACAGCTACTTCATCGACCCGTGGGAGCTGAACTGCCGCAACGACGCACGTCAGCGTCCGGTGTGGCAGGCCGTGCAGCGGGCCATCCGCTACTCGCAGAGCAAGGGCGTGCTGAACATCGCGTCCGCGGGCAACTCGAACTGGGACCTCGCCCACAAGATCACCGACACCGGCAGCCCGAACAACGGGACGCCCGAGGACCGCGAGGACCTCACCAACTCCTGCCTCGTCCTGCCGGGCGAGGCGCCGGGCGTGGTGACGGTGTCGGCGGTCGCCCCGACCGGCAAGAAGAGCTACTACTCCTCGTACGGCCTGGGCGTCGTGGACGTCACCGCGCCCGGCGGCGACACCCGGTACCGCACCAACGGCGCCAGCTCGACCCCGACCGACGGCATCCTGTCGACCACCTTCAACACGGCGACGAAGACCAACGGCTGGGGTTACAAGCAGGGCACGTCGATGTCGAGCCCGCACGCGGCCGGCGTCGCGGCGCTGGCCCTGTCGGCCCACCCCGGCATGGCGCCGGGCCAGCTGGCGTCCTTCCTGGAGCGGACCGCCGAGTCGGTCCCCTGTGAGGAGGGCGTCTGGGAGCCGCGGCCGGGCTACCCGGCCACCTGCACCGGGGGCGAGCGCAACTCGTTCTACGGCGCCGGCATGGTCAACGCGTACAACGTGGTGAAGTAGCAGCACGGCACGACCCGTGGTGGGGCCCGGCGGTGATCCGCCGGGCCCCACCCGTTTTCGCTGCTCACGGCGGGGGTACGGGAGGGTGCCTCCGACGAGCCGAGGAGGTCAACGGTGTCCACCGATGCCATCGTCCTGTTGAAAGAGGACCACAAGGAGATGCGCCGTCTGTTCAAGGCGTTCCAGGATGCCGAGGAGGGGCCGGCGGCGCAGCGGCAGAAGCTGGTGAGCCAGATCCTGGAGGCCTCACGGTGCACACCTACCTCGACACGAGGTGATCGAAATGTGTAGCGCGCAGACCCCCGGCATTAGCCGTGGGGATAGCGGGTCGATTGTGGGCGGACAGTAGATAGCGGTGGGCTGTATGTTGGCTGGGTGTCCGTAACGGTGCGGTCGAGCAGCGACGTCGTTTTCCAGTGTGCTTTTCATGTGGTGTGGTGCCCGAAGTTTCGGCGCAGGGTGCTCGACGGCCGGGTTGAGGAACGACTCAAGCAGCTCATCCGGGAAGTAGTTGAGGAGCGGGGAGCGTGGCTGGCGGCCTTGGAGGTCATGCCGGACCACGTCCATCTGCTGGTTGAGGTGGACCCGCAGTACGGCGTCCACAGGCTCGTCAAGGCGATCAAGGCACGCACCTCGCGGGTGCTGCGGGACGAGTTCCCGACGCCGCGTTCCCGGCTGCCGACGTTGTGGACCAACTCGTACTTCGTGGCGACCACGGGCGGCGCCCCGCTGGCGGCGATAGAGCGGTACGTCGAGTTGCAGAAGGGCCGCTGAATGCTTGCCGGCCGTCGTTACCTGCTTGCGTTCACCGACGAGCAGGTCGCCTACGCCGAGCAGGTGGGGGCGGCTTGTCGGGCGGTGTGGAACACGGCGTTGGAGCAGCGCCGGGAGTACCGTCGACGGGGCGGGTTCATCGGCTATGTCGAGCAGGCTCGGCAGATGGCCGAAGCGAAGAAGGACCCTCACTGCGCGTGGCTGGCCGACGCCCCGTCGCACACTCTGCAGCAGACATTGCGGGACCTGGACCGGGCCTGCAAGACGCATGGCACGTGGAAGGTGCGGTGGCGGTCGAAGTCGCGCACCGCACCGTCGTTCCGGTTCCCCGACCCCAAACACCTCGCGGTGCGCCGGCTCAATCGGCGGTGGGGTGAGGTGCGCCTGCCGAAGTTCGGTCCGGTGCGGTTCCGCTGGACCCGGCCGGTCGGCGGCACGATCCGCAGCGCCACGGTCAGCCGGTCCGGTGGACGCTGGTATATCTCGTTCTGTGTCGAGGACGGCGTGAGCGAGGCGGCGCCGAACGGCAAGCCGCCGGTCGGAGTCGATCGAGGTGTGGCCGTGGCGATCGCCACCTCCGACGGCGAACTGTGCGACCAGGAGTTCGTCACGCCTGGCGAGGCGGTGAGGCTCACGCGGTTGCAGCAACAGTTGTCCCGGTCGCTGCGGGTTCATGGCCGTAACCGTCGGTCGGGCCGCCGCGACGTGGTGCATGCGCAACTCGGCCGCCTCCACGCCCGTATCCGCGACCGGCGTGCCGACTTCGCCGCGCGGACCGCCGCGCGGCTCGTCCGCCATCACGGCACGGTCGTCGTGGAGGACCTGCGAATCAAGAACATGACCGCCAGCGCCAAAGGCACCACCGAGCAACCCGGGCGTAACGTTCGGCAGAAGGCTGGCCTGAATCGGGCCATCCTCGCCAAGGGCTGGGGCGGGTTGCTGCTCGCTCTGGAGCACGCCGCCCGATATCACGGGGCGCAGGTCGTGAAAGTCGACCCCGCGTACACGTCGCAGACCTGTCACGCCTGCACGCACATCGCCCGGGAGTCCCGCGAGAGCCAAGCGGTCTTCCGGTGCGTCGCCTGCGGGCACCAGGACAACGCCGACGTGAACGCGGCCAAGAACATCCTCGCCGCCGGGCTGGCGGTGACAGGGCGTGGAGACCTCGCCGTTAGGCGGTCTGCGAAGCGCCAACCACCCGAACGGCTCACGGCGTGAAGACGCCTCAGCCACGGGAATCCCCCGGCTCCAGCCGGGGAAGGAGGTCAACGAGAACGTCCTGCACCACGCACGCACGCACCATGCACGTCACGTCGTCGAGGAGGAGCAGGAGTGGTTCCCGAAGGTGCGCGAGGCGCTCGGCCGTAGGCAGCTCCAGGAGATCTGCGAGCGGATGATCGAGCTGCGCGCGGACGCGCCGCGCAAGCCGACCGACCCGAAGGCGATCAAGAAGTCGCTCGACGCCGTCACGGCCTGAGCCGACCGCCTCCGACGGGCCCCGGGTGCGCCGGGGCCCGTCGTCACGCCGGGGGCGCGGGCAGGATCCGCCGCAGCGCCGGCGGTACGGCCCGGGACCGCCACTCCCTCGGGTAGCCCACCGAGACCTCCTCGAACCGCACCCCGTCGTGCCAGGTGGTGCGGGGGATGTGCAGGTGGCCGTAGACCACCGCGGCGGCGTCGAAGCGCAGGTGCCAGTCGGCGGTGGCCTCGGTGCCGCACCACTGGGCGAAGATCGGATAGCGCAGGATCCGGGTCGGCTCGCGCAGCAGCGGCCAGTGGTTGACCAGCACGGTCGGCAGCCCCGGCTCCCGCGCGGCGAGCCGGCGGGCGGTCTCGGCGACCCGGGCGGCGGACCACGCCGACCGGCTCGGGTACGGGTCGGGGTGCAGCAGGAACTCGTCGGTGCAGACGATCCCCGTCCGGTACGCCTCGGCCAGCGCCGCCTCCGGGGTGTCGAACCCCTCCGGGCGCCAGCTGTGGTCGTAGAGCAGGAACAGCGGCGCCACCAGCACCGGCCCGCCCGACCCCCGCCACACCGGGTACGGATCCTCGGGGGTCAGCACGCCGAGGCGTCGGCACAGGTCGACGAGGTGCTGGTAGCGCGCGACCCCGCGCAGCGCCACCGGGTCGGCCGGCGGGGTCCACAGCTCGTGGTTGCCCGGCGCCCAGACCACCCGCGCGAAACGGTCGGCGAGCAGCCCGAGGGCCCACTCGACGTCGGCCACGGTGTCGCCGACGTCCCCGGCGACGATCAGCCAGTCGCCCGGCGACCCCGGGCGCAGCCCCTCCACCACCGCCCGGTTGCCCGGGTGCCCGACGTGCAGGTCGCTGATGGCGAGCAGGCTGCCGCCCCCGCCGTCCTCCCCTGCCATGACCGCGATCCTATGCGCGGCCGGGGACGACCGCGAACCGCGCGGGCCGCGCGCCGATCGATGCACCACACCACAGGTGCGGTGGTCCCCAGGTGGGCCGGGGCACGCCCGGCCGACCCGGTAGGATCGGCGGTGGGCCGTGACTGGCGCGTGGGGATGGAGAACCATCGGGAAGCGGTCCCGTCATGAGGACGCATGCCGAGCGCCTGGGCCTTCCGCACGTCACTGGAGGTCGCATGTCGTCGCCGAACGCCGAATCCACCGCCTTCCGCAGCGCCCTCGAGGTGATCCGCGCCGTCGAGCCGCGGGTGGCCGACGCCATCGGCGCCGAGCTCGCCGACCAGCGCGAGTCGCTCAAGCTCATCGCCAGCGAGAACTACGCCTCTCCGGCCACCCTGCTGGCCATGGGCAACTGGTTCAGCGACAAGTACGCCGAGGGCACCGTCGGCCGCCGCTTCTACGCCGGCTGCCAGAACGTGGACACCGTCGAGGCGCTCGCCGCCGAGCACGCCCGGGAGCTGTTCGGCGCCGCCCACGCGTACGTGCAGCCGCACTCCGGCATCGACGCCAACCTGGTCGCGTTCTGGGCGATCCTGGCCGACCGGGTGGAGTCCCCGGCGCTGAAGAAGGCCCAGGTGCGGCAGGTCAACGACCTCACCGAGGCCGACTGGTTCGCGCTGCGCCGGGAGTTGGGCAACCAGCGGATGCTCGGCATGTCCCTGGACGCCGGCGGCCACCTCACCCACGGTTTCCGCCCGAACATCTCCGGCAAGATGTTCGACCAGCGCAGCTACGGCACCGACCCGGCCACCGGGCTGGTCGACTACGACAGGGTCGCCGAGGCGGCCCGCGAGTTCAAGCCGCTGATCCTGGTCGCCGGCTACTCGGCGTACCCCCGGAAGGTCAACTTCCGGATCATGCGGGAGATCGCCGACTCGGTCGGCGCCACCTTCATGGTCGACATGGCGCACTTCGCCGGCCTGGTCGCCGGCAAGGTCTTCACCGGCGACTTCGACCCGGTGCCGCACGCGCACATCGTCACCACCACCACGCACAAGTCGCTGCGCGGCCCGCGCGGCGGCATGGTGCTCTGCCAGCCCGAGCTGGCCGACCAGGTGGACCGGGGCTGCCCGATGGTGCTCGGCGGCCCACTGCCGCACGTGATGGCCGCCAAGGCCGTCGCCCTGGCCGAGGCCCGCCGCCCCGACTTCGCCGACTACGCCCAGCGGGTCGTCGCCAACGCCCAGGCCCTCGCCGAGGGGCTGCTGCGCCGGGGCGGCAAGCTGGTCACCGGCGGCACCGACAACCACCTGGTGCTCATCGACGTCACCGGCTACGGGCTGACCGGCCGGCAGGCCGAGCAGGCCCTGCTCGACTCGGGCATCGTCACCAACCGCAACTCCGTCCCGCAGGACCCGAACGGCGCCTGGTACACCTCCGGCATCCGCGTCGGCACCCCGGCGCTGACCACCCGGGGGCTGGGCCCGGCGCAGATGGACGAGACGGCCGAGCTGATCCACACCGTGCTCAGCCAGACCCGGCCGGGCGCGAACCCGGACGGCACCCCGTCGAAGGCCAAGTACGTCCTCGACCCGGCCGTCGCCGACCGGGTCGGCAAGCAGGCCAACGACCTGCTCACGGGCTTCCCGCTCTACCCGGCCGTCGACCTCGGCTGACCCGGGCACCCGCTCCGACGCCCCCGCCCGGCCCCGCCGCGCGGGGGCGTCTCCGTCCCGCCCCCGTCCCCGTCCGGCGGTGCGGGGTGGGAGCGTCAGGGGCAGTGGGTGCGGTGGCGGCGGGCGCGGAGGCGGTGCAGGACGTCGGTGCCGCCCCGACCGAAGTGGTCGTGCAGCGCGCGGTAGTCCGCGTACAGCTCGTCGTAGGCGGCCGCCCGGGCCGGGTCGGGGTGCCAGGTCTCGCGGCGGGCGGCGCCCATCGCCGCCGAGGCGGTCGGCACGTCCGGGTACGCCCCGGCGGCGGCCGCCGCGTGGATCGCCGCGCCCAGCGCCGCCGGGTGCGCGGAGTCGACCACGTGCAGCGGCCGGCCGATGACGTCGGCGTAGATCCGCAGCAGCAGCCGGTTGCGGGTCAGCCCGCCGGCCACGGTCAGCTCGTCGACGGCCACCCCGGCGGCGGTGAACGCGTCGACCACCGTCCGGGCGCCGAACGCGGTGGCCTCCAGCAGCGCCCGCCAGATCTCCTCCGGCCGGGTGGCCAGGGTCAGCCCCACCAGCACCCCGCTCAGCTCGTGGTCCATGAGCACCGACCGGTTGCCGCTGTGCCAGTCCAGCGCCAGCAGCCCGTGCCCGCCCACCGGCTGCTCGGCGGCGAGGGCGTCCAGCAGCTCGTACGGGCTCAGCCCGCGGCGGCGCGCCTCCTCGGCGTAGTCGGCCGGCAGGCCGGTGCGGACGTACCAGGCGAAGATGTCCCCGACGCCGCTCTGCCCCGCCTCGTAGCCCCAGGAACCGGTGGTGACGCCGCCGTCGACCACGCCGCAGACCCCGGGCACCTCGTGGTACGCCGCCGCGTTCATGATCAGGCAGGTGGAGGTACCGAGGACGGCGAGCATCCGGCCCGGCTCGACCGCGCGGGCCGCCGCGGCGGTGACGTGCGCGTCGATGGACCCGACCGCGACGGCGGTGCCCACCGGCAGCCCGGTCCACCGGGCCGCCTCGGTGGTCAGCCCGCCCGCCCGGGCGCCCAACGGCGCGAGCGGGCCGTCGATCCGGGGCAGCAGCCCGTCGAGGCGGGGGTGCACGGCGCGCAGGAACTCCGCCGACGGGTACCGCCCGTCCTGCCGCAGCCCCTTGTAGCCGGCGGCGGAGACGTTGCGGGTCTCCCGGCCGCAGAGCTGCCAGACCAGCCAGTCCGCGATCTCGATGAAGCGCTCCGCGCGGTCGAAGACCGCCGGGTCCTCCTCCAGCACCTCCAGCGCCTTGGCGAGCTGCCACTCGGCGGAGACCCGGCCGCCGTAGCGGGGCAGCCAGGTCTCGCCGCGCGCGGCGGCGACGTCGTTGATCCGGGCGGCCTGCCGCTGGGCCGCGTGGTGCCGCCACAGCTTCGGGTACGCGTGCGGCCGGCCGGCCAGCTCGGGCAGCTCGCAGAGCGGGGTGCCGTCGGCGCGGGTGGGCAGCATCGTGCAGGAGGTGGCGTCGACGCCGATGCCGCCAACGTCCTCGGGGCGTACACCGGCGGCCCGCAGCGCGGCGGGCACCGCGACCCGGAGCACCTCGCGGTGGTCGTCCGGGTGCTGCAACGCCCAGTCCGGCGGCAGCGGCGTCCCGTCGGGCAGCCGCTCCGTGATCACCCCGTGCCGGTACGCGTGCACGGCCTCGCCGCGTACGGTGCCGTCGGCGACGTCCACCACGACCGCCCGGCCGGAGAGGGTGCCGAAGTCGACCCCGACGACGTGCCGGGGCGCCCCGGCTGCCGGCTGCGTCACCGCTCCTCCTCCCGCCGCGCCGCTCCGGCGCCCGGGCGGGGCGGCCGGTCAGCGGCGGCGGGAGGCAACGCTACCGCAGCCATTGATCCCCATTCGTGGATCTACGTCGTCTCGGCACCCCGCCGCCCGGTCGTCACCCCACGGATGAGAACCGCTGGGACTTGCCGTCCGTCTCCCACCGGGGTCAGGCGATGGGCCGTTTCAGGTGGTAGCGGTGCACCTCGGTGCTGCCCTGGATGTTGTTCACGTCCTCGGCGGCGGAGACCAGCTCCCAGCCTTCCCGGCCGGCCCGGTTGAGGTGCGCGATCGCGGTGTCGCCGTACGCGGTGATGTCCCGGCGCGTCCCGTCGGGGCCGTACCAGATGAAGCTGACATGGAAGTTGCGGCCCTGCCCCTGATAGCGGCGGACCAGCAACGCGTACTCCCAAGCGATCATGACGTCCATTATGGGTGTCCACGAAGGACAGCGGAACACGGGCAGTCGCGCTTTGCCGTGCGGTGAACGCGGTGTGTCAACGTCGAGACGGCAGGGCCGCCACCGCCGACTGTGGACAGCCTCCGCCACTGGCGCCCACCGGTCACCTGGTCGCGAGCCGGTTGATCCCACGCGGCTCCGGCGAGATCACCGGGCCGGTTGCGGGGTGACGGCGAGCGCCCGCGACCGCGCGGTCGTCTCGTCGGCGACCAGCGCCGCCAGCCGGTCCAGGCCCAGGTCGATCTGCTCCGGGGTGACCGCGCTGACCGACAGCCGCAGCGCGTCGACCGGGGCGCCGTCGTCGTAGAAGTGCGCCATCGGCGTCCAGAGCAGCCCGTACTCGCGGGCGGAGCGGTGCAGCAACGCGTCGTCGACCGCGAACGGCACCGTGACCACCACGAAGAACCCGCCGGCCGGCACGTTCCACCGCACCGGCGACGCGCCCGGCGGAAAGCGCCGGGCCAGGCCGTCGACGAGGTGGCGCAGATTCCGGCCGTACGCGGCCCGCTCCCGGGCGGTGGCGGCCACCAGGCTGCACCCGTGCTCCAGCAGCGCGCCGCCGACCACCGCCTGGGCGATCGCCGAGGTGTTCACCGTGACCATGCTCTTGATCCTGGCGAGCTGGTCGGCGAACAGGCCCACCGAGCCGTCGGAGCCGGCGACGCGCTGGTCGGCGACCACGTAGCCCACCCGCGCGCCGGGCAGCACCGTCTTGGCGAACGAACCCAGGTAGACCACCCGCCGCGCGGTGTCGAGCGCCTTGAGCGTCGGCAGCCGCCCCGCGTCCCCGGCCGGGAAGAGACCGTACGGGTTGTCCTCCAGCAGCAGCAGGTCCTCCTCGGCGGCGAGGTCGAGCAGCCGCCGCCGGTCGGCCAGCCCGATGCTCGTGCCCGACGGGTTGGCGAAGTCCGGCATCACGTAACAGGCGCGCGGGCGCAGCCCCGCCGCCCGGGCCCGGCGCACCTGCTCCCGCAGGTCGGCCAGGTCCACCCCGGCCGGGCCGCCGGCCACCGGCCGCACCGGCAGGTCCAGCAGCCGCGCGGCGCCGGTCAGCCCGACGTACGTCGGGGCGACGGCGAGCAGCACGTCGCGGGGGTCGGCCCGCAGCGCCCGCAGCACCAGGAACATCGCCTCCTGGCAGCCGACGGTCACCACGACCGCCTCCGGGTCGACCGTGATGTTCTCGTCGACGGCGAGGTTGCGGGCCACGAGGTGGTGCACGATGCCCTTGGTGCGGCCGTACTGGAACAGGGTCCGGTGCACCTGCGCGGGGCTCTGCCCGAGGTCGTCGGCCAGGTGCCGGCGGAACGTCTCCAGGTGCCGGTGCGGCGCGGCGACGTCGAAGAACTCCTCGTACGGCCGGCCGGCCGCCAGCGACACCGCGTCGGGATAGTGCTGGGCCACCTCGTTGAGGAAGTTCATCGAGTTCAGCGCCGGGTCGCCGACCGCCGGATGCAGGTCGCCGACGTGCAGGTCCACCGGTTCGGCCACCGCTCAGCCCTCCCTCAGCACGCGCAGCTCGCGCACGGCCGCCGGGTCGGCACAGCCGGCCAGCGCCAGCGCGTCGCGGAACTCGCCGGCCAGCAACTCCAGCGCCATTGCCGCCCCCGCCCGGCCCCCGGCGGCGAGCGCCCACAGCAACGGCCGGCCGACCAGCACCCCCCGCGCGCCGAGGGCGAGCGCGCGCAGCACGTCCACGCCGCCGCGCACGCCGCTGTCCAGCAGCACCTCGCACCGGTCGGCCACCGCCGTCACCACCTCGGGCAGCACGGTGGCGGTGGCCGGTGCGCCGTCGAGCTGACGGCCGCCGTGGTTGGAGACCACCACCGCGTCCGCCCCGGCGGCCGCCGCCAGCTCCGCGTCGCGCGGGTCCAGGACACCCTTCACCACCAGCGGCAGGGCGGTACGGCCCCGCAGCCAGTCCAGGTCGGCCCAGCTCAGCGCGGGCGCGAAGACCTCGCCGGTGTGCGCCGCGACGGCCGAGACGCCTGGGGTGGCGGCGTGCGCGAGCGCGTCCCGCCCGGCCGGCAGGTTGGCGGCGACGACGTGCGGCGGGATGGCGAAGGAGTTGCGGACGTCGCGCAGCCGCCGGCCCAGGATCGGCACGTCCACGGTGACCATCAGCGCGGTGCACCCGGCCGCGTGCGCCCGGTCCAGCAGATCCGCGACGAGGGCCCGGTCCCGCAGCCAGTAGAGCTGGAACCAGACGGCCGCGCCGGTCGCCGCGATCTCCTCGATCGGCACGCTGCTCAGCGTGCTGGCCGCGTACGGCACGCCGGCCGCGCCGGCCGCCGCCGCGAGCGCCGTCTCCCCGTCGGGGTGCACCAGCCGCTGGTACGCCATCGGCGCCACCGCCACCGGCAGTGCACAGGGGGCGCCGAGCAGCCGCGCGTCGGTACGCGGGGCGGCCACGCCACGCAGCACGCGGGGCAGCACGGCCACCCGGTCGAGGGCGCGCCGGTTGGCGGCGAGCGTGGTCTCCGTGCCGCTGCCGCCGTCGACGAAGTCCCACACCTCCGGCGGAAGCACCGCCCGGGCCCGCTCGGCGAAGTCGGCCAGGCCGGCGGGCGCGGGCGGCTCGCCGTGCGGCACGTCCTGCCGGGGCAGCACCGTCTCAGCCATCGCTCGCCCCCGTCCCCGCCGCAGGCCGGGTCGACGGCGGGCGGGAACCCGCAGCCGCCGCCACCGTTCCCGGGCCGGCGTCGCCGGCCGGGAGGCCGAACCGCGCCCGCAGGAATTCGGCGGCCCGATCCTGGGCGTGGCGGCCGTCGTCGAACGCCCCGGGCATGGCGAAGAAGCCGTGGATCATGCCGGCGTACCGGGCGAGGGTGGTGGGCACGCCCGCGTCGCGCAGCCGGTGGGCGTACCGCTCCCCCTCCTCGCGCAGCGGGTCGTGCTCGGCGGTGATCACCAGCGCCGGCGGCAGGCCACTCAGGTCCTCGGCGAGCAGCGGCGAGGCCAGCGGGTGCCGCGCGTCGGCGGGGTCGGCGAAGTAGTGGCCGCGGTACCAGGCGACCGAGCGGCGGTTGAACAGCAGCGGGTCCTCGCCGTCGCCCCCGGGCTCCCCGGTCTGGTCGGTGTTCGGGTACACCAGCAACTGGGCGGCGAGCGTGGGGCCGCCGCCGTCGCGGGCCAGCAGGGTGACGGCCGCCGCGAGGTTGCCTCCGGCGCTGTCCCCGCCGACCGCCAGCCGCTGCGGGTCGACGCCGAACTCCTCGGGATGCGTGGCGATCCATCGGGCCGCCGCGTGGCAGTCGTGCACGGCGGCCGGGAACGGGTGCTCCGGGGCCAGCCGGTAGCCGACGGTGACCACCTGGCAGGGCACCGCGTTGGCCAGCCGCCGGCAGATGCCGTCGGCGGTGTCGACGCTGCCCAGCGTCCAGCCGCCGCCGAAAAAGTAGACCAGGGTGGGCAGGGGCCCCTCCCCCGCCGGCCGGTAAATACGCACCGGCAGGTCGCCGGCCGGGCCGGGTACGTGCGTGTCGCGTACCTCGTGCACCGGCTCGACCGCGCCGCCGCCGGCGCGGATCGCGGCGAGGTCGGCGGCGCGGGCCTCGGCGAGGGTCTGGGTGTACAGCGGCGGTGTGCCGGCCGCCTCGCGGGCGGCCCGGTACGCCGCGACCTGCGGGTGGACGCTCACGCGGCCTCCCCTCCGGTGTGGACCAGCAGCTTGTCGATGCCGCGCAGGAACAGGCTGCCGCTGTACGCGGGCGGCTCGGCGACCGCGAGCCGGGGGAAGCGGGCCAGCAGCTTCGGCAGCGCGAGCCGGCCCTCCAGCCGGGACACCGCCGCGCCGAGGCAGAAGTGCAGGCCGACGCCGAAGGCGAGCGACGGCGGGCCGGGCCGGCGCGGGTCGAAGCGGTCCGGCTCGGGAAACCGGGCCGGGTCGCGGTTGGCGGCGGCGATGATCAGCAGGACGTTCTCGTCCCGCGCGACCGGCACCCCGCCCAGCTCGGTGTCCCGGGGCGCGGCCCGGGCCAGGAAGTGCACCGGGGCCTCCAGCCGCAGGATCTCGTCGACGGCGCCCCGGGCCAGCGCGTCGTCGCCGGGCAGCGCGGCGGCCACGTCGGGGTGCGCCAGCAGCAACGGCAGGCCGTTGCTGAACATGTAGACGGTGGTGACGAAGGCGGCGTTGAACAGCACGATCAGGTTGCTGACCAGCTCGTCGGCGGTGAGCCCCACGTCGCCGGAGTCGACCGCCTCCACCAGCCCGCTGATCAGGTCCTCGCCCGGCTGGCGGCGCCGGTGGGCGATCAGGTCGGCGTAGAAGTCGCGCAGCTCGGCGGCGGCGGTGTTGGCGGCGGCGAGCCGCTCCGGGGTCTTGCCCGCCACGTCCAGGAACTCGTCGATCCGCTCCACCCGCTGCCGGTAGAAGTCCAGCTCACCGGCGGGGATGCCGATGAACTCGGCCATCACCAGGGCCGGCATCGGGTACGCGAACTCCGCCACGAAGTCGAACCCGGTCTCCCCGGCGTCGGCCATCCGGTCCAGCAGTCCGTCCACGACCCGGTGCACGGCCGGTTCCAGCGCGCCCAGCCGGCGCGGCGTGAAGGTCTTCGCGAAGACCGCCCGCATCCGGGTGTGGTCGGGCGGGTTGACGAACATCATCGAGGTCTGGAGGGTGCGGAGCACCTCCTGCTCCTGCCAGCCCGGCGGCGGCTGCTTGTACCACTCCGGGTCGCGCAGCACCTGGCTGACCAGGTCGTAGCCGACGGCGACGGCGGCGACCGACCGGTGTTCGGCGCGCGCCGGCACCGGGCTGACCGGCCCCAGCTCGTGCAGCCCCGCGTAGCAGGGATACGGGTCCTGCCGGCCCTCGTCGCTGTAGAGACGGGTCAGCAGTTGCGTGACGTCCACGGTCGATCGGTCTCCCCCAGGAACGGTGGCGCGGGCGGCGGGGTGGTCCCGCCGCCCGCGCCGGATGTCAAAGGCCGAGCAGTCGCAGCGGCACCTCGTCGGCCATCGCCTGGTTGCCGGCGTCGTTCGGGTGGATGTGGTCACCCGAGTCGTACGCGGGCAGCAGCCGGCTGGGCTGGGCGGGATCGCGCAGCACCCGGTCGAAGTCGAGCAGCCCGTCGAACTCGTCACTGCCGCGCAGCCACGCGTTCACCGCCTGCCGGGTGGCCTCCTTCTCGGGCGTCCACACCCCCGGGTTGCCGTGCCCCTCGTACGGGGTGAGCGTCGACACCAGGCTGCGCAGGCCGCGCGCCTTCACCTGCTGGTTGACCTGCCGCAGCGAGGCGATGATGTTCTCGGCGGAGTCGCCCGACATCCAGATGTCGTTGATGCCCAGGTGGGTGATGACGGTCCGGGCGTCGGTCTGCGCGAAGACGTCCTCGTCGAGCCGGGCCAGGGCGTTGGGGCCCAGCTCGTAATAGCCGGGGAAGCCGCCCGCGCCGGGCTCGGTGCCCTCGTGGTTGAGCCGGTTGCCGGCCAGGCTCAGGTTGAGCACACCCGGGGTGCGTACGTCGGGGCGGGCGTCGACGAGGCGGTCGGCGAGCAGGTCCGGCCAGCGCTTGTTGGCGTTGACGGTGCTGCCGTTGCCGTCGGCGATCGAGTCGCCGAAGACCACCACCGAGCCGGGGCTGTGCGTGCGCTGCACGTCGATGCCGGACAGGAAGAACCAGCAGCAGTTCGGCCGGATGGTGAACCCGGCGCCGTCGGCGGCGGAGGTGAGGTCCGTGGCGCCGATGAAGTTGGTCTGCCGGGACTGGCCGTGGAAGGTCACCGGCCCGGTCGGGATCGGGAAGTGCACGGTCAGCACCAGGTCCTGCTGGTCGCCGACGGGCAGGGCGACCGGGTCGCTGAGCAGGTCGGCGCCGCGGTTCATGGTGGCGGAGGTGGACCCGCCGAAGGTCAGCTCGCGCAGCGTTGAGGTGTCGATGTCGGACAGGTCGTCGGGGGTCGTGGTGTTCGGCTTCGCCACGGTGGCGCGGCCGACCCTGACGGCCTGCTCGCCGTACATGTTGCTCAGTCGCACCCGGAACTGCGGTCCGCCCACACTGGTGTGCACGACCATCCGGACGCTCTGGTTGTTGAGGCCGTTGTTGGTCAGGCCGGTCGCGTTGCCCCGGGTGACCGCGGCCGCCCAGCTGCCCGCCCAGACCGTCCGCTCGTGGCGGGCCGCCTCGGCGTCCGGCGGGCCGGCGCTGGCCACCACCGCCGGGGTGCCCGCGATCAACAGCGTGGCCGCGGACGCGATGACAGGCCATCTCTTCGGGGTCGACATTGAACCTCCATCGTTGGCAGCCCAGGGCCGTCCGCTGACGGCGCCGCCTGGACGATGGTCCAGAAACCTAGCCGCCCCGTTTTACGGGCGTCAATCAACCTGATCGACGCGATCAAATGTCCTCCGGTTCGGTCGGAACGCCGTTCGGTCTCTGTCCCGTGACAGGCGGTGGTGCCTACGCTCACGGGCGGCGGCGGTGCGGTCGCCGAGGCGCGCGCCCACCCCGCCGCGCCGTCCCCGGGCTGGCCGGCGGACGGCCACTCCACTTCGCCGATGGGGGCTGCGGGATGACTGACGGACCGGAGCGACGGAACGGCTACGTACACCGGGCACTGGAGCTGTTCGCCGACTTCGGTGACCGGGAGGCGCTGGTCGGCGGCGGGCACCGGCTCAGCTACGCCGACGTCGCCGCCGAGGTGCGCCGGCTGGCCGCGACGCTGCGCGGGCACGGCGTACGGCCGGGCGACGGGGTGCTGGTCGCGCTCGGCAACCCGGTGGAGGGGCCGCTGGTGCAGCTCGCCCTGCACCTGCTGGGCTGCCGGACGATGTGGATCGCGCCGGTCACCTCCCGCCGCGAGGTGGCCGAGTTCGTCCGGCTGGCCCGCCCCGACGCCTTCGTCTACGACGCCCGCGACCCCGCGAGCCTGGGCCCGGAGCTGGCCGCCGGGCTGCCCGGCGTGCCGGTCCTCTGCCTCGGCCCGGGCGGCGCGGGCCCGGACCTCACCGACGGTGCGCATCCCGCGCCGGGGGACGACCTGCCGGCGCGGGTGCCGGCGCCGGAGTCCTTCCTCCAGACCAGCGGCACCACCGGCACGCCCAAGCTGGTGCACCACCGGGAGAGCTTCTACGCGCAGATCCTCGCCCTGGCCGCCGACTTCCGCGCCGCCGGGTACCCGCTGCTGCGGCACCTGTCGCACTCGCCGATGTGGCTGGCCAGCGGCCAGATCACCACGCTGTTCAACCTGTTCACCGGCGGGGTGCTGTTCCCCCGCGACGGCTGGGACCCGGCGCGGTTCATCGAGACCGTCGGGCGGGAGCGCATCAACTCCACCTTCGTCACCCCGCCGATGCTCTACGAGGTGCTCGACCACCCGGCGCTGGACGGCGCGGACTTCTCCGCCATGTTCATGTTCAACGTGGGCGCCGGGCCCGCCGCTCCCGCCCGGCTGCGCCAGGCCGTCGCCCGCTTCGGCCCGGTGCTGCGCATCGTGTACGGACTCAGCGAGGCGGTGGTGATCACCGCCCTGCCGGGGCTGACCGACGACCCGGAGCACCCGGAGCGGCTGCGCTCCTGTGGTCGGCCGTACGGGGACGTGCGCGTCGAGATCCGCGCCGAGGACGGCACCGTGCTGCCGCCCGGCGAGAACGGCGAGGTGTGGGTGCACACCGGCCTGCGCTTCGCCGGCTACCACGGCCGGCCCGAGCTGACCGCCGAGACGCTGGTCGACGGCTGGGTCCGCACCCGCGACATCGGGCACGTCGACGCCGACGGCTACCTCTACCTCGTCGACCGGTCACAGGACCGGATCCTCACCCGGCGGCGCAGCTGGCCGATCTACTCCCGCCCCATCGAGGACGTCCTGGCCGGGCACCCGCAGGTCCGCGCCGCCGCGGTGATCGGCGTGCCGGACGAGGTCGCCGGCGAGCTGCCGTACGCCTACGTGGTGCCGGCGCCCGACGCGACGGTGACCGCGCGGGAGCTGGTCGACCTGGTCACCGCCGCGCTCAGCGACACCTGGGCGCCGGGCGGGGTCGAGTTCGTCGACCGACTGCCGCTCAACCGCTCGAACAAGGTGGACAAGCGCGCGCTGCGGGCCCGGTACGTCGAGGCCCACCCGAGCGCGGTGGAGCACCCGGAGGCGTCGATCGGCAGCGTGGCGTGACGCCCCGGCGGGAACTGACCACCCTGGTCGCCGCCGACCTGATCTCCAACCTGGGCAGCCGGGTCTCCGTGGTGGCGATCCCGTGGCTGGTGCTGGAGACCACCGGCAGCCCCGCGAAGATGGGCGCGGTGGCCGCCGCCGAGACGCTGCCCTACCTGCTCTCCGGCGCGCTGGGCACCCCCTGGGCGGACCGGATCGGGCTGCGCCGCACCTCGATCCTGGCCGACGTGGGCAGCGCGGGGCTGATGGTCGCGGTGGCCCTCACCCCGTGGCTGGGCTTCGGCGCGCTGGTCGCGCTGGTCGCCCTCGTGGGCGCACTGCGGGGCGTCGGCGACCGGGTCAAGCACGTCATGTTCCGCCCGGCCGCCGAGGCCGCCGGGGTGCAACTGATCCGGCTGACCTCCGTCTACGACGGGCTCGGTCGGGTGGTCACCCTGCTCGGCGCGGGGCTGGGCGGGCTGCTCATCTGGTGGTTCGGCGTGACCCAGGCGATCATCATCGACGCCGCCAGCTTCGCCGTCTGCGCACTCCTGGTCGGGCTGCTCGTCCGGCCGCCGGCGCCCCCGGCGGCACCCGTACGGCCGGAGGGCTACCTGCGCGCGCTGGCGGGCGGGTTCCGCTACCTCGGCCGCGACCGGATGCTGCTGACCATGCTGCTGGTGATCTCGGCGCTGAACATGGTGGTCAACGCGAGCGTCGCCGTCTACATCCCGCTCTGGGTGGCCGAGGTGCTGCGCAGCCCGGTCGGGCTGGGCCTGGTGCTGGGCGCGTTCTCGGCGGGCGCCCTGCTGGGGAACCTGCTGTTCACCGCGTACGGCCCCCGGCTGCCCCGGTACCTGGCCTTCGTGGTCGGGGCGGCGGTCAGCGGCGCCCCTCGGCTGCTGGTCCTGGTGCTGAGCGAGGAGCTGGCGGTGGTGCTGGCGGTGACGTTCGCGTCCGGCATCGGCATCGCGGCGGTGAACCCGCTGCTCGGCGTGGCGATCTACGAGCGGGTGCCGCCCGAGTTGCAGACCCGGGTGATCGGGCTGGCGGGGTCGCTGGCGTTCGCGGGCCTGCCGCTGGGCGCGCTGCTGGGCGGCTGGTCGGTGACCGCGCTCGGCCTCCGCCCCGCCCTGCTGGTGATGACCGTGTTCTGCCTGGTGGTCACCCTGCTGCCGCTGCTGCCCGGTCTCCGCCCCCGGCCGGCCCCGGCGCCGGCCGAGCGGGAACCGCGCGTCGTGGGTCAGGCGTAGGGTCGGGGCATGGCCACGTGGGAGGACGTACGCCGCATCGCGTTGGGGCTGCCGGAGACGAGCGAGCATCCCTCCTACCAGGGGGCGCCGGCGTGGAAGGTCCGGGACCGGGCGTTCGTCTGGGAGCGCCCGCTGCGCCGCGCCGACCTCGACGCCCTCGGGGCGGCGGCGCCCGACGGCCCGGTCCTCGGCGTGCGGGTGCCGGACCTGGGGGCGAAGGAGGCGCTGCTCGCCGATGACCCCGGCGTCTACTTCACCGTCCCGCACTTCGACGGCTACCCGGCCGTCCTGGTCCGGCTCGACCGGATCGACCCCGACGAGCTGACCGAGCTGGTCGTCGAGGCGTGGCAGGACCGGGCGCCGAAGCGCCTCGCGGCGGCGTACCGGGCCGGGTAGCACCGCTGACCCGCCCCGGCGTCGGCCCGCCACGGCACGGTTCCGACGAGGCGACGACGTCAACCCGGCAGCGCCGCCGAGACCGCCTCCTCCGGGGTGGACACGTGCCGCAGTCCGGTGACGGGCGTGCCGTCGGCGTCCAGGATCCGCCAGCCGCCGAGCACCACGACCGGGATGCCGCCGCGCCGCATGCCCAGCGCCATCTCGGACAGCGTCCCCCACGAGCCGCCGACCGCGATCACCGCGTCGGCGCTCCACACCAGGACCGCGTTGCGCGCCTGGCCCATGTTGGTGACGACCGTGGCCGACACGTCCGCCACGGGGCCGGGCGCGGTGCCGTCGTCGGGGCGTACGCCGATGACCAGGCCGGCGCGGGAACGGGCGCCGGCGGCGACGGCGGACATCACCCCGCCGCCACCCCCGCAGAGCACGGTGGCGCCGCGCTCGGCGAGCAGCTCACCCACCCGGCGGGCGTACGCCAGTTCGGCGCCCGACGCGGTCGCCGGCCCGCACACCGCCACCTGCACCATGCCGCCATGATGCCCGACGCGACGTGGCGCCCCGGGGGGATCCGCCGGGGCGCCACGGTCGGTCGGGTCAGAACACGGAGACGCCGTACTTGCTGAGCGCCTCGGTGACGGGCTGGAAGAAGGTGGTGCCGCCGGTGCGGCAGTTGCCGCTGCCGCCCGAGGTCAGGCCGAGCGCGGTGCTGCCCGAGTAGAGCGGGCCGCCGCTGTCGCCGGGCTCGGCGCAGACGTTGGTGGCGATCATGCCCCGCACGGTGCCCTCGGCGTACCGGACGGTGGCGTTGAGGCCGGTGACCGTGCCGCTGTGGGTGCCGGTGGTGCTGCCCCGCCGGGTCACCTGCTGGCCGACGGACGCGTTCCCGGCGGCGGTGATGTCCTGCGAGCCCACCGAGCCGTCGATGGCGACCGAGGTGTTGGTGTAGCGGACGATGCCGTAGTCGTTGCCCGGGAAGCTGGTGCCGGTGCGGTCGCCGAGCTTGGTGCTCTGGGCCGAGTTGGCGTACCAGGCGGAGACCACGTCGGTGCAGTGCCCGGCGGTGAGGAAGTAGTAGGTGCTGCCGCTGCGCACGTTGAAGCCGAGCGAGCAGCGGTAGCCGCCGCCGTAGATGGCGTCGCCGCCGGAGATCCGCATGCTGAGCGTGCCGGCGAGCGGGGTGACCCGCGCCGTGCCGCCGGCGGCGGCCACCGCGGCGCGGATGCGGGCCAGCTGGGCGGCACCGACCGTGTTGTCCACGCCGACGACCACCTGGTTGCTGACCGGGTCGACCCAGAGGGCGGTGCCGGTGACGCCCAGGTCCACCCGGGTCTGCGCGGCCTCCAGGGCGCGGGTGCTGTGGGTGACCAGGCGGGCGACGCCGCCAGCGGCGCGGACCGTGGCGGCGGCGGCCTCGTCGGTGACGGCGACGACCGTACGCCCCGAGGCGGCGTCCACGTAGGAGCCGGCGGTGCGATCGGGGCCGAGGCCGGCGGCGAGGCTGGACGCTCCGTCGGCGGTCAGGACGGCGGGTGCGGCGTGGGCCGGCGACACGGCCATGGTGGCGCCGAGGCAGGCGACGGCGACGGCGGACATCACGCCACGTCGAGTGAGTCTCACGCGTACCTCCCGGGGAGGGCTGGACCGGCTCGCTGCCGATCGATGTGCACATATTCACATCGATCAACGGCAACGTAAAGGGGGCGGCACGAGGTTTGTTCGCCGGTTGTTCGCCCGCGGTGCGCCGGGGCGTCGACCGGGGCGCCTAGTACTGTGTCGGCCGCTGGCCGACGGCGACCGGGTCGACTAGCGTGCGCTCATGCCATCGACGCTGACCGAATCGACGGATCCGTGGTGCCTCCGCGACGGGGAGAGCGTCGCCCTGCTGCGCGACCACCCGTGGCGGCGCTTCGCCGTGCTCGGCGACAGCGTGGCCGAGGGGCTCTGCGAGCCCGTCGACGGCTACCCCGACGTGCAGTGGGCGGACCGGGTCGCCGCCGAGCTGCGCGCCGTGCGGCCCGAGCTGGCGTACCTGAACCTCGGGCTGCGCGGGCTGCGGGCGCACGAGGTGTGCGCCACCCAGCTCGCCCCGGCGCTGGCGTTCCGGCCCGACCTGGCGCTGGTGGTGTGCGGTGGCAACGACGCCTTCCACCCGGCGTACGACGCCGACGCGGTCGACGCGGAGCTGACCGCCATGATCGAGGCGTTGCAGGCCGCCGACGCGGACGTGATCACCGTCGGCATGTTCGACGTCTCGCACAGCCCGGCGGTGCCCGAGCGGCACCGGGCCGGTCTGGCCGAGCGGATGCGGCGGCTCTCCGCGCACACCGGCGCGCTCGCGGAGCGGCTCGGCACCCTGCACGTGCGGCTCACCGACCACCCGCTCACCGCCGACCCGTCGATCTACAGCAGCGACGGCCGGCACGGCAGCGCCCGCAGCGACGCCATCGCCGCCGCCGAGACCGTCCGCCGCCTCGGCGCCCACCTCACGACCGCCCGACACCCGGGCTGACGGGCAGCTCGGTGGAGGTCCCGGCGGCTGCTGTTCCTTCCCCCTTGTCAGGCGGGCTGGTTCGCTGACTCCCGGGTCGCCGTCGCGGCGGTGCGCCGGATCATGCGGGGCGTGACCCTCCGGTAGGCGCGCGGGTCGACGGGCAGCAGCCACTGCCGGGCGCGGGCCAGCGGGCCGAGGTTGAGCCCGAGATCGTCGAGCACCTCGTCGATGTTGTGCATCGAGAACGGGATGATGCTCGTGCCGCGGGCGTGCTGCCCGTGGGTCCGCGCCGCCATCCAGGCCAGCCGCGTACGCACCTGCTCCCGCATCCGCTCCCTGGACGGCAGCGGGATCCCTCCCCGCAGATGCGCGGCCGTCCAGACCGCTGCCATCTCGGCGCTCAGCGGGCTGAAGAAAGAGGAGTTTTGACGTTCTCCCCGTCCTAAGGACGGGGATTCCCTCCGCGCTGTGCGCAGAACAGCGCGCAGCGCCCGAGTGGATTCCTGCTTCTCGGCGCGGTGCCGGCACGGGTGCCGGTCTTACCTGCGCTCCACAGGCGTTTGAGTTGTCCCAGCGTCCCTGGGCCAACACGTTCTTGGCCGCGTTGACGTCCCGGTCGTGGGTCGCACCGCAGGGGCAGGTCCACGATCGGACGGACAGCGGCTTCGGTCCGTCGAGGCGTCCGCACGCAGAGCAGGTCTGCGACGTGGGCGCGAACCGGTCGATCTTGCCGAAGATGCGCCCGGCGCGGGCGGCCTTGTACTCCAGCATCCCGACGAAGGACGCCCAGCCCGCATCGTGCACGGACTTCGCGAGCCGGGTCCGGCCGAGACCAACGACGCACAGGTCCTCGACGTACACCGCTTGGTTCTCGCGGACGATCCGAGTCGAGAGCTTGTGCTGCCAGTCCCGGCGCGTGTCGGCCACCCGGGCATGCGCGCGGGCGACCCTGGCCACGGCCTTCTTGCGGTTGGCCGAGCCCTTGGCCTTGCGGGAAAGGTCCTGCTGCAACCGGCGCAGCTTGCGAGCCGCGCGGCGCCCGAACTTCGGCGCGGCGACCTTCGTGCCATCCGACAGCACGGCGAAATGCGTCAGCCCGAGGTCGATACCCACCTCGGATGCGACCGGCGGCAACGGCGGAGCGTCCACCCGCACGACGAACGAGGCGAAATACCGGCCTGCCGCGTCCCGGATCACCGTGACCGAGGACGGTTCGGCCGGAAGCTGACGTGACCAACGCACGTGCAGGTCACCGATCTTCGGCAGCCGCAGCCGGCCGCTGTCCAGCACACAAAAGCGGGCGTTCCTGGTGAAGCGGATCGCCTGCCGGTTGTCCTTGCGGGACCGCAACCGCGGCGACGCAACCCTGCGGCCCTTACGCTTGCCCGTGATCGAGGCGAAGAAATTGCGGTAGGCGATGTTCAAGTCCGCGAGGGCCTGCTGCAACACCACCGCCGAAACCTCACCCAGCCACGCCCGTTGCGGGGTGCGCTTGGCCTCGGTGATGACCCGCTTGGACAGCTCGCCGTCCGACAGGTACGGCAAGCCCCGCTCACGGGCCTGCTGACGTGCGCGCAGCCCATCATTAAACACCACGCGCGCGCACCCGAACGCCCGCGCCAACGCTTCCTGCTGGACGGGCGTCGGATAGACGCGATAGTTGTACCGCAGCTGCACACCAGACAATCTAGCGTTGACCTACGACGATGTCGGCAGCGTTCGAACTGGCAGACACTGCATCTTCCCCTGCACGCCCACCTGGTCTTCGTGACCAAGTTCCGACACAGGGCATTCACCGACTGACACCTGCCCGCATGGAGGAGACCATGCGGGCAGGGGTGCGCCGACTTCGAGTGCGAACTGGTCGAGTTCAACGGTGAGGCTGAACATGCGCACCTGCTGGTCAAGTTCCCGCCCAAGGTCACCCTCGCCCGGCTGGTGAAAGGACGGAGCACTGGCCCGCATCTTGGTAGCGTGCAGGCGGCGGCGCTTTGGCAGGGAGCACTCAATTCGAACCGGATGATGTGATCAGGGGAGCTGGGCCAGCGTCTCGGTGATGTTGTGCTCGACGATGGCGAGCATGCCGGCCCGGTCCGGGAAGTCGCCGTCGAGCAGCCGCAGCGGGCCCGCCACCAGCGACAGGTGCAGCGCGAGCCGGTAGAGGCGCAGCCGGTGCCCGTCGAGACCGTCGACGGCCAGGGCGGGGTAGTCGTCGCCGAAGCGCAGATCGAGGAAGGCGTGCTCCCACTCCACGTCGAGGAACGTGGCGCCCTCGATGTCGACCAGCACCGGACGGTCCCGGTCGTCGACGAGCACGTGGTCCGGCCCGAGTTCCCCGTGGATCAGGCCGTACCGGGACCGGGGCGGCACGGCGGCGTACCGCTCGGTGAGGGCGTCGGCGAGGCGCTGCCGCACGGCCGCGATCCGCTCGACGCGGGCAGCGGCCTCGGCCAGGTCGTGCAGCGCCCGGTCGAGGACGAGCCGCTCCACCGGCCGGCCCGGCGCCGGCCCGTCGAGCCTCGGCCGGCCGTACCGGTCGCGGCGCCGGCAGTGCATGGCCCGCACGGCGGCGCCGAGCCGGGCCAGCACCGCCCGGGCACGTCGCGGGTCGCGGCGGCGCAGATCCTGCAGGGTGCCGCCCCGCACGTCCTCCACCACGGCGACCTCGCCCGGCAGCAGGCCCTCGGTGGGGGCGAGCAGCAGCCGGGGCACCCGCACCCCGGCGGCGATGAACTCCCGGTGCGCCGCCGCGAACAGGCCAGCCCCGGTAGCGTGCCCGAACGGGTCGTCGGGTGCCGGGGCCACCCGGGCGGGCCAGTAGTCCTCCGCCGGGTGCCACACGTACGCGACAACGGTGGAGCCGTCGTCCAGGGTCAGCCGGTAGACGCCCTTCTTCGTGCCGCCGGTCAGCCGCTCGGCCGAGAACAGTTTCCGGCCGCGTCCGCACGCCGCCCACGCCACCGGACGCAGGTCGTCGATTGCCAGTTCCACCCGCGTCCCGTCCACTCGGCAATCCTGCCCCGGCGGCACCCGGCTGGGAAGCGCGTTTCCGGGTGGGACGGCCGGCATCCGGCCGTCCCACCGTCACCGGGCCCGGTCAGTCGACCACCAGGAGGCCGGAGAGGAGGACGCCGCGAGCCAGGTTGAGCACGCCGTCGCAGCCGGGGAAGCCGGTGCGGATGCAGGCGCCGGCGGCCCGGCGACCGAACAGGTACGGGGCGATGCTGTACGGCACCTCCGTGCCGACCGTCTCGCCGGTCTCGATGTGCACGAAGTCCAGCGGGACGTCGTCGGCCTTCACGTACTCCTGGAGGATGAAGCCGCCCCGCTCGACGGCCCGGGTCAGCCCGTCCCGCCACGCGTCGGCGTCGGTCTCCCGGCCGATCAGCACGTCCACCCCGGCGGAGCCGTCGGCCGGCTTCGCCACCAGGCCCGGCCGGTCGGCCACCGCCCGGTCGAGCAGGTCGGCGGTCAGCGACCAGGTCCGCGGCACGTACCGCTGGACCAGGTCCCGGTCCGCCGGCGCCAGCGCGTCGGCGTCCTCCCAGAGCCAGGCGAAGGCCCGCTTGTTGGCGATCAGCCAGGCCGCCGCCGACACCCACATCGGCACCGTCCCGGCCGCCAGCCCCGCCTCCAGGGCGTCCACCCCGGCGCTCGGGGTGACCCGGTTGGGCACGAAGAGGCGGAACATACCGTCGACCGGGGCGCCGCCGACGACCAGCCGTTTCCCGTCGTCGAGGGTCACCTGGGAGACCGGCGCGATGACCAGGTCCATGCCGGACGCGGCGGCCCGCTCGACCACCGGCGACAGCAGCCGGAAGAACCGCTGCGGGTCGTCCAGGCCCGGGTACTCGGCGTCGAAGTCGATCAGCATGGCGACCCGGGCGCCCTCGGGCAGGTCGAGCCCGGCGCGGATCGCGGCGAACCGCTGGTCCACCGCCGAGGGCGCCGCCGCCAGCCGGATGCGGTCGGTGAGGCCGCGCCGCCGGTAGACGTCGACGAAGCGACGCACCGTGGTGTCCGCGTCGAACGCCCCGCCGAGGCTGCTGTCGATGTTGTACTCCACGAACCGGGGCACCCCGTCGGAGAGCAGCACGTCCGGCCGGAACGCGTCCAGCAGCGCCTCGGTCAACGGCTCGTCGTCGTCGAGCAGCCGGGTTTCGCCGTCGGGCACGTTCAGCAGCCGGCGCAGCTCCCCCGCCGTGCCGGCCCGCCGCCGGCACGCCTCGAAGACGAGCTGGGCGAGGCGGTCGGAGACGGCGTTGAGCACGCCGAGCGAGGTCTCGTCCATCACCGGCGGCCGGGCCAGCCGCCACTGCTTGTTGTACGTGGCCCGGCCGTCGAAGATCTCCCGCCAGGACTCCGCCCCGGCGGCCACCATCTCGGCGCGGATCGGCGCGGGCAGGTCGAGCCACGCCCGCGCGGCGGAGGGCCAGCGGTAGTCAGCGTCGGTCATACATCAGTCCTTCATCACGTGTTGGATGGCGGCCACGAGTTGCTCGCGGCTCGGCTGCACGGCCCGGTCCAGCCCCGGGGCGAACGGCAGCACCGCGCCGTCGGGGCGGGTGACGCGGCGCGGCGGCGCGACCAGGCGCACCCGCTCGACCATGGTCGCGATGATCTCCCCGGCGATGCCGCAGGAGCGGTTGGAGTCGTCCACCACCACCAGCCGCCCGGTCCGCGACACCGACTCGGCGAGTGAGTCCCAGTCGAACGGGTACAGGGTGCGGGGGTCGAACACCTCCACCGACACCTGGTCGGCCAACTCCTCGGCGACCGCGAGCGCGTCGTGCACCAGGTGCCCGACCGCGACCACGGTCACGTCGTCGCCGAAGCGGCGCACCCGGCCCCGGCCCAGCGGCACCGGAGCCAGCGCGGCGAGGTCCACGTCGTCGCGGACGTCGAGCGCCCCGGCCGGGGCGAAGACCACCACCGGGTCGTCGCACCGCACCGCCGACACCAGCAGCCCGTACGCGTCGGCCGGGGTGGCCGGCACCACCGTGGTCACCCCGACATGGGCGAAGAGGCTGTACGGGTGGTCGGAGTGCTGGCCCGCCCAGCCCGTCCGGGAACCGGAGCCGGGCACCAGGTAGGTGACCGGTGCGGCGCACTGCCCGCCGGTCATCAGCGGGAACTTGTGCGCGTGGTTGACGATCTGCTCGAAGACCAGGAACAGCAGCGACGGGATCTGGAACTCGACCACCGGCCGCATCCCGGCCAGCGCCGCGCCCGTGGCGAAGCTGGTGAACGCCTGCTCCGACAGCGGGGTGTCGAGCACCCGTTCGGGGCCGAACCGCTTGAACAGCCCGGCCGTGACGTTCGAGGCGGCCACCCGGATGTCCTCGCCGAGCAGGAACACCGACTCGTCGCGGGCCAACTCGTCGGCGAGCGCCCGGGTGAGCGCCTTGCGGTAGGACAGTCTGGGCATCTACCCACCTCCGGTGCGGGCGGTCAGCCCGCTGGCGTACAGGTGCGCCAGGGCGTCGGCCGGGTCCGGCTCGGGACCGGCGAGGGCGAACTCGACGGCCGCGTCCAGCGTGGCTTCGACCTCGGCGTCGACCTCGGCCCGCGCGTCGGCGGGCAGCCGCCCGCCCTGGATGTCCACCGGGTCCCGGGACCGGCCCCGGGCCACCTCGTCGGGCGGGCGGTAGTCGAGGCGTACCGCGTGCTCGAAGGTGTGGTGGGCGTCGAACCGGTAGGTCCGGGCCTCGATCAGCTCGGGGCCGCCGCCGGCACGCATCCGGTCGACGGCAGCCGCCGCGGCGTCGCGTACCGCCTCGGGGTCCTGGCCGTCCACGACGGCGGCCGGGATGCCGAACGCGACGGCGCGGCCGGGGATGCTGCCGGCGACCGCGCCCGCGACGGGCATGGTGGTGGCGTAGCCGTTGTTCTCGCAGACGAACAGCACCGGCACCCGCCACAGCGCGGCCAGGTTGAACGCCTCCAGCAGCATCCCCTCGTTGACCGCGCCGTCGCCGAAGAAGCTCACCCCGACGGTGTCGTCGCCGCGCCGTCGGCGCGCCCACACGGCGCCGGTGATGATCGCCCCGGACGCGCCGACGATGGCGTTGGCGCCGAGCACGCCGACGCCGAAGTCGGCGGCGTGCATCGAGCCGCCCCGGCCGGCGTTGAGGCCGGTGACCCGGCCGCACAGCTCGGCGAGCATCCGGGCCGGGTCGGCGCCCTTGGCGAGCACGTGCCCGTGCCCCCGGTGGGTGCCGGCGACGACGTCGTCGGCACCCAGGGCGGCGCACACCCCGGCGGCGATCCCCTCCTGCCCGAGGTACGGGTGGATGCCGCCGACGACGTGCCCGGAGCGGACCAGCTCGACGGCCCGCTCCTCGAACCGGCGGATCAGCCGTACCGTCCGGTAGAGCCGGACCGGGTCGGCGTCGGTCACCGCTCGCGCCCCTCCTTGACGGCGGCGAGGATGTCGTCCCAGAGCTTCGCCCGGGCGGCGAGCGCGGTGTTGACGGTGTCGGCGCACTCCTGCCACTTGGTGTCGTCGTCGCCGCACAGGTCGGCGAGCATCTGCATCGCCATCGGGGTGTGCTGCTCGCCGTCGACCTCGATGTGCCGCTCCAGGTAGTCGACGAACTTGTGCAGCTTGCGGCTGCGCTCATTGACGGCGACGACCTGGGCGAACATGTCGGGGATCAGGTCCTCCCGGCCGAAGGCGAACGCCGCCGCCTGGCAGTGCACGGGGGTGTCCTCGATGATCCGCCAGGTGGTGCCGGCGAACGCCGTGGACGGCCCGGGCACGCCGGCGTCGACCAGCGCCTCGGCCACCGGCCGGCCCGCCCGCAGCAGGTCGATCAGCTTCTCCACGGCCGTGGTGTCGGCGCCGGCCTCCCGCATGCCCTGCACGTACAGCTCGAAGTGGCTGATGTAGCCGTCGCCCAGCTCGTCGCTCTCCTCCACCATCACGATGTCGTTGATCAGGCGGCGGCTGCCGGTCGGCCCGGTCGGGATCCATGGCACGGTGACGCAGGTGAGCTGCCGCTGCAACGACTTCAGCAGGGACATGAAGTCCCACACGGCGAAGACGTGGTGCTCCATGAAGGTGACCAGCGCCTCGTGGGTGTCGAGGTTGGCGTAGAGCGGGTGCCGGACCACCACGTCGCGGCGGTCGGTCACCGCCTTCTCCAGCCGCTCGATGCCCGGGTGCGTCTTTCCCCAGTCGTAACGTGACATGTCAGCCTCCCTGTTGGGCGCGGTGGCGCCAGATGACCGGGCAGTATTCGGGGTCCGCGTAGTCCGGCCGCCCGTCGGGGGTGCGGCGGACCAGCACGTCGTGGTTGTACGCGGCGAGCGTGCCGTCGGAGAGCGGGTACTCCCGCCACGCGTTGTCGCCGTCCTGCAGGTGCAGCGAGATCGCCCGGCGCGGGCGGCCGCTGACGTTGGCGCCGCTGCCGTGGTATGTGCGGCAGTGGTGGAAGCTCATGTGTCCCTTGGGGATCACCATCGGCACCTTGCGGATCTCGGCGCCGTTGTGGGCCGCGTTCTCGGCGAGCATCTCCTCCAGCTGGTCGCGGTCGCGGTCGGCGAAGTGGCGCACCACCGTGTCGTCCGCGCCGATCTCCTGCCAGCGGTGCGAGCCGTCGACCATGGTGATGGTGCCCATCTCCTCCCCGCAGTCGTGGAACGGGATGAACGCGGTGAGCATGCTCTCCGACGACGAGGACGCCCAGTAGTGCTTGTCGAAGTGCCAGGGCACGATGTTGGACGGCTCGCCGGAGATCGGCGGCTTGTAGATCAGCGTGGACTGGAAGACGCGGATCTCGGTGGTCCGCGCGAGCCGGGCGGCGACCGCGCCGACGAGCGGCTTGCGCAGGATCGCCCCCAGCCCGTCGTGCTCGTGGTGGACGTAGTCGTTGTGCCGCTGCACGGCGCCCTTCGACGGCTCCCAGTAGGCGAGCTTCGGCGGGCGCACCGGCAGGCGGCGGTCCCGCTCGCCGTCGTAGTAGCGGTCGGCGGCCGCCGCGAGGGCGTCCACCTCGTCGTCGGTGAACAGCTTCTTCGACAGGTACCAGCCGTGCTCGGCGTAGAAGGCGACGTCCTCGTCGGACGGGAGCAGCGCCTCCTCCTCGGCGGTGAGTGTCGGCTCGAACTCGGTCGTGGTCACGCCCGCACCTCCTGCGGTGTCGCGGCCGCGACGGCAGGGGTCGCCCCCGCCGCGGCCAGTTCCCGTTCCTTGGCCTCGTAGAGCGCCTTGATGTTGCCGCTGCCGAACGTCCGGGCCCCGCGCCGCTCGATCAGCTCCAGGAAGAGCGTGCGGCGCACGTGCATGGACTCGGTGAAGATCTGCAGCAGCTGCCCGCCGTGGTCGCGGTCGACCAGCACACCGAGGTCGCGCAGCCGGTCCAGCGGCGCGTCCACCCGGCCGACCCGCGCCTCGAGGGTGTCGTAGTAGCTGACGGGGGTGCCGGCGAAGCGCACCCCCCGGTCGGCGAGGGTGCCGACGGCGGTGACGATGTCGTCGGTGCGCAGCCCGAGGTGCTGCACCCCCGCACCGGCGTGCTGGTCGAGGAAGGCGTCGATCTGCCCCGGCCGGCGGCTGCGGTCCGGCTCCAACAGCACCAGGGTGACCCGCCCCGACGGGCTCTGCACCACCTTGGAGTTCATCGCCTGCCCGGCGACCTCGATGTGCTCGGCGAAGATCTCCGCAAACCCGAACACCTCCCGGTAGTGCCGGACGGTCTCGTCGAGCTGACCCGGCGGCACGCAGACCGCCAGGTGGTCGATCTCGGCGAGCAGCTTGTCGTCGCTGCCGCCGGCCGGGGGCGTCGACTCGACCGCCCCGGGCAGGAACTCGGTCCGGTCGCCGCGCCGCGACACCAGGCGGTGCAGCACGTCGCCGAAGCCGCCCACCTCGGCGGTCACCACCTCGGCGGCCGGCCCGGTCCAGGTGGTCGGCGGCGTCACCCCCGCCGCCCCGCGGCCCACCAGCTCGGCGTACGCGCCGGCGGCGTCGTCGACCTCCAGCGCGACCACGGCGATGCCGTCGCCGTGCCGCTGCACGTACCGGGACGCCGGGTGCTCGGCGGTGAGCCCGGAGGTCAGCACCATCCGGATGTCGGCGTGGCACAGCAGCAGCGACCGCTGGTCGGCCAGCCCGGTCTCGGGACCGCCCTGGCCGCAGAGGTGGAAGCCGACCGCCCGGCCGAAGTAGAAGGCCGCCTGCCGGGCGTCCCCCACGTAGAGTTCGATGTGGTCTATCCCACGGATGTCCATGTCCTCAGCCCTTTCCACGGGTCCCCCGTGGTCTGCCGCCCGGGCGCGCCCCGCCCGGGGGTGGAGCCTGTCTCAGGCCCTCGGCCGGGCGGCCCGCGCGAGCAGCAGGCTCACGTTCTGGCCGCCGAAGCCGAAGGAGTTGGTCAGCGCGTACCCGGTGTCCGTCGCCCGCGGCTCCTTGCGGATGTGGTCCGCCGGGCAGGCCGGGTCCGGGTCGTCGAGGTTGTGCGTCGGCGGGAGCAGGCCCCGCCCGAGCGCCAGCGCGGTGGCCGCCGTCTCCAGCACCCCGGAGGCGCCGAGCAGGTGGCCGGTGAGCGCCTTGGTGGAGCTGACCGGGACGCCGCCGTCGCCGAACACCTCGGTCAGGGCGGTGGTCTCGGCGATGTCGCCGAGCTTCGTGCCGGTGCCGTGCGCGTTGACGTAGCCGACCCGCGCGGCGGGCACGCCGCCGCTGGCCAGCGCGCGCCGCATGCACTCCGCCGCGCCGGCGCCGTCGGGCCGCGGGGCGGTCGGGTGGTACGCGTCGGTGGTCGCCCCGTACCCGGCGACCTCGGCGTAGCCGGTGACGCCCCGGGCGGCGGCGTGCTCGGCGCGTTCCAGCACCAGCAGGGCGGCGCCCTCAGCGAGGACGAACCCGTTGCGGCGGGCGTCGAACGGCCGGCTCGCCGCCGTCGGGTCGGCCCAGCCCCGGGCCAGCGCCCGGGCGTTGCCGAAGGTGTCGGCGAACGTCGGGAACAGCGGCGCCTCGCTGGCCCCGCACAGCACCACGTCGGCCTCCCCGGCGCGGATCAGCCGGACCGCGTCAGCGACCGACTGGGCGCCGGAGGCGCAGGCGGTGCCGACCGACGAGGTGTAGCCGCGGATGCCGTGCGCGATGGCGATCCGCGCCGCCGGCATGTTCGGCAGGATTCCGGTGAGCAGGTACGGGCTGACGGCGGCGCGGCCCCGCTCCGCCCGGGCCAGCACCTGCGCCTCCAGGGTGGACATCCCGCCGACCCCGCCGACGATCACCCCGATCCGGCCCGGGTCCACGTCCCGGCCCACCTCGATGCCGGCGTCGGCGAGCGCGTCGGCGGCGGCGAGCAGGGCGAGCACGACGATCCGGTCCAGCACCCGGGTCTCCGGCCCGGAGGCGACGGTGCGCGGGTCGATCTCCGGGAGCAGGCCGGCGACGTCCAGCGACCCGGCGGCGGGGTGCCCGGCCGGCGGCCGGGTCAGCCCGGACCGCCCGGTTCGGAGCGCGTCGAACGTCGCCGCGACGCCCCGACCGACGGGGGTGAACAGCCCCATCCCGGTGATGACGGCGGTCATGACGGCGACTCGGTGAGATAGCGCTCCCGCAGGGCCACCTTGCGTACCTTGCCGGTGACGGTGACCGGGATGTCGGTGGGCCGGACCGGCACCACCCGGCGCAGGGTCGCGCCGACGTCCGGTCCGAGCGCCGCCCGGACCCGCTCGGTGCGGTCCTCGGCGTCGTCGGCGCCGGCGGCGAGTTCCAGCAGCACGTCGGTGACCACCCGGCCGGCCTCGGCGACGATCACCACCGTGCAGTCGGTGACGTCCGGGCAGGCGGCGAGGATGCGCTCCTCCGACAGCGCGGTGTAGAACCGCCGGCCGTCCCCCACGTCGACCGAGTCGACGGCCCGGTCCATGTGGTAGTAGCGGCCGTCGTCGTCGGCGTACACCAGGTCGCCGGTGAGGTACCAGCCGCGCCGGCGGAACCGGTGGGTGGTGACCGAGTCGTTCCAGTAGCCGCGGAACAGCGACGGCGAGTCGATGCCGAGCCAGCCCACCTCGCCGGTCGGCACCGGCTCGCCCGCGGCGTCGAGCACGGCGACCCGGGCGAACCGGTAGGGGCGGCCGATGCAGCGGCCGTACCGGTCGGTGTCGGCGCGGTGGGTGATGTGGAACATCGAGTGGCCCATCTCGCTGGAGCCGAGCCCGTCGATGAAGACCGAGCCGGGCACCCGGGTGATCCCGTCGCGGGTCACCGTGTCGCGGGAGCCGACCGCGACCAGCCGGCGCACGTGCGGCTCGTGCGAGCAGTCGCCGGTGTTGAACCACAGCGACACCGAGTCCAGGTCGTACGCGGACAGGTCGAAGCGGGCCAGTTCCGCCCAGGTGACGGAGAAGCCGAACACCCCGTCGGGGCGCCAGCGCTGGATCGCGTCCAGGACCCGCTCGCCGCCCTGGTCGGAGAGCAGGAACATCTCCGCCCGGTTGCCGAGGGCCTGGTTGACCATGAGCACGGTGGCGGTGTGCGGGGCGGGCAGCGCGTTGAGGATGCGGTTGGTGCCCTGCGCCTGCGGCATGGCGAGCAGGTGCCGGGTGGCCGCGAAGAGGCTCGCGTGCGAGTGCAGGACCGCCTTCGGCACCCCGGTGGTGCCGGAGGTGTGGGTGATGACGACCGGGTCGTCGGCGTGGTGCCGGTAGTGCGCCGGTGCGGCGGCCGGGTCGCCCGTGCCGGCCTCGGCGGGGGTGCCGAGCACCGGCACGCCGAGGTCGTGCCCGGCCAGCAGCGCGGTGTGCGCGTCGTCGGCGAGCACCCCGACGCCGCGCAGCCGGCGGATGTACTCGGCGGCGATCTCGGGGCGCAGCCTGCCGTTCATCAGCGCCGGGATCGCGCCGAGCCGGGTCAGCGCGAGGTAGCTGAGCACCATGTCGGCGGCGGCGGTGGCCCAGACGGCCACCGGGTCGCGCGGTGTGATCCCCCGCTCGTGCAGCCACGCGGCGCGGGCGGCGACCCGCTCGTCGAGCCGGCCCAGCGTGAGCGGCCGCTCGGCCGGCTGGCCGTCCACGGCGGTGTCGAAGGTGAGCCCCGGCCCCTGCGGGTCGGCGCCGTGCGCCAGCACCCGGGCCAGCACGTTGCCGGCGCCGATCCCCTCGTCGGCGGCCAGCGTCCCCCGTAGTCCCCTGGTCCTCACGGTGTGTCTCCTCCCCCCAGCAGCACCGCGACGGCCCGGGCGCCGGGCGCGCCGTCGGTGCCCGGGTCCCGCGCACCGCCGTCGTCCGGTGCCTGTTCGATCAGGACCAGCAACGCCCGGTCGGCGTCACCGTCGTGCAGCAGCAGGTCGACCTCGGCGATCCCCTC
Organism: Micromonospora sp. NPDC047620; assembly: GCF_043205005.1. Lineage (NCBI taxonomy): Bacteria > Bacillati > Actinomycetota > Actinomycetes > Micromonosporales > Micromonosporaceae > Micromonospora > Micromonospora sp. NPDC047620. Next base: position 212,596 of record NZ_JBIDDG010000006.1, on the reverse strand, counting down.
GTCGCGCGGGTCCCCGGTCGGCGCGAGGCAGACCACGGGCCCGCCCAGCCCCCAGCGGGCGGCCACGTGCCCGGCCACGCTGTTGGGCACCGACTGGAAGAAGAACAGCGGCCCGGGCCGGCTGCCGGCGGCGACCGTGGCGCGCACGTGCGCCGCGCTGGCCCGGTCGCCCGCCGCGCTGGCCAGCACGACCGCGGTCCGCTCCCCGTCGGGCGCGGGTCGCCCGTCGTACGCCCGGGTCAGGCAACGCTCGGCGACCGCCGCGACCAGGGGCGGGAAGCTGGAGTGCACGAACCCGGGCACCGGCGGCGGCGCGCCGTCGCCCGGCTCGGGCCAGGCCGCCTCGGCCAGCACGGTGAGGCGCCCGGTGGCGACTGCCTGGCCACCGTCCGGGCGCGTGCCGTCCGGGCGCGTGCCGTCCGGGCGCGTGCCGTCCGGGCGCGTGCCGTCGGTGCCGGCGGGCCCGCTCCCGGCGTTCATGCGGCGCCCACCAGCAGGGCGGTGTTCGCGCCGCCGAAGGCGGCGTTGAGGCTCAGCGCGTACCCGCTGGCGGCCGGCCGGGGCGCGTCGCGGATGACGTCGACCGGGCAGGCCGGGTCGGGGCCGAGCCAGCCGGCGTTGACGGGCAGCTTCCCGTGCCGCAGGGCGAGCACGGTGACCACCAGTTCCAGCAGGCCGGAGGCCTCCAGGGCGTGCCCGTGCAGCGCCTTGGTGGAGCTGACCGGGGTCCGCGCCGCCGCCGCGCCGAGCGCCGTGCGCAGCGCCGCCGCCTCGGAGGCGTCGCTGTAGCCGGTGCCGGTGGCGTTGGCGTTGACGTACCCGATCGCCTCCGCCGCCAGCCCGGCCCGGCGCAGCGCCGCGGCGACCGCGCGGGCCAGGCCGCGCCCGCCCGGCTCCGGCTGGCAGGGGTGGAACGCGTCCCCGGCCCGGCCCCACCCGAGCAGGTCGGCCACCGGCGCCCGGGCGACGGCCGTCGACTCCAGCACCACCGCGGCGATCCCGTCGCCGAGCAGCAGCCCGCTGCGGCCGGCGCTGAACGGGCGTACCGCGCCGTCGGTGGCGAGGGCACGGCCGGCGTCGAAGAGCGCGTACTGGTCCGGCTCGACCAGGTAGCCGGCCGCGACCACCGCCCGCTCGACGTCGCCCCGCCGGATCAGGGCCGCGGCGTCGGCCACCGCGCTGCTGGCCGAGACGCAGGCGGTGGTGTACGCCCGGGTCGGGCCGGTGAGCCCGGTCCGCGCGGCCAGGCCGGTGGTCAGCGCCGGCACGCCCGCGCCGCCGTGCACGGCCAGCAGCAGCGCCGTGCCGGCCCGGCGGCCGGCGTCGAGCCCGGCGGCCCGGCAGGCGGCGTCGACCGCCTCGGCCAACTCGTCGGCCAGGTCGCCGACGTCGGGCAGGGTGGCGGCGGCGTCGACCCGGCGCGACGCCGTGTCGAAGCGGTCCACCGGCCGGAACGCGGGCGCCCCGGCCAGGACGCCGGTGAGCTGCGCGTCGGGGCCCCTGCCGAGCGCGCTGGTCGCGTGGACGCCGGTGAGCTGGACGGCGGCCCGTTCAGCCATCGGCGGGGGCGGTCAGGGAGGTCCGGAAGACCGCCAGGGCGTCGTCGACGGTACGGATGCCGGCGAGCTGGTCGTCGGTGAGGTCGAGCCGCCGGTCGTAGCGCTGCTCGACGAGGTGTACCAGCCAGGCCAGTTCCATCGAGCCGATCCGGTCGCCGACCTCGGCGGCCGGCTTCTCGGTGAGTTCGGCGAGCATGGTCACCAGATCAGCTAGCCCCAGGTCGGGCTGACCGGCCATCAGGAGTTGTCGCTCGTCGCCCCGGCGACCCGGTCGGCGACCATCGTGGTGAACTCGCCGACCGTCATCAGGGCCAGCTTCTCCGACTCGTCGTCGGCGAACTTCAGGCCGTAGCGGTCCTCCACCCGCACGGCCAGGTCGGCGAGGGCCAACGACTCCAGGTCCACCCCGGACGGCCCGAGGGTGGTCTCGTCGTCGATGCCCTCGACGTCGTAGTTCATGTCCTCGAGCTGCTCGACGACGAAGGCGCGGATCTCGGCTCGCATGGTTAACCTCTTTCCGTGAGCCAGTTACCGGTGCCCGGTCGGGACACCGTGTACGTGTGGGTCGGCCGAGGGGACGGCGGTCGGCCGATCCCGGCCGGGCGGCTGCTGCAGCGGGCGGGTGCCACGCTGCTCGGCCGCGCGGAGGCGCAGATCGTGGTGGGCCACGGCCCGCACGGGCGACCGCTCGTCGGCGCGTCCGATGGCGACTGTCAGGTGTCGGTCAGTGTGAGCCGCGCCGACCGGGTGGTGGTGGTCGCCGCCCGCCTGGCCGGTCCGGTCGGGGTCGACGTGGAGCGGTCCCGGCCGCTGCCCGCCCTGGCGCTGGGCCGGCGGTGGTACGCCCCGGCCGAGGCGGCCTGGCTGGCCGGGCGGCCCGCCGGCGGCCGGGCGGCGGACTTCCTGCGGCTGTGGACCGCGAAGGAGGCGGTGGGCAAGGCGCTCGGGGTGGGGCTGCGCGACGGCGGCCTGCGCCGGCGGATGCCGGTGCCCGCCGCTGCCGGCGCGCACCGACACGCGGACAGCGCACCGCCGGTGGGCGGCGAGCTGCGGCCGGTGCCCGGCGTGGCGGGCCTGCGCGTCGGGCACCCGCCGGTCGGCGGGGGCCTCGTCGTGGCGGTCGCGGTGGTCGGCGCCGACGCGCCGCCGGTCGAGGTGCTGGAGGTCCAGGTGGACGGGGACGGGACGGTCGGGGCGGCGCGGCGGACCGGTCACGTCGCCGCTGCCCGGAGCGCGTCGACCGAGCGGACCAGCTTGCCGGTCGTGGTGCGGGGCAGCTGATCCAGCAGGTGCAGGGTGCGCGGACGCTTGTAGCCGGCCAGCCGCTCGGCGAGCAGCTTGTCCAGCACCTCCTCCGACAGCGGCCCGTCCGGCTGCACGTACGCGGTGATGCCGTTGTCCCAGACGACCACGGCGGCGGCGACGCCGGGCAGCCCGGCGACGGCCGTCTCCACCTCGGTGAGGTCGACCTTCAGGCCGCCGACGGAGACCTGCGAGTCGAGCCGCCCGCGCACGGTGACCAGCCCGGTGTCGGGGTCGACCGTGCCGGCGTCGCGGGTGTGCAGCCAGCCGTCGGCCCAGCGGGTCGGGTCGCTCAGCCCGACGTACGGCGACGCGGGGCAGCTGACCTGGAGCTCGCCGTCGACCTCGCGGACCTCGATGCCGGGGGCGGGGGCGATCGACGGGCGGTGCCGCCCGTACAGGTCGGTGCCGATGACGCCGACCTCGGTCATCCCGTACATGTTGCCCAGCGGCACGCCGTGGCGGTCGGTGAAGGCGCGGGCGACAGCGGCCGGGACCAGCTCGCCGCCGGTGGTCATCCGCTTGAACTGCGGCAGCGGCCCCGCGGGCCGGGTGGAGGCGAGCAGTCCGATGTGGAACGGCACCCCGAGCACGGTGGCCGGTGAGTCGTCGGCGGCGATCGCGGCCAGCACGGCGTCGCCGCTGAGCCGCTCCGGCGGCACCAGCTCGACGCCGGCGTGCAGGCCGTAGAGCAGGCCGCCGACCAGGCCGAGCACGTGCACCATCGAGGGCAGCAGGATGATCCGTTCGCCGGGCAGCGCCACCCCGTCGATGCGGGTGTAGCGGTGCACCTCGGCGACGAGGTCGTCGGCGGTGCGACCGATCACCTTGGACGGCCCGGTGGAGCCCGAGCTGAGCTGGATCACCGCGTGCCCGCTGACCGCGGGGCGGTCGGCGTACGGGGTGACGCCCTCGGTGACGTCGACGAAGACGCGCAGCGCCCCGCCGCCGCCGCGCACCGGGGCCACGACCACCTGCGGGGTGAGCCGCTCCAGCGCCCGGTCCACCTCGTGGTCGGTGAGGCGGTGGTCGAGCAGGACGGCCTGCGCCCCGGTGCGCCAGGTGGCCAGCAGGTTCACCACGTACGCCAGGGACGGCGGCAGGCGGAGCGCGGCGGCCCCGCCGGGGCGCAGTCCGGCGGCGGCGAGACGGGTCTGCGCATCGCCGACCAATCGCCGCAACGTGCCCCGCTCGACCGCTTCCGGAAGTCGTAGACAAATGTCGTTCGCAGGCCCTGCGAGCAACACGTCGTCGACCCATTCCGAGGTCCCCGCCGCAGGATTTTCTGTCGGACGATCCATGCTCACCGCCGTCCACCGCCCAGCCTGAAATAGGGCGAGTACGCCCATAGGGTGCATCTTTCGGGGTGCTGCCGGAACACTACGACAGCCGTGAGAACCATTACTAGATGCAAATGGCTAGATCGAAAAAAGCGGCTGGCCGGATTGCAGACCCTCGATCGGACAGGCAGTATCGGGCGCGTACGGCAGCGCGCCGCTCACTATGGGTGAGGTGCGTCCGCAGATCGGTGTGCCGGCCCACCGGCCCCGTCCGCACGGCCCGCCGGCCCACCGGTCGAGTGGGGCCTCACCTGGCGACAGGACCCCGGCGACCGCCCGGGTGCCCGCCGACGCGCAGGCGGCCGAGGACCCGTCCGACCGACGGGCGTGCGCGGCGCGCTCCCTCCGGTTCCGTCACGCGTCGCCCTGGTGCGTGCCGCCGAGGTTGAGCACGACCACCCCGGCGACGACCAGGCCGACGCCGGCCACCTTGGTCACGCTCAACGGCTCGCCGGGGAACACCGCGCCGATCGCCACGATCGCGGCCGTGCCGAGCCCGGAGCACATGGCGTACGCGACGCCGACCGGGATGTCCCGCACCGCGAGGGAGAGCATCCCGAAGGCAGCCTGGTACGCCACGGCACGCCGTGCCGCGCACGGCGTACCGCCGGGCGGTCAGACGGGCGCCACCTCGGGGGTCTGCGCGTGGACGACGAAACGCAGCGAGCGGGCGTCGGTGAAACACTCCCGCATCGGCCGCACCAGATCCCGGTGCCCGGGACTGCGTTCCCACGCCTCGAAGTCGGCCAGGGACTCCCACTCACTGGTGATCAGCCACTGCTCCGGGTCCGCCGCCGACCGGCACACCTGGTCGACCAGGTGCCCCGGCACACCGTCGGCGACCAGGTGCCGCACCGCCTCGTACGCCCGCAGGAAGTCCGCCGTCCGCTCCTCGGCCACCCGCACGAGAAAGACGACCCGAGCCCGTGCCCCGCTCATTCCGCTGCTCCCCTCGGCGCCGGTGGCGCTCCGCGCAGCACCAACGCGCTGTTGAAACCGTCGAAACCCCGGGCGCCGACCAGCGCCAGCCGGCTGCGCGGCTGCCGGGGCGCCCGCAGGAAGTCCAGTTCGCAGCCCGGCGCCGGTTCGCGGGGACCGGCGGAGGCGGGCAGCGTGTCGTGGCGGAACGCGAGCAGCGCGGTGGCCACGTCCAACGCGGAGCCGCCCTGGTGGGCGCGGCCGGTCAGCGCCTTGTGCGTGCTCACCGGCGGAGGCCGGTCGCCGAAGACCGCGCGCAGCGCCTCGGCCTCGGCACGGTCGAAGCGGGGCACCCCGAGGGCGTCGGGGACCACCACGTCCACCTCGTCCGCGGTGACCCCGGAGCGGTCCAGGGCCAGCCGCATCGCCCGGGCGTACCGGGCGGAGTCGCCGCCGGCGTCCGGGCCGGTGTGCGCGGCGTCGTGGGTGGCGCCCCAGCCGGTCACCTCGCCGTAGACCCGGGCGCCCCGGGCCAGCGCATGCCCCAACTCCTCCACCACGAACACCGCCCCACCCTCCGCCGGCACGTAGCCGCCGGCCGACCGGTCGAACGGCCGGTACGCCACCTCGGGGTCGGCGACGTCGCTGAGCAGCCCGGAGCGGAGCTGACAGGTCAGCGCGTACGGGCTCAGCGGGCACTCGGTCGCCCCGGCGATCACCACCGGCGTGCCCCGGCGCACGGTGCGCACCGCGTGGGCGAGGCTGTCCAGCCCACCGGCGGACTCGGCGACCAGCACCCCGCACGGCCCCTTGAACTGGTGGTGGATGGAGAGCTGCCCGACGCTGGCGGCGTAGAACCAGGCGATCGACTGGTACGCCCCCACCGTGCGGGTGGCGCCGCCCCACAGCCGTTGCAGTTCCCGCTGCCCGAACAGGTTCCCCCCGGACGAGCTGGCCAGCGTCACCGCCCAGCCGTAGGGCTCGGGGGCCCGGTCGGGCAGCCCGGCGTCGGCCAACGCCAGCCTGGTCGCGGCGAAGCCCAGGTGCGTCCATCGGTCGGTCTGCACGAGCTGCCGGGTGTCGGCGTACGCCGCCGCCTCGAAGCCGGGCACCTCCCCGGCGACCCGGGTCGGGTAGTCCGTCGGGTCGAACAGGGTGATCGGGCCGGTGCACCGGGTCCCCGCCGCGACCGTACGCCAGTGGGCGTCGGCGCCGACGCCGCTGGGGGCCACCACCCCGATACCGGTCACCACGGCCCGGGCGCTCACGCCGCCGCCGCCAGCCGCCGAAACACCATCGCGGACTGGAAGCCGCCGAAGCCGCTGCCGACCGACAGCGCCACGTCCACCGGGGTCTCCCGGGCCACGTTGGGCACGTAGTCCAGGTCGCACTCCGGGTCCCGGGTGGCCCAGTTGGCGGTGGGCGGCACCACGCCGTACTCGATGGCCAGGGCGCAGGCGGCCATCTCGATCGAGCCGATCGCGCCGAGCGAGTGCCCGACCATCGACTTGATCGAACTGATCGGCACCCCGTACGCGGCCTCGCCGAGCGCCCGCTTGAACGCCGCCGTCTCGTGCCGGTCGTTCTGGCGGGTGCCGGAGCCGTGCGCGCTGATGTAGGAGACGTCCTGCGGGGACAGCCGGCCCTGGCGCAGCGCGTCGGTGATCGCCAGGCCCATCTCCACCCCGTCCGGACGCAGCCCGGTCATGTGGAAGCCGTTGGCGCGGCTGGCGTACCCGGCCAGCTCACAGTAGACGTGCGCACCCCGGCGGCGGGCGTGCTCCCACTCCTCCAGCACCAGCACCGCCGCGCCCTCGGCGAGGACGAAGCCGTGGCGGTCGGCGTCGAACGGGCGGGAGGCGTGCGCCGGGTCGTCGTTGTCCGGGCTGGTCGCCTTGATCGCGTCGAAGGAGGCGACGGTGACCGGGGAGATCGGCGAGTCCGACGCCCCGGCCAGCACGATGTCGGCCTCCCCGTCGACAATGAGCTGGTGGGCGTAGCCGATGGCGTCGATGCCGGAGGTGCAGCCGGTGGACACGACCTGGGCGGGGCCGTGCAACCCGTGCCGGACGGCCACGTCAGCGGCGAGGCTGCTCGGCACCAGCGCCGGGTACAGGTACGGCCCGCCGAGGGCGTGGTCGACCAGCCACCGCCGGCCGGAGTCGCTGACCCGCACGTACTCCTGCTCCAGCGCCATGGTGCCGCCGACGGCGGTGCCCAGCACCACGCCGGTGACCTCCCGCTCGGCGTCGGTGGGTTCCAGGCCGCTGTCGGCGAGCGCCTCGATGGAGCAGGCCAGCGCGAACTGCACGTACCGGTCGGCGCGCTGCCGCTCGGCGAGGGTGATGCCGGCCGCGTCCGGGTCGAACTCGCACTCGGCGGCGATCTGGGAGCGGAACGGCGACGGGTCGAAGAAGGTGATCCGTCGGGTGGCCGTACGCCCCTCGGTCACGGTCTTCCAGAAGCTGTCCCGGGTGGCGCCGCCCGGCGCGACCACCCCGACGCCGGTGACGACCGTACGGCGCCCGGTCACGACGCCACCTCGGTTCGCGACTGCGGGGCTCGCAACCCCGGCTCACTCCTCACGCTCACGACCCGCCCCGCTGCTCGACGAGTTCGGTGTCGACGTGGCCCAGTTCCGGCCGGGGTGCGAGGGGTCCCAGGTGGAAGACGACCTCGGCCGGCTCGTCACCGGTGTTGCGCAGCCGGTGCCGGACGTTGCGCGGCACGAACAGCGCCTCCCCGGTTGCCAGCGGCACCGCCTCGTCGTCCAGGTCGGCGGTGATCGCGCCCCGGACGACGTACAGGAACTCCTCGCTGTAGGGGTGGTAGTGCTCGGCGATCCGCTCCCCCGGGCGCAGCGTCGCCACCCCCATGAAGCCGGAGGTGCTGCCGACGGTCTTCGGGCCGAGCAGCACCCGCAGCTCGCCGCCGCGGCGGCCGTCCGGCGCGACGTCGGCGGCGGAGACCAGCCGCAGGGTGTCCTCACTCATCGCCGGCTCCCGTCGCCCCGCCGGCGGCGGCCAGCCGCTCGATCTTCTCCTTGATGACGGCGAGCTGCACGGCGCTGTTGGTGTTGATCCGGTCGGTCATGCCGGCGTTGTCCACCGGCGCGGTCGGTTTCATCGCGAAGTCCTGCACCCAGGTCATCCGGGTGCCGCCGGGCTCCTCCGCGTAGCTCCAGTGGATGCGCATGTACTCGAACGGCCCGGTCTCCACCCGCCGGGCGCGCACCTGCCGGATGGCCGGGTCGGCGGTGCGTTCGCTGACCCAGCTCCACGCCACCCCGTTCTCGTCGGGGTGCATGGTGAGCCGGAACCGCACCGTGTCGCCGTCGCGGTCCAGGATCTCCGCCCGGGCGTACTCGGTGAACAGCTCGGGCCAGCCGGCGACGTCGTTGGTGACGTCCCAGACCAGCGGCAGCGGCGCGGCGATGAACGCGCTGTTCTCGGTGTGTCCGGGCGGGTCGGCGCGGCGGGCCACCAGCTCGGCGACGCCCGCGATGCTGAGCTGCCCGGCCTGCTCGGGGATCCGCACCTGCCACCGGTCGGCGACCACGGCGGAGAGTTCGAGCAGCGCCAGCGAGTCCATGCCGAGTTCCTCCAGGGACGCGGCCGGGGCGCGGGCGGCCGCGTCGGCGTCCAGCCCGCAGTTGGTTACCAGGATGTCGGTGATCTCGGCGGTCAGCGGTCGGCCATGGGTGACGGTCATCAAAGCCTCCTGTGGTGTGCGTCGGACGGGGCGGCGAGCAACTGGTCGACCAGGCCGGTGGAGTAGCGGCCCTTGCGGAACCCGGCGTCGTCGAGCACCCGCCGGACGAACGGGATGGTGGTGCGGACCCCGGGCCCGGCGATGTCGAACTCGTCGAGGGCGCGTTCCAGCCGGTTGAGCGCGAGTTCCCGGTCCGGCGCCCACACCGCCACCTTGGCCAGCAGGGAGTCGTAGTACGGGCCGAACAGGTAGCCGGCGTGGCCGTGCGTGTCGACCCGGGTGAACGGGCCGCCGGGCGGGACGAAGCGGTCCAGCCGGCCGGGGGTCGGCGCGAACCCGCGGTCCGGGTCCTCCACGTTGACCCGGCACTCGATGGCGACCCCGTGCGGGCGGACGTCCTCCTGCCGCCAGCGCAGCGGCACCCCGGCGGCGATGTGCAGCTGCTCGTGCACCAGGTCGATCCCGGTCACCATCTCGGTCACGGGGTGCTCGACCTGGATCCGGCAGTTGATCTCGAGGAAGTGGAACCGCTCGTCGGGGTCGACGAGGAACTCCACCGTGCCGGCCCCGGTGAAGCCGGCGGACAGGGCACCGCGCAGGGCGCACTCCGCGATGGCCTCCAGGGTGCCGGCGGACAGCGCCGGGGCGGGCGCCTCCTCCACCAGCTTCTGGTGCCGGCGCTGCACCGAGCAGTCCCGGGTGCCCAGGTGCACCCCGTTGCCGTGGGAGTCGCACAGCAGCTGCACCTCGACGTGCCGGGCGCCGGTCAGGAACCGTTCCACGTACACCCGGTCATCGCCGAACGCGGCCTGCGCGGCGGCCCTGGTCCGCGCGTACGCCCGGGGCAGCTCGGCGGGGGTGGCGACCACGGTCATGCCCCGGCCGCCGCCGCCGGCCGCCGCCTTGACGATCACCGGGTAGCCCGCCTCGGCGGCCACCTCCGCCGCCACGGCTGCGGTGGGCACCGGCGCGACGCTGCCCGGCGGCAGCGGCAGCCCGGCCCGGCGCATCAGCGCCCGCGCCGAGGACTTGTCCGCCAGCGCGGCCATCACCTCCGGCGGCGGACCGATGAACGTCAGCCCGTTGTCGGCGCAGATCTCGGCGAAGTCGGCGTCCTCGGAGAGGAACCCGTAGCCGGGGTGCACCGCCTGCGCGCCGACCTGCCGGGCCGCCTCCACGATCGCGGCGGCGTTGAGGTAGCTGCGCCGGCTGGCCGGCGGACCGATCAGGACGGCCTCGTCGGCGAGGCGCACCACGGCGGAGTCGGCGTCCGCCGTGGAGTAGACGACGGCGGTACGCACCCCCAGCTCGCGGCAGGCGCGCAGCACCCGCAGGGCGATCTCACCCCGGTTGGCGATCAGCACCTTCTCGAACATCACGCGCCGCCTCAGACCGGGTCCAGCGCGACGAGCGGCTCGTCGTACTCGACCGGCTGGCCGTCGGCGGCGAGGACCTCGGCGACCCGGCCGCCCCGGTCGGCGGTCACCTCGTTCATCAGCTTCATCGCCTCGACGATGCCGATGACCTGGCCGGGGCGGACCAGGTCGCCGACGGCTACGAAGGGCGCGGCGCCCGGGTCCGGCGCCCGGTAGAACGTGCCGACGATGGGCGAGCGCACCGCGTACCGGCCCGGCTCGCCGTCGGCCCCGGGCGGCGGCGCGGACCGGGCCGCGACGGGCGCCGCCTCCGGCGTCTCCGCGGGCGACCCACCGTGCCACTCCACCTCCAGCACCGTGTCGCCACTGCGCAGCCGCACCCGGCGGACCGGCCCGGCCAGCTCGGCGACCAGGTCCCGGGCGTGCCGCCGCAGCCCGGCCAGCACCGCGTCCGCCCCAGACGCCGACTCCGCGCCGGCCGGCGCGGTGTCGACAGGGGCACCGCCCGCGCTCACCGGACACCCGCCCGGGCGCCGAGGCGGGCCGCGCCGAAGCGCCGGAACCGCTGCCGGCGGCGCCGGACCAGCGTGGCGGGCGGCACGTCCAGCAGCGGCAGCAGGGCCGCCGACACCGCCGCGCCCAACGCCCGCGCGGCCGCCTCCGGGTCGTGGTGCGCGGCCGGGGCCGGCTCGGGCACGAGGTCGTCGACCACCCCCAGGCGGCACAGGTCCGGCGCGGTCAACCGCAACGCGCGCGCCGCCTGCGGGGCGGCCCCCCGATCCGGCCAGAGGATGGCGGCGCAGCCCTCGGGGCTGATCACCGAGTAGACGGCGTGCTGGAGCATCAGCACCCGGTCGGCCACCGCGAGGGCCAGCGCGCCGCCGCTGCCGCCCTCCCCCGTGATCACCGCGACGACCGGGGTGGGCAGCACGGCGAGCACGAGGATGTTCTCCGCGATGGCCGCCGCCTGCCCCTGCTCCTCGGCGCCCACGCCGGGATCCGCCCCGGGCGTGTCGACCAGGGTGACCACCGGCAGGCCGAGACGGGCGGCCAGCCGCATCAGCCGCAGCGCCTTGCGGTGCCCGGCCGGGCTGGCCATGCCGAAGTTGCGGGCGACCAGCTCGGCGGTGGTGTGGCCCTTCTGGTGCCCGATCACCATGACGGGCCGGCCGTCCAGCCGGGCCAGTCCGCCGACCACCGCCGGGCAGTCCGCGCCGAGCCGGTCGCCGTGCAGCTCGACGAAGCCGTCGAACGCCGACTCCAGGTAGTCCAGTGTGGTCGGCCGGCCCGGGTGCCGGGCCAGCCGCACCGTCTCCCAGGCGTCGCCGCCCTGCGGGTCGGCCGGGCCCGGCGCCGTCGCGGCACCCGCCTCACCGGCCGGCCGCGCCACGACCGGCGACGGCTCCTGCCGGGGTACGGCGGGACGCGCCGCCGGCCGACGTCCCGCCCGGGCCGCGGCGAGCAGCGCCGCCAGCCGGCCCCGCAGGGCGTGCCGGGGCACCACCATGTCGACCTGCCCGTGCCGCAGCAGGAAGTCGGCCGTCTGGAAGCCCTCCGGCAGCGGCCGGCCGGTGACCTGCCGGATCACCCGGGGACCGGCGAAGCCCATCCGCGCACCGCTCTCGGCGAGCACCACGTCGGTGTTGGTGGCGAACGAGGCCGCCACTCCCCCGTACGTCGGGTCCGTGAGCACGCTGACGGTGAGCAGCCCCGCCTCCCGCAGCGCGGCGATCGCCTGGCTGACCGTGGCCATCTGCATCAGCGACAGGACGCCCTCCTGCATCCGCGCGCCGCCGGAGGCGGTGACCAGGATCAGCGGCGTGCCGTCCTCCAGCGCCCGCTCGGCGGCCCGGGTGATCAACTCCCCGACGGCGCAGCCGAGGCTGCCGCCGAGGAAGCGGAAGTCCATCACCGCGAGCGCGCACGGATGCCGGCCGATGGTGGCGGTGCCGCAGACGACCGCCTCGGCCAGCCCGGTGCCGGCCCGGGCGGCGGTGAGCCGGTGCGGGTACGGCAGCAAATCGACGAAGCCGATCGGGTCGACCTCCGCCGGCCGGTCCGGCAGGGCGGTGAACGACCCCGGGTCGACGAGCTGAAGCAGCCGCTCCGGCGCGTCGAGGCGGGCATGCGTGCCGCACTCGGGGCAGACGTCGAGGTTGCGGCGCAGCCGCTTGCGGTACAGCAGGGTGGCGCAGCCGCCGCAGCGAAACCAGAGCTGCCCCTCCCGAGGCGCGGTGGCGGTCACGACGGCCGCCCGGCGGGCGCGGCGTCGAAGCGGTAGAAGCACCGGGCCATGGCGTCGCGCGGCTCCCGCCACGTCGGCAGGTACGGCGAGACGTACGGGCGCAGCCGGGCGCTCACCCGCACGAACTCGGGGTGCCCCCGGGCCGCCTCGACCGCCGCCCCGGCCGGCGCGTCCGTCTCCAGCAGGTGCACGTAGAGGTCACCCAGCCGGTACAACGACCGGTGCCGCACCCCGACCAGGTGCGGCAGCTCCGTCGCGTCGGACTCGGCGAAGATCTCGGCGACGCGCGCCTCGGCGCTCGGCACCACCTTCGCGACGATCAGCGAACGGTCCATAAGTGGACCTCCCTCCACGGCGTCCGACGTCGGTGACGACGGCGCCGGCCGAGCCGGACGACTGGCGACACGATGCGGCCACGGGCGTCACGGCGGCGTCACCACGGCCCGCCACCCGACAACGCCATGTCGTGACGCTGCGTTGACGCAGGCTGTGTATCCGCTGTACAACACCGCTCGCCACAATGGACTATCCGCAGTTCAGAACCGTTTTCGTGGACACGTCGCCGACAGTCCGATCTCGCCTGAAATATTGACCGAGAGTGACCGCGATTGATAATCTTCGTCACGGTCAGCCCGGCGACCGCAGCGCGCTCCGCCGCGCCGCGGCGGAGCGACCCGACAGTGGGGTCAAGGGCAGCCGCGCCGGGACAGCAGAGGAGTCGGGACGAGCGTTCCGCAGGGGGTGCCGCCGTGGCCGCTGATCCGTCGATGCCGACCACCGGGCGCCGCCCCGGCACGCAGATATCGCTGCACCTGCTCGGCGGCTTCCGGCTGTTGCACGGCGACACCCCCGTCGTGGTGCCGCGCGGCCTGCAACGGGTCATCGCCCTGATCGGCCTGCGCCCCGGCGCCACCCGCAGCCACCTCGCCGGGCTGCTCTGGCCCGACGCCCCCGAGGACCGCGCGCTGTCGTCCCTGCGGACCGCGCTGTGGCGGCTGCGCCAGGACCCCTGCTGCCCGCTCACCACCGTCGGCGACACCGTACGCCTCGGCCCCACCGTCCGGGTCGACGTCGACGCCCTCATCGGCACGGCCGCGCGGGTGCGCGACGGCGACGACCCGTGCGCCGCCGCCCTCGCCGCCGGCCGGCACGACCTGCTCCCCGGCTGGTACGACGACTGGGTCCTCGCCGAACGGGAGCGGCTGCGCCAGCTGCGCCTGCACATGCTGGAGGAACTGGCCGGCCAACACCTGGCAGCGGGCCAGCACGGGCAGGCCCTGGAGGCCGCGCTCGAGGCGATGGCCGCCGAGCCGCTGCGCGAGACCCCACACCGGCTGGTGGTACGCATCCACCTCGCCGAGGGCAACGCCTTCGAGGCCGTGCACGCCTTCTACGTCTACCGCGACCTGCTGCTGCGGGAACTGCGCCTCGAACCCTCCGCAGCCATGACCGCGCTGCTCGACGACACCCTCGCGCCCATCCGGGAGGCCACCCGGGACACCCCGACGCCGCCGCGCCGCACGCCGTCCGCCCGGGTCACGCCCCGCGCCCGCTGAACCGGCGTCACCGGCACAGCCGCGCGCGTGACGGGCAGGTGACAGCCGCCCGGGCAGGGTGGGCCGCACAACAGTCCGTGGTCTCCGACGTGCTCGCGGAGCGCCACCGGCGAGAGGGGTCCCATGAGCCGTCTACTGATCGTCAGCAGGATCATCCCGGGCGCGGAGGGTCGGGTCGCGCAGATCTTCGCCGAGTCCGACGCGACCGAACTGCCCGCCCTGACCGGGGTCCGGCACCGGTCCCTGTACTGCCTGCACGACCTGTGCGTCCACCTGATGGAGACCGCGGACGTCGACCCGGACGCCCTGGCCGGCGCCCGCAACCACCCGCTGTACCGCCAGGTCAACGAGCGCCTGTCCGCGCACACCTCGCCGTACCTGCCGACCTGGCGCTCGCCACGCGACGCGATCGCCGGCTGCTTCTACCGCTGGGACGCCGCCGACGCGCCGTCCCCGCACGCGGCCGGCTGAGCGGAGGCGGCCCCATGTCACCCAGACCACCCCACGTCCTGGTCATCGGCGCCGGCACCGGCGGGCTGTGCCTGGCCCACGGCCTGCGCCGCGCCGGGATCAGCGTCGCCGTCTACGAGAAGTACCGCACCCGCGGCGAGGGACTGCTCGGCTACCGCGTCGGCATCGGCCCCACCGGCAGCCGCGCCCTGCGGGAGTGCCTGCCGCCACGGCTGTTCGACACCTACCTGGCCACCTGCGCCCGATCCCCCCGCTACTTCAACGTCATCACCCAGCGGATGCGCCAGACGGCCTCGTTCACCCTGCGCCCCGACACCGACCCGGTGGACACCGAACGGTCCGTGGCCCGGATGACCCTGCGCCAGGTCCTGCTCACCGGCATGGAGGACGCGGTCCACTTCGACAAGACCTTCACCCGGTACGAGCAACGCGACGACGGCACCGTCACCGCCCACTTCGCCGACGGCAGCACCGCCACCGGCGACCTGCTCGTCGCCGCGGACGGCACGCACTCCGCCGTACGCCGCCAGTACCTGCCGCACGCGGTCACCCGCGACGCGGGAACCGTCAACATCGCCACCCGCATCCCCCTGATCCCGCACACCCGCCAACTGCTGCCCGAACGGATCGAGCAGGGCATCTCGCTGATCTTCGGCACCGGCGGGATGATGGGCGTGCTGCACGTGATGGAGTTCAAGTGGAACGGCGACGGCTCACTGAAACCCGGTGTCGACCCCGCCGACGCCGCGCTGCTGCGCGACTGGCCCGGGCTGCGCCACGACACCACCCGCGACAACATCAACCTGGTCATCTGGAGCACCGCCCGCCGGTTCCCGCCCGACGTCATGCAGCGCCGCGGCGAGGAACTCGTCCTGCTCGCCCTCCAACTCACCCGCAACTGGCACCCCCACCTGCGCGAACTGCTCGCCCGCAGCGACCCGGGCAGCGCCCTGCCGATCCGGGTGTCCACCAGCGAGCCGGTGCCGCCGTGGAAGAGCAGCACCGTCACCCTGCTCGGCGACGCCATCCACACCATGACCCCGGGGCGCGGCGTGGGCGCCAACACCGCGCTGCGCGACGCCGCCCTGCTCTGCCGGCAGCTCCGGCTGGCCGCGGCCGGCGACAAGACGCTGCTCCAGGCGGTGGCCGACTACGAGGCCGCCATGGTGCCGTACGGCTTCGCCCGGGTCGCCGACTCGCTCAACCGCAGCGGCACCAACGGCGACGACCGGATGTACAAGCCCGTCGTCGGCCGGCTCGCGCTGCTCGGCGCACGCGGCTACTTCGGCGTCACCAGCCGGGTGCCCCGACTGGCGCGCAAGTTCGTCAACGACTTCTACACCTACCGCGGAGAGGAGGACTGACCGTCCGACCCGGACCCCGGCGCCCGCCCGGCGCCGGGGTCCCCGCGTGCCCGCCCCGCACCGTACGCGGACGGCGCCGGACGACGACAGTCCGTCGCCCGCCGGACACCGCCGGTGCAACCCGTCCCACATGTGCCATGACCGGCCGATCCTGCCTGCCGCCCAGACGGCGCGTGTGCGAAGCTGCGGCGAGTTTTTCTCGGAGTTTCGACGCGAACGAATAGGAGGTCCGCCGTGGCATGGTCTTTCGGGCACTGGCTGATACTGATCGTGGCCCTGCTGGTGGGTCTGGCGGCCGGCTGGTTCTGGCGCGGCCGGCAGGGCGCGGCAGCCGGGCACGGCTCGCCCACGGTGGAGGGTGACCCGGTCGCCGGCATGACCGCCGTGGTGGTCGACCCGCCGCCCGCCGCCACCACCGACGAGGTACGCCCCGAGGTGACCCTCGACCGGGCCCCGGACGCCGTCGCCGACCCCGTGCCCACCCCCGACGCCCCGGCCGACGCCGGCGCCGCCCCGGTCACCGTCGTCGCCACCGACGCCGGGCGGGCCGACGAGGTCGACCCGGCCGACATGGCGCTCACCGGCGACTCGGTGCCGGCGCCCGACACCGACCCCGTGGCGGCGGCCGCGCCGCGCGACACCGCCCCGGGTCACCTGCCGGACGCCGAGGTCGTGTTGCCGGCCGCCGCCGGGGTGACCGGCCCCGTCGACCGCGAGCCGGCCGAGGAGCCGGCCACCGCTGCCGAGCCGGAGCCCGTCGCCGCGAACGAACCGGAGCCGGTGCTGGCCGCCGCCCCGATCGAGGCCCCGGCCGCCGATCCGGCGCCCGCGCGCACCGGCGGGGCGGAGCCCGTCCCGGCCGCCGAGCCGGAACCCGTCCGGGCCGTCGCCGTCCCCGCCCAGGCGCAGCCCGAGGCCGAGCCGGTCCCCGCAGCCGCCGGCCCGGCGGAGCCGACCCCCGCCGCCCCGTCCGGGCCGGACGCGACGTCGGCGGCGACCACGCCGGCAGACGTGCCGGCCGAGCCGAACAAGCCGGCGGACGAGCCGGCGGACAAGCCGGCGGACAAGCCGGCGGACAAGCCGGCGGACAAGCCGGCGGACGAGCCGGCGGACGAGCCGGCGGACGTGCCCGCCGCGCGCGGCGCGATGGCGACCCCGCCGGTGCGGTCCGCCGCCGACGCGGACGCCGCCGACGACTTCCGCCGCATCCAGGGCGTCGGCCCGAAGATGGCGGCGGCGCTGCAGGCCGCCGGCATCCGCACGTACGGGCAGCTCGCGGAGTTGGACGAGGCCGCGCTGCGGGAGACGATCCGGGCAGCCGGGCTGCGGGCCGCGCCGAGCCTGGCGACCTGGCCCCAGCAGGCGAAGGTGCTCGCGGGCGCCTCGCAGGAGGCGGCCGCCGCGCTGCCGACCGGCGGCGACGCCTGACCCCCCGGGCCGCCGCACCGACCGCGGCGCCGGACGGCGCTCCCCCGCGAGCCGGGGCGGCGCCACGATCCACCTGATGCCACCGACGTCGCGACGTCCGCTCACCCGGACGCCGCGACGTCGGGCATTCCGGACGGAGGCCGACCAGCCACCGGGCGGTACTCGTGGGGAGCCGGACACCACCGGCCGATCCGGTGCCCGGTCAGACCAGCGCCTCCGCGTACCCCCGGACCTGCAGACGCCGCCCGGCGGTGGGGCCGAGCCGCACCTGGAGGCCGAGCGGCGCCGCGGCCCGGCGCACGTCGTCGACGTGCAGCGAGCCGTGCCGGTCGACGGTGAGCACCGGCGGTTCCTCCGGCTCCCCTGCCGGGGCGTGGAACGACAGCAGCGTCACCGAGGCCGGCAGGTGCCCGGGGTGCGCCGCCCGGGCCGCCGCCTCGTCCCGGTGCGCGAGCACCACCAGGTCGTCGAGGTGGGCGAAGTCCTCGGCGATGCCCTCGGCCTTCCAGTGCGCCGGCTCCTCCGCGACCCCCGTCAGGTGCCGGGAGCGGTTCGCCGAGGTGATGTGGAGGTGGTCCACCCCGGTCTCGGCGACCGCGCGCGCGAAGAACACGTTCGACGGGCAGGCCAGCCCCGGCGCGATCACCTGCGTGGTGCGTACGCCCCGGTCGTGCCGGGTGAGGTGGGCGGGCAGCCGGTCGACGGCCGGACCGCGGAAGCCGAACGGGCCCGCGCCGTAGAGGACGCCCATCAGCTGCCGCACCCGGCGCGCGGGCAGCCGGTGCGGCAGCCGCGCCCAGTCGAACATCGCGGGGATCCGCCCGAAGGCGGTGGTGATGCTGCCGACCTGGTCGGCCGGCCGACCCTTGGCGACGTTGACCCGGCGCACCGTGGCGGCGTCCGGGCGGCTCACCAGCGCGTAGAAGTTCCCGAACGCCACCGCCACCACCGCGCCCCCGGCCAGTGCGCGGGCCGCGACGGCGACGTCCTCGGGGCGGTCGACGTACAGGTGCGGGGTCGGGGCGTCCATGGTGTCCTCCTGCGCGGTGCTCTGACGCAGTTGTACGCCCGCCGGGCTGCCGCGCGCGGCCGTCGGTCGCCGATCCGATAGCGCACCGGCGCGCCCCGGTCCGGGCGGCCGGCCGGACGGTCGATCGGCGGCGTCGTTAGCCGTTCCACGCGACTGGGTACAACGTTCGGCACCCCGAACCACCACACCCCCTTCTGGAGGCAGCGATGCGCGGCACGTCGATACTCGGAGTCATCGTCGTCATCTGGCTGATCATCGGCGCGGTCGCCGCCGGCCAGCGCGGCTACTACAACGGCGACGACACCAACTGCGCCGAGGCGGGCACCATCCTGGTGACCATCGTGGCCGGGCCGCTGAACTACATCGGCGCCAACCCGAAGGTCGACTGCGAGCTGCCCCAGCCCTCCGAGTAGGACGGACCCCCGGCCCGCGCCTGGCGGGTGGCGCGGGCCGGAGCAGTGGACGGCCTCGTGCGGTGCCGAAGGGAGAGTCACCCACGCCGCCCGCCTACCGCACATCCCCTAAGGCGTCCTAGGAGGATGGGCTGTCAGGTCGACGGGACCGAACCCGTGCCCGAGACGGGGCACGCTGCCGGAGCGGGCGGCGGACCCGCACCTCGGTGGCGTCCACCAAGGCGCGCGAGTGGTGGCCCAGGTAGGCCACCACGTCGGCGAGGGTCCGTATCCGCACTCCGTCGTGCACCCAGCAGCCACGCTCGGCCAGCAGCGGCCGCACCTCGGCAACACTGCGGGTGATCGCCGGGCGATGGACTCCGAGCCGCTCGGGAGCGATCCGGGCCGCGTGACAAACCCGCCCGCCGCGACTCAGGCCTCGATGCCCCGCCGCGCGAGATCGGCCGCGATGCCGTCCAGGACACCGGCGAGGCCCGAGGCGAACAGGGCGTCGAGGTCCCAGGGGGCGGCACCCGCGCGCATCGCGGAGCCGAGCCGCGGGTACGCGCCGGGCTCGAAGAGCGGGCCGCGTTCGTCGTCCGGGGCGTGCGCCGTCCGCTGCGCATTGCTTCCCGCCTGCCGTTCCGCCTCCACGTCGCTGACGTAGGTCAGCGCCACACCCTGCACGTAGGAGGCGAACATGAACATGTACCGGAAGGCGTCGGCAGGTTCGAGGCCGAGTCCGTCGAAGGAAGAGAAGGTGCTTTCGCTGTCCGCCGCGAGTGCCGGGCTGAAGTGCGCGCGAGTCGTCACCAGGACCCTCGACAGGATCCACGGGTGGCGGTGGTACAGCTCCCAGTCGCGGTAGGCGGCTCGTTCGAGGCCGTGCCGCCAGTTCCGCGGCGGCGCGTCGGGCAGAGGGACGTCGGCCATCGCGGCCTCCACCATCAGGGCCACCAGATCGTCCTTGGACGCCACGTGCCGATACAGGGCCATGGTGCTCGCGCCGAGGACCGTGGCGACCCGGCGCATCGACAGCGCGTCGAGCCCCTCCGCGTCCGCGACGTCGATCCCGGCCCGCACGATGCGCTCGACGGTGAGGTGGGGTGCGCTGTCGTTGTCCCCCAGGACGTCGGCCGGCGCCTCCGTCCTGCGTCCCCGGTAGGCCCGCGCCTGGCAGGCGCGGGAGCAGTAGCGCCGCGGCCGCCCTCGTTCCGCATGCTCCAGCGTCTTTCCGCAGGACGCGCAGGCCGACTGCTCCGACATCACCACACTCCTTTTCGTCACACCCGGCGAAGGTGTGTCGAAATTCTATCCCGCCATCGAGGCGAACGCATAAAGCAGGGAAAACAACAGGTCAGAAACGCATTTGCAGCCACCCGCATGCGCGTGCGTATGCTGTACACAGCTGTGCGCGTATTAAGTACGCACAGCGTGACGAAATCCGTCCCAACC
Organism: Micromonospora sp. NPDC047620; assembly: GCF_043205005.1. NCBI lineage: Bacteria > Bacillati > Actinomycetota > Actinomycetes > Micromonosporales > Micromonosporaceae > Micromonospora > Micromonospora sp. NPDC047620. The sequence continues at coordinate 192,449 of NZ_JBIDDG010000006.1, read as the reverse complement.
GGAAGAGCAGGAGCGAGGGACATGACCGAAGAACGTAAGAGAGCCGGAACCAGACAGTGGGTCGGGCTCGCCGTCCTGGTGGTGCCGTGCGTACTGGCGTCCATGGACATGTCCGTCATGTTCGTCACGCTCCCGTCTCTGACGGCCGACCTCCAGCCGAGCAGCTCCGAACTGCTGTGGATCATGGACGCCTACGGCTTCCTGCTGGCCGGCCTGCTGATCACGATGGGCACCCTCGGTGACCGGATCGGACGGCGGCGGGTGCTGCTGACCGGTGCTGCGGCCTTCGGTCTCGCCTCAGTCCTCGCGGCCTACGCGTCCAGCCCTGAGACGCTGATCGCGACCCGCGCGCTCATGGGCATCGCCGGAGCCTCGCTGGCCCCCTCCACCCTCTCCCTGATCCGGAACATGTTCCACGACGACCGGCAGCGGGCCACCGCCGTCGGCGTCTGGACGGCCGGCTTCGCGGGCGGTGCCGTCGTCGGCCCCATCATCGGCGGCCTGCTGCTGGAGCACTTCTGGTGGGGCTCGGTCTTCCTGATCAACGTCCCCGTGATGATCCTGCTGCTGCTCCTCGGGCCGCTGCTGCTGCCCGAGTACCGCGATCCCAAGCCGGGCCGCTTCGACTTGCTCGGCGCCCTGCTGTCCCTGGTGGCCGTCCTCGCCGTGATCTACGGCATCAAGCTGACGGCGAAGCACGGCTTCGGATGGACCCCGGCTGCCTGCATGGCCGCCGGACTCGCCGTGGGAACACTGTTCATCCGCCGCCAGCGCACGGCCGTGAACCCGATGATCGACCTCGCGCTGTTCCGCACCCGCCGGTTCAACGTGCCGCTGTTCATCGACGCTCTGGCGACCTTCGCGATGATCGGCTTCTCGCTGTTCAACTGGCAGTTCATGCAGCTCGTCCTGGGCATGAGCCCGTTCGAGTCGGCCCTGTGGTCGCTGCCCACGTTCCTCGTGCTGCCCGTAGGTGTCGCCCTGGCCACCGCGATGGCGCCGCGTATCGGCAAGCCCAACGTGATGATCGCCGGGCTTCTGGTGGCGACCGCCGGATACGTCGCGCTGTCCCTGATCCGGACCGACTCGGGCATCGTCTACCTGGTCAGCGCACTGGCCGTGGTCTCCGTCGGCATCGGCGGTGTGTCCGCCGTCGTCACCGAGGTGATCCTGTCCGCCGCGCCGCCGGAGCGAGCCGGGGCGGCCTCCGCACTGGCGGAGACCTCCGCCGAGTTCGGCGGAGCGCTGGGCATCGCGGTCCTCGGCAGCATCGGCACCGCCGTCTACCGCTCGCGGATGGAGTCCCAGGCCCCCGCGGGCCTCACCTCCAAAGAGCTGGCCGCGGCGGAGGAAACCCTCGGCGGTGCCGTCGACACCGCCACGGCCTTACCGCACCAGACCGCGGAGGCGCTGCGGAGCGTCGCCTTCGACGCCTTCACCCAAGAGATGCGGATCGCCGCGATGGTCAGCGTCGTCCTGACGGCGGGCGGGGCCATCCTGATCGCCACCATGCTCCGCGCCGCACGCAACCGACCCGGACCCGCCTCACCGAGGGCGGTCCCGGGGCGGACGGCACAGCACGGCGGTCGCGACCAGGCCGACGAACTGCCCGTGACGACGCCCACGTCGTGAACCCGGTCCCGTGGACCGTACCGGTATAGCCGCGCCCTCTCCCGGGCAGCGGCTACACCGCCAGCGGCTCCGCCTCCCGGTAGGGTCGCTGGGCCCGGCCGGAGCGGCCGACAGCCGAGCTCGCGCAGGCGAGCTCGGACGGACGGCGAACGGAGGGGCGCCATCAGGACGGCGGGCACGCGACGAGGGGCGCACCCGGCCCGCGCCGCCGAGGATCCTCACGATCGTCGGGAGCGGGGCCGGCTGCGCCCCTCGGGGCGGCCGGTCAGCGGAAGCAGTTGGCCACCGGCACCCGGCTGCCCTCGCAGTTGGTGGACTCGTTGTCGATGATGTCGGTCTCGTCGTCGACCCTGACCCGGGCCTTGTCGGCGAAGAGGCCGCCCGGCTTCACCGTGGCAGTGTTGTCGGCCACCTGGCTGCGGTAGAGGGAGACCTGGCCCTGGGTCACGAACACCCCGCCGCCCTTCGACGCCGCGCCGACGGCGTGGTTCCGGTCGACCTCGCTGTGGCGGACCAGCAGGTTGGACTTCGCGGCGTAGATCCCGCCGCCGGCGCCCCGGGCGGTGTTGCCGGCGACGACGCTGTCGTCGAGCGGGAGCAGGCCCTGGGAGGTGGAGATGCCGCCGCCGTTGCCGGTGGCGGTGTTGTCGCGCACCTCCAGGCCGCGCAGGAAGATCAGGGCGTCCGAGTTGGCGATGCCCCCACCGGTCTGGGCGGTGTTGCCGAGCACCTTGCTGTCGGCCACCCTGGTGCGGGCCGAGAAGCTGGCGATGCCGCCGCCCTGCGCCGCGTTGTTGTGCGCGAAGGTGCTCTTCTGCACCTCGGCGGCCCCGCGGTAGTTGCCGAGGCCGCCGCCGTACGCGACGGCGGTGTTGTTCCGGAAGTCCGACGTGCGCAGGCTCAGCACGCCGCCGTTGAGCAGGCCCCCGCCCTTGCCCGCCTTGCCGGCGGCGTGGTTGCCGACGAACGTGCTGTCGACGACCACCATGTTGCCGTCGTTGAAGATCCCGCCACCGCCGCCCTCCGCGGAGAGGGAGGTGCTGCCGACGACGGTGGTGCGCTCGACCACGGCCGACGCGCCGTGCACGACGTGGATGCTGCCGCCCTCGGCGGCGGAGAGGCCGTTGCGCAGCACGACGTCGGAGAGGGTCAGTTCCCCGCCGTCGCGGACGGTGAAGAACCGGAACGCCTCGGCGTGCACGTCCCGCTCGATGGTGGCGCCCTCGCCCCGGATCGTGATCGGGTGGTAGATGACCGGCAGCCCCGCCCGGTCGTGCTGCGGGTTGCGCGGCGGCGCCTCGGCGTCGCCCGGGTTCTCCGCGCTGTCGGCCGCCTCCCGGGCGTCCCGGATCCCGCCGTCGTAGTCGTCGGGCTGCTGGAAGGCGTGCGTCAGCTCGTACGTGCACTTCGGCGCGAGCCGCAGGTGGGCGCCGCCCTCGGCGTTGGCCCGGACCAGCGCGGCGATGAGCTTCGACGAGTCGCACGGCACCGCGACCTCCCCGCGGCGCCCGCCCCCGGGCCCCCGGTCCCGGCCCTCCTCCCCGCCCCGGTGCTCCCCGGCGGAGTCGCCCGACCAGTCGCCGGAGGGCTCCCCGGCGGCAGCCCCGGAGGGGTCGCCGGAGGGTTGCCCGCCGAGGGCGGCGCGGCCCTGCTCGCGGCGGTCGTCGCGGTGCCCCGCGCCGGAGTCGTCGCCGCGCAGCACCAGGGACGGCGTGTCCGACGCGGTGGGCAGCGCTCGTTCCGCGGCCACCGCGGCGCCGCCCGCCACCCCGGCCGCCAGGGTGCCCGCCACGAGCCCACCGGCTAAGAACCATCGGGACCGCCGCCTGGCTGGTGTCGCTCGCCGGTTCCCTTGATACGTCGACATCAGGCTTTCCTGCCTCTCACGTGCATGACACGACCGGCCCGAACCGGGCGCGGGGCGACCGACATCCCGACAGCCACCGAACGCCACGATACGAGCGAAATTCAGGCAAGTCAGTCGAAGATGAATAAACGTATGATTCATCTCGTGAGGGCGGAGAACGTTCGCGCGACCCCGAGGCCGGCACGGGTGCCGGGTCAGCCGCCGACGTGGATGCCCGGCCGGCGCGTCGGGTCCGGCTCGGACTTGCGGAGGATCTCCCGGACCACCGGCGGGGTGTCGCCGCGACCGAGGATGAGGTAGCGCAGCAGGTGCGCGAGGGGGTTCCCCTCGGACCACTCGAAGTGGGCGTGCGGGCGGACGCCGGTGGCGTCGCGCAACGCCAGGAGGATCGCCGCGATGGCGTTCGGCGCCGCCGGGCTGCTGGCCCGCAGCACCCGGAAGCCCCCGACCTCCACGCCGTGGACCCGCAGCACCTGGCTGAACTCGGACGGGTCGACCACGTCGATCTCCAGGAACAGGATGTCGCCCTCGCCGGGGACCGGGTTCATCGCCCGCTGCGCCCGCTCCTTGATCGTGTACTCCTTCACCGCGCCCCGGGCCCGCTTGTGGGCGATGAGGTGCAGCCGGCCGTCGTGCGCCAGCGAGTCGGCGACGAACCGGCGGGCCGGCTCGTCGAACTCGATCCGCTCCGTACGCAGCTCGGTGGTCCGGCTCACCCGCGAGACCAGCGAGACCGCGACGATGCCGAGGATGAACAGGACCGAGATGGTGATGCCGTCCGGCTTGGCGATGGCGTTCTCGGCCAGGGCGTACAGCAGGACCAGGGTGAGCACGGCGAAGCCCACGGCGGCGACGCGCTCCCGGCGGCGGGCCGCGGAGATGGTGACCGCCACGGCGGCGGAGACCATCATGGCGAGGATCCCGGTGGCGTACGCCCCGGCCTGGTCGTTGACGTCGGCCCGGAACACCACGGTGATCGCGATGCTGACCAACGTGTAGACGATCACGACCGGCCGCACCGCGCGGGCCCACTCCGGCGCCATGCCGTAGGTGGGCAGGTAGCGGGGCACGATGTTGATCAGGCCGGCCATCGCGGAGGCGCCGGCGAACCAGAGGATGAGCGCGCTGCTGACGTCGTAGACGGTGCCGAAGACCTCGCCGACGTGCTCGTGGGCGAGGTACGCCAGCGCCCGGCCGTTGGCGGCCCCGCCCGGCCCGAACTCACCGGGAGGGATCAGGACCGTGGTCACGAGCGAGGTCGAGACCAGGTAGACCGACATGACGAGGGCGGCGGTGGCGAGCATCCTGCGGGTGTTGCGGATCCGCGCGGCCAACCGGGCCGCGCGGTCCGGCCCGTCCCCGGCCACCAGCGGCATCATGCTGACCCCGGTCTCGAAACCGGAGAGCCCGAGCACCAGCAGCGGGAAGGCCAGCACGGCTGTCGCCGCCACCTCGCCGGGGCCCCGGCCCGCGCTCAGCGCCGAGGTCCAGCCCGCCAGCGTTCCCCGGTCCGCCGCGATCTCGGCCACCGAGACCGCGACGACCACCGCGTTCAGCGCCAGGAAGACGGCGACCAGCGGGATGGCCACCGCCACCGCCTCCCGGAAGCCGAGCAGGAAGACGCCGCCGAGGACCAGCAGCAGCACGACGGTGACGCCGACGGCGACCGCCGTTCCGCCGACGCCCTCGGGCAGCAGCGGATTCTCCAGCAGGTGCACCGTGGCGTCGGCCGAGGAGAGGGTGATCGTGATGATCCAGGAGGTGGCCACGAAGCCGAGCAGGACCAGCACGAAGAGCTTGCCCCGCCAGAACGGCAGCAGCCGTTCCAGCATCGCCACCGAGCCCTGCCCGTGCGGGCTCTCCCGGGCCACCCGCCGGTACATCGGCAGCATGCCGAGCAGCGTCAGCGCGACGATCAGCAGGGTGGCCAGCGGGGAGAGCGCCCCAGCCGCGATCGCCGCGATCCCCGGCAGGTACGACAGGGTGGAGAAGTAGTCCACCCCGGTCAGGCACATGACCTGCCACCAGGCGTGCGAGCGGGCCTGGCCCTCCGCCGACTCGGGGCCCACCGGCTGCACCCGGTGCACCAACAGCCACCGTCGCAGCGGGCTGGGCGGCGCCACCGGCCGGCTGGGGCTGGCCACGACCTCCGGGACGGCGACCGGGCGACCCGCGCGGCGGCCGGGGCGGGTGGGATCGCGCGCGGCGCGCAGCTCCCCGTCCATTCCGCCGCGCGGCGGACGGCGGCCGCGCGTACGCCGCGACCCCGCCCCGTGCTCGTCAGCCATCCCCCGTCCCCGCCCCTCGGTCGTCCTGACCCGACCGTAGGCGGTCCCCCGCCGGCCGCCCGCCGGAACGGCGAACCCGGAACGCCCTTCCGTCGCAGGCGGGAGGGCGTTCCGCACAGACCGACCGGCGACGCCAGCCCGGCCGTCAGCCACCGGCCAGCGGGCGTACCCCGGGCGGGTCCCGCCGGCCGGCCGGATCACGTACGCCCGGACGGGCCACTGCCTGGGCACCGCGATCTCGACGTCCCGGTTCGGCACGCCGCCCCGGGTCGCCGGCGCGACCAGCATTGGTGGAGGGCGGGCGGGCAGGGACGGACCGGCCGTGCGCGCGGGGCGGGGCCACCGGCGGCGCGGACACGGACGCGTCCCCGCGCTCCGCCGTGTGCCGGTGCGGAGCGCGGGGACCCCCCGTCCCGGCTACTGCAGGAACGCCCCGAGGGGCGAGAGCAGCAGCCGGCCGAGCGCCGCGGCGGTGTCGTCCAACCGCGCGCGCTCACACTCGTGGGCGGCCGGGTCGTGCCGGCACCGCCAGATCTTCTGCGCGTTGCGCCAGGCGACGTCGCGGGTGTACTCGACCAGTTCCCCCTGGTACCAGTCGTCGATGTCGCCGTTGAGCATGTCGATGAGCAGCTGCCACCGCTCCAGGTAGCCGCGCCGCAGGCCGGGGATCTTGTCCGCGAAGATGTTGTTGATCTCGAGGTAGTCGCGATGCTGCTCGGTGCCGTCGACCGGCTCCGACTCCAGGCTGTCGAACGTGGTCACCAGCGCGAACGGCAGGTCGAAGTTGATGTGCGCGTTCACCCCGGCGGCCGCCGACGGCAGCGGGCGGGCGTCCGGCCCGCGCATCCGTTCGAACAGACACGTCCAGGCCTTCGGCGTACCCGGGCTGGAGTCGGTCCACAGCCGCATCGCGTCGAAGTAGCGCGCGGCGAACTCCACGTCGAGCCGCGACAGGAACACGGGGTCGGAGAACCGGTCGTCGTAGAGCCCGTTCAGCACGCTCTCGGTGATCGTCAGATAGAGCTTGTTGAAGTCGGCCAGCGGGCAGCTCGCCTCCAACGGAGGCAGCCGGACCAGCAGGTCCTGGAGCTTGGTGAGGTGGTCGACCACCGCCGGCACGTCGGCGGGGTGGTCGGCGAGCAGGTCGACGACGTCCCGATGCACGGGTCCCCACGCCGGTTCCGTCATCTCTCCTCCACAGTGGTTCCCGGCACCCCGTGCCGTCGGCGACGCTGCACAGCCTGCCAGCCGAGGACCGTCGGGCGGATCAGTAGAACGACGTATCCGTACGCGCGTCAGGCGGGCCGGCTACGCAGGAAGATGGCGCTGGCCTGCACCCGGGTGCGGACCTGGAGCTTGTCGAAGATGTGCGAGACGTGCACGCCGATGGTCCGCTCGCTGATGAACAACCGCTGGCCGATCTCCCGGTTCGTCAGCCCCTCGGCGACGGCGGCGAGCACCTCCCGCTCCCGCGCGGTCAGCACCGCCAACTCGTCGCCGTCCGGGCCGGCGGTCGGCTCGCCCGCGGCAGGCCGGTCCTCCAGCGCCACCCGGGCCCGGCCCGCGAGGGTCCGGATCTCCGAGGTCAGCGGCACCGCGCCGAGCCCCTGCGCCACCTGGTACGCCTGCCGCAGCAGCTTGCCCGCCGTGGCGCTGCGGCTGCGCCGGGCCAGCAGCGCCTCGGCCTGACGCAGCCGCGAGTAGGCCGCCGGGTAGGGGTGGTGGCGCCGATCCCACTGCGCCACGGACCGGGCCCACAGCTCCGGGTCGCTGCCGTCGAGGCGGCTCACCTCGGCGGCGCACAGCGCCAGGAACCCGTCGACCACGTCGCGCACCGGGCGGGCCGCGTGCTCGCTCTTGCGGGCCACCCGGTCGGCCACCTCCCGCAGCCGCCGCACCGCGGTGTCGTCCACCGCGATCGTCCGGCTGGCGTGCGCCTCCGCCTCGGCCCGCAGGCCGTGCCACACCAGCGCGGCGAGGATGCCCACGTCGTCGGAGCGGCTCTCGGTCAGGCCGCGCTGCACCGCCTGCCGGGCGAGGTCGTGCCGGCCCTGCCACATGGCCAGCCCCGCCCGCAGCGTGAGCAGCGGAATCACATGCCGCGCCCCGCCGCCGGCGAGCACCGTGGCCACGGCGTCCAGGTCGCGGTCGGCGGCCGCGATGTCGCCGTAGCCCACCGACAGCCGGCAGCGGGCCAGCAGCAGCTCGACCGCGTCCGCGCCGGAGGGGCGGTGCCGCAGCGCCGCCGCGACGACCTTCTCCGCCTCCGCCCACTGGCCCACGCGGAACAGCCCGTTGGTGGCGATGGCCAGCAGCCGGGTCTCCCAGGTGCGGCCGAGGCCCAGCTCGGCCACCCGCTCGGCACCCCGGCGGGCGACGACGACGCCCTCCTCCAGCACGTTCAGCGGCCCGGTCAACAGCTCGGCCAGGTGCAGGTACGCGCAGGCCACGTCCTCGGGGCGGCCGGAGCGCTCGGCGGTCTCCAGCGCCCGGCGCATCACCGCCAGCCCGGCGTCCGGGTCCTCCAGGTACGCCTCAGAGAACCCGAGGGCCGCGCTGGCCAGCACGACCTCCGACGTGGAGCCCTCGACCGCGGCGGACAGCTTCAGCGCCTCCCGGGCCCGCCGGCCGGCGTCGGCGTACCGGCCGAGGTGCAGCAGCAGCTCGGCCAGGTGGGCGGCGGCGGTGGCGCGTTCCCGGGGAGTGCAGTCGGCGGCCTCCAGGGCCCGCCGGTATTCCGCCTCGGCGAGCGCCGACCGGCCGGCGGCGGCCAGGTAGCGGGCCCGCCGGATGTGCAGCGCACAGGTCGACCGATCGGCGCCGGAGCCGGCCAACTCCTCGAGCAGGGTCAGCGCGCGGGCGTGCTCGCCGCAGTGGTGGGCGGCCTCGGCGGCGCGCTCCAGCAGGGTCACCCGGTCCACGTCCAGCGGCCCCCCGCCGGGCGAGCCGGCCAGCTGCAACGCGACCGACCAGTGCCGGTGCGCCTCGGCCCAGCCGTGCAGCCGCTCGGCCTCCCGGGCCGCCGCCGTCGCCGCCGGCAGCGCCCGCGCCGGCTCACCGGCCAGCCGCCAGTGGTGCGCCAGGCGGGCCTGGTGCAGCTCCGCCGGGGCCGACGTGAGCGCCTCGGCGTAGCGGCGGTGCAGGGCGGCCCGCTCGGCGGGCAGCAGCTCGTGCTCCAGCACCTCGGCGACCAGCCGGTGCCGCAGCCGGTAGCCGTCGTCCGCGCCCACCAGCAGCCGGTGCGCGACGGCCGCGCGGACGGCCTCGATCAGCTCGTCCTCGGGCAGCCGGGTCACCCGCGCCAGCAGCCAGTGCTCCACCGGCTCGACGCCGGCCGCGACCGCGTGCACCACGGCGTGCGCGTGCTGGGGCAGCGCGTCGACCCGGGCCAGGAAGATCTCGCGCAGCGTGTCGGAGAGGCCGTCCCGGCCGTCGCGCAGGTCGCGGGCCAACTCCTCCACCACGAACGGGTTGCCGCCGCTGCGCCGCCACACCAGCTCCGCCGCCTCAGGCGCGAGCGGTCGGCCGACCACGGCGGCGGCGAGCTGGTCGGTGCCGGCCCGGTCCAACGGGACCAGGTCGAGCACCCGCACCGAGCGCAGCCGACGCAGCTCGGTGAGCACCCGGCGCAGCGGGTGCGCGCCCTGCAACGACTCGGCCCGCACCGCGGCGAGCACGGACAACTGGAGGTCGCCGAGGCCGGCGAGCAGATAGAGCAGCAACTGTCGGGTGCTGCGGTCGACCCACTGGAGGTCGTCCAGCACGAGCACCAGCGGACGCCCCTCGGCGATCAGGTGCAGCCCCCGGGAGACCCGCTCCAGCAGCGCCCCGGCGCCGTCCGGGCCGGCGGTCTCGTCGGCGAACATCTGCAGGAGGCCGCGGACGGCCGAGGACGTCCGGGCGTGGGAGCCGGTCAGCTCGGCGTCGAAGCGGCGCAACGCCTGCAGCAGCGGGTGCAGCGGCGACGCGTCGCCGATGTCCAGACAGGAGCCGGTGAGCACCAGGGCGCCCGCGTCGCGCAGCCGGGCGCCCACCTCGCGCAGCAGCCGGGTCTTGCCCACGCCGCTCTCGCCGGTGAGGAAGACGGCGGCGGTGTGCCCCTGCGCGACCTCGTCGAGCAGCGCGGACCGTACCGTCGTCACCAGGTCGGCCCGGCCGACGAGCGGTGCGGCGTCCACATCGCTGGCCATGGCACGCAGCCTAGTCACACGTCCGCGCACCGTTCTACGGGTCTTCTGCCCCTGTGGCACTCGTCGCGTCGACATTGCGACCGGAGGTTGCGGCTGGCCGACATACGTCGTTCTGCAGATCCCCCGTCGGCCCGCAGGTGACAGTGTCCGAGGAGTCGGCAGGCAACGGGAGGAAAGGCGGGTGCGATGCCCATGCTCACCATCGTCGCCGGTCCGCAACGTGTCGCGTCGGCAGGCTGGCCGGTGCCGGAGGAGAGACGCATGGTCACCGTGCTGTTCGCCGACATCGTCGGGTCGACCGCGCTCGTCGACCGGCTCGACCCCGAGGACGTACGGGCCCTGCAGCGCGCCTACTTCGCCACCGTCGCCGGGGTGCTGCGCCGGTGGCACGGGGTGGTCGAGAAGTACGTCGGCGACGCGGTCATGGCGCTGTTCGGGGCGCGCGAGTCCGACGGGTTCGACGCGTACCGGGCGGTGCGGGCGGCGCTGGACATCCAGCGGGCCCTCGACCGGCGCCCCGTGCCCGGCGCGCCGCGGCTGCGGGTCCGGGTCGGGGTGGCCACCGGCGAGGCGCTGGTGGACCTCGCCGCGACACACGACGGCGGGCACGGCGCGGCCAGCGGCGCGGTGACCAGCACCGCCGCCCGGTTGCAGGAGTACGCCCCGCCCGGCGGCGTGGCGCTCTGCGCGGCCACCCACCGGGCCACCGTGGGGCTGATCGACCAGCGCCGCGTGCCGCCGGTGGCCCTCGCCGGCAAGGCGCTGCCGGTGGACGTGTGGCACGCCACCGGCGCCACCCGCCCGGCCCCGGCCCCGCACGAGGGCCCGCTGGTCGGGCGACGGCGGGAACTGGCCACCGCCCGGGACCTGATCGTCCGCGCCGTGCGGGACCGCAGCCCGCGCTGGCTGTCGCTGGTCGGTCCCGCCGGCAGCGGGCGCAGCCGGCTGCTGCACGAGCTGCGGCGCGCCGTCCCGACCGTGGACGACGTGCCGGTGCGCTGGTGCGTCGCGCACTGCCCGCCGTGCCCGGAGGCGCTGGCGCCCGTCGCCGACCTGGTGCGCGGGGCCGCCGGCCTCCGCGCGGACGACCCACCTCCGGTCGTACGCCGTCGGCTCGCCGCCGCCCTCGCGGGCCTGGTGCCGCCCGCCGGCCTGACCGAGGCGGTGTCCGCGCTGGAAGGACTCCTGGCGCGCCCGGACGCCGCCCGCGAGGCCGCGCGGGGCGCCGAGGTGGCGCGGGAGGTGCTGCTGTCGCTCGCCGCCCGGGAGCCGCTGGTGGTGGCGGTGGACGACCTCGACCGGGCCACCGGGGAGCTGAACCGCTTCCTGCACCGGCTCTTCGCGGCGGCCACCGCCCGGTCCCTTCCGCTGGCGGTCGTGGCGCTGCACCGTCCCGAGTGGGCGGACGTGCTGCCCGGGGCCCGGGACCGCCGGCACCGGCTGGACGTGCCGCCGCTGCGCCCGGTGGAGACCGGCCGGCTGCTGCGTCACCTGCTGCGCCGGGCCGACCGGCCGGCGGCGGAGGCCGCGCGCCTGCTGCCGCTGGCCGGGGGCAGCCCCGGCCGGGCCGCCGCGTACGTGGCGTCGCTCGACGTGGCGCCGACCGACGTGGCGCCGACCGACGTGGCGCCGACCGCGCTGCTGCCCGTGCCCGAGTCGGTGCGCCGGGAGGTGGACGCCCGGCTGGACCGCCTCGACGGCGTCCGGCGGGCGGCGCTGACGGCGGTGGCGGCCCTCGGCGTCGCGGCCCTCGGCGCGGGGGTCACCGCGTCGGCGGTGGGGCGCCTGCTCGGCTGGTCGCCCGCCCGGGCGGTGCCGGAGCTGCGCGCCCTCGCCGCCTCGGGCCTGCTGGTCTGCCGCGCCGGCGGCGGGTACGCGGTCGCCGACCCGGTGCTGCGCGAGGTCGCGTACGCCCGGCTGCCGAGGGCGGTGCGGGCCGCGATCGCCGGGTGGGCCGGGCAGCCGGCGGATGCGGTGGCGCCGGCCCGCCGGCCCGCCGCGGCGGCCGCAACCGCGTCGGAGGCCGCCCCGGCCTCCGCCGTGCCCGTCGGCCCGGTCGGTGCGCACGCCGTCGGCCGGCAGCCGCTACCCAGCCCCGCCACCACCTCCGGCGCCCCCTGGCCGACCGGGTCGGGCCCGGCTCCCGCAGGCGCGCGGACGGACCGGGCGGGACGTTCCGGGGCCGGACGCGTCGTGGACCTTTCCGGGTGGACGGCCGACCCGGACGCGCCCGTCGAACACGACCGCGCCCCGTCGGCCGGGGCGGCACGGTCGGACCGGCGGAGGCGCCGCGAAGGGAGGTCGGCGTGGGGGCTGCCGCGCGGGACGCCGGCGGCGGCGTGACGGAGGGGCCTCATCTCCCCCACGATCCACATTAAGCCCGTGCCGGCCCGGGCGGTATCGGGCGGCTGACCGAGTGCGCGGGCCGGGTCCGCTTGGCTAGCTTCGCCCGATGCCTGTCGAAGAGACCACCGCCTCCGCCGCCGGCACCTGGACCCTCGGCGACCGCACCGTGCACCGGATGGGTTTCGGGTCGATGCGGCTGACCGTCGACCCGGACCGGGCGCGCGCCGTCCGCGTCCTGCGCCGGGCGGTCGAGCTCGGCGTCAACCACATCGACACCGCCGCCTTCTACGTCTCGCCGGGCGGGCCGCTCGGCGTCGGCACCGGCCCGCGCCGGTACGCCACCGAACTCATCCGGGAGGCGCTCGCGCCGTACCCGGACGACCTGGTCATCACCACGAAGGTCGGGCCGTCGTTCGACGCGGCGAACCGGCACCGGGAGCTGACCCCGGCCGAGCTGCGCCGGGAGGTGGAGGAGAACCTGCGCCGCCTCGGCCGGGACCACCTGGACGTGGTCAACCTGCGGATCGTCCGGCGCGAGGGGCGGGACTCGGTGGCGGAGCGTTTCGCCGCCCTCGCCGAGCTGCGCGACGCCGGGCTGATCCGGCACCTCGGCCTGTCCAACGTGCGGGTGGCCACCTGGACGAGGCGCAGGCCGTCGCGCCGGTGGTCTGCGTGCAGAACGCGTACGCCCTCGACGCGAACCGGTGGGCCGACGACCTGCTGCGGGTCTGCGGCGAGCGCGGGGTGGCCTTCGTGCCGTTCTTCGCGATCGCCGGCGCCGGGCGGGAGGCGGGCGCGACCGGCGAGCACGACGACGCGGTGCGCGCGGTGGCCCGCGCCCACGGGGTGACCCCACACCAGGTCCGCCTGGCGTGGACGCTGCACCGGGGGCGGCACGTGCTGGCCATCCCCGGCACCGGCGACCCGGAGCACCTGGCGCAGAACGTGGCGGCCGGCGCGATCCGGCTCTCCGCCGGCGACCTGGCCCGCCTCGGCTGAGGGCCCGGCCGGCCCCGCTCGTCTCGGCTGGGCGGCCCCGTCGGGCCCGGCCCGCCTCGGGTGGGCGGGCCGGCGGCCCGCCCCGTGGGAGTCCGGTCAGCGGTCGGCGAGGAAGGCGATGGCCCGCTCCCAGGTCTGCGCGGCGGCCGTCGCGTCATGGTCGGGCAGGTGCGGGTCGGTGTAGAGGTGCCCGACGCCGGGATAACGGTGGACGGACAGCTCCGCGCCGGCGTCGGTCATCGCCCGCCGCCACTGCGCGACCTCCGGCTCCGCGTCGTACTCGTCCGGGTCGCCCAGGTGCAGCTGCACCGGCAGGCCCGGCCGGACCGACTCCGGCTCGCCGCCGACGCCGGAGAGCAGCAACAGCGCCGCCGCGTCGGGGCGCTCGGCGAGCATCGCGCCGGCCACCCCCGCGCCCATCGAGAAGCCGGCCAGCACCGCGTCGGCCGGCGCCTCGCGCAGGGCCTCCCGTGCCCGGTCCAGCACGGCCTCCTGGCCGATCTTGCGGAGCAGGGCGAAGCCGTCCTCCACCGTCGCGGCGGCCGGCGCGCCGTAGAGGTCGGGCGTGACGACCGTGTGCCCGGCGGCGCGCAGCCGGTCGGCGGCGGTCAGCACGGCCGGCCGCAACCCGTAGACGGAGTGAAACAGCACGACATGTCCCATGGAGGCATCCTGCCCCACACCCCCGACCGGAACGGGCCGCCGCGCGGGCGGGACGGCCTCAGCGCAGCGACTCCAGCCGCCGCACCAGCTCCGCCGGCCCCGGCATCGCGGCGATCTCGGCGCTGACCTGCCTCGCCGCGTCGCGCAGCGCCGGATCGCCGACCAGCCGGGTCAGCGTGTCGGCGGTGATGTCGCGGGCCCGGACCGCGATTCCCGCGCCGCGCGCCGCCACCAGCTCGGCGTTGTGCCGCCGGTCGCCGGGCCCGACGGTGGCCAGCTGCGGCACCCCCGCGGTCAGCGCGGTGAACACGCTGCCCGCGCCGCCGTGGTGGACCAGCGCCGCGCTCGCCGGCAGGGCCTCGGCGAGCGGAATCCAGTCGACGGTGCGCACGTTGCCGGGCAGCGCCCGGCGGGCCAGCCGCGCGTCCGGGCGGACCAGGACGAACTCGGCGTCGACCCGGTCGGCGGCGGCGACGACCGCCGGCATCGGCCCGGCGCTGCCGGGGCCGGCGACGGTGCTGCGGCTGACCAGCACCCGCGGGCGCTCCCCCGGCTCGCGCAGCCAGCCCGGCAACTCGCCACCGCCGGCGTGGGCGGCGTAGCGCATGGGCCAGCCGTCCTGGTGCCGCACGCTGGGCGGGGCGACGGCGATCGCGGCGGCCGGGGGCGGCAGCTCCGTCAGGCCGTGCCGGCGCAGGGCCCCGCCCAGTCGCGCGAGGGTGACCCGGACCAGCTCCCGGCCGTCGAAGAGGGCGTTCTCCTGGCGTACGGCGGGCACGCCGCGCGTCGCTGCGGCGAGCGCCCCGGCCACCGCGAACGGCTCGTGGACCACCAGGTCGGGCTTCCACCGAGCGGCGACGGCGACCACCCCGTCGGCGATCTGGTCGTTGACCGCGCCGAAGAGCAGCGCCGCGCCCCGGGTGCCGGCCGTGCCGGCCAGCTCGGCCCGGGCGATCAGCGGGTGGCGCAGCATGACGCGCCGGGCGATCCGGCCGAAGTCGAACGCCGGCGCGACATCGTGCACCGGCAGCCCGGACCGCTCCGCCCGCAGGCCGTCGGCGGCGGTGGCGACGAGCACCTCGTGCCCGGCGTCGCGCAGCGCGGCGGCCAGCGGCAGCAGGGGGAAGACGTGCCCGATCAACGGCGCGGAGACCACCAGCACTCGCACCGCCCCGATGTTAGCCGCGCCGGTAACGCCCGTGGGGGCAGCGAGGTCGGGCGCATCGGCGGCGGCGCGAGGCTCAGCCGGCGGGCGCCGGCAGGGTGCGGCTGCGGCCCCGGAACTCGGCGACCACCTCGCCGCCGTCGCGGGTGACGGTGACGTCGTAGATGCCGCTGCGGCCGTACCGGGTGCGCTCGGTGGCGCGGGCGGTCAGCAGGTCGCCCTCGCGGGCGGGACGGACGAAGGTGATCTCGCCGCCGGCGGCGACGGTGACCGGACCGTGGCTGTTGCAGGCCAGCGCGAAGGCGGTGTCGGCGAGCAGGAAGACGAAGCCGCCGTGGGCGATCGCGTGACCGTTGACCATCGCACCGGTCACCCGCATCCGGGCCACCGCCGCCCCGTCGGCGGCGTCCACCAGCTCGATGCCGAGCCCCTTCGACGCCGCGTCGGCGTCGAACATGTCGTACGCGGCGTTGCGCCCCGCCATGTCAGCCACCCCGCCGCTGGTCGACGATCCGCCGCATCTTGCCCATCGACCGCTCCACCCCGTCCGGGGCGACCACCTCGACCGCCACGCTCACTCCGATCGTGTTCTTGACCAGCCCGACCAGCGCCCCGCCGGCCCGCTCGGCGGCCTCGACGGCCACCCCCGCCCGCCGCTCCACCCGGACGGTCAGCGTGTCCATCCGCCCCTCCCGCCCGAGGACGCACTGGAAGTGCGGCGAGAGCTGCGGCGTACGCAGGATCAGCTCCTCGATCTGGGTGGGGAAGACGTTCACCCCGCGCACGATCATCATGTCGTCGCTGCGCCCGGTGATCTTCTCGATCCGGCGCATCGGGCGGGCGGTGCCGGGCAGCAGCCGGGTCAGGTCGCGGGTCCGGTAGCGGACGACCGGCATGGCCTCCTTCGTGAGCGAGGTGAGCACCAACTCGCCGCGCTCACCGTCGGGGAGCACCTCCCCGGTGACCGGGTCGACGATCTCCGGATAGAAGTGGTCCTCCCACAGGTGCGGCCCGTCCTTGGTCTCCACGCACTCGTTGGCCACGCCCGGGCCCATCACCTCGGACAGGCCGTAGACGTCCACGGCGTGCATGTCGAGGCGCTGTTCCATCTCCCGGCGCATGTCCTCGGTCCACGGCTCCGCGCCGAAGACCCCGACCTGGAGCGAGGTGGCGCGTGGGTCGATCCCCTGCCGCTCCATCTCGTCCACGATCGCGAGCATGTAGCTGGGGGTCACCATGATCACCTCCGGCTCGAAGTCCCGGATCAGCGTCACCTGGCGTTCGGTCATCCCGCCGGAGACGGGGATGACGATGCAGCCCAGTTCCTCCGCGCCGTAGTGCGCGCCGAGCCCGCCGGTGAACAGCCCGTAGCCGTACGCGACGTGCACGCGGTCGCCGGGGCGGCCGCCGGCGGCCCGGATCGACCGGGCCATCAGCCGGGCCCAGGTCCGCAGGTCGTCGGCGGTGTAACCGACCACCGTCGGCCGGCCGGTGGTGCCGGAGGAGGCGTGCACCCGGGCGATGCGTTCGCGCGGCACGGCGAACATGCCGAACGGGTAGTTCTCCCGCAGCTCCGCCTTGCCGGTGAACGGGAAGCGGGCCAGGTCGGCCAGGTCCCGGCAGTCGTCGGGGTGCACCCCGGCGGCGTCGAAGGCACGGCGGTAGTGCGGCACGTTGTCGTACGCGTGCCGCAGCGACCAGCGCAGCCGCTCCCGCTGCACCGCCCGCAGCTCGTCGACGCTCGCCCGCTCGATCGGCTCCAGGTCCTCCGGGCGCGGGGTGCGGTCCTGCATCGGTGCCTCCTGCACGTCACGCTGGCGCGGCGGCGGGGGTCGCGTACCGACACCTCCGGATCGCCCCGGAACCGGGCCGCCCCGCCCGCCGATCTTGGTACCGTACGCCGGCCGGCGGCGCGGCACCACCGGCGGCCGGGACGGCCGGCGGGCCCGGCGGTCAGACGGTGAGCAGCGTCTTGCCGATCGCGGCACGCTCCTCGATCGCCCGGTGGGCGTCGGCGGCCCGGTGCAACGGGAAGGTCTGGCCGACCAGGGGCGCGATCCGCCCCGCCGCCGTCGCGTCGAGCGCGGCCCGCAGGTGCCGGCGCGCCTGCTCGGGAGTGAACTGGACGTCGCCGATGCCGGTGACGGTGATGCCCCGGGCGCGCGCGGCCTCGGCGGCGGGCACCGCGAACTCCCCGGCCGGGGTGCCGTGCGCGGAGAACCTCCCGCCGTCGCGCACCAGGTCGAACGCCGCCCGGCCGTAGTCGCCGCCGGCGCCGTCGAAGACGACATGCGGGCCGTCCGTCGCGGCCCGGACCCGCAGCGTCCAGTCCGGCTCGGCGTAGTCCACCAGGACGTCGGCGCCCAGCCGACGCAGCGCGTCGAGCTTGGCCGCGCCCCGGGCCGCCGCGACGACGAACCCGCCTCGGGCGCGGACCTCCTGCACGAGCACCACGCCGAGGCCGCCGGCGGCGGCGGTGACCAGCACGTGGTCCCCGGGGCGGACCGGCACCAGGTCGAGCAGGCCGAACGCGGTCGTCCCGTCGTGCAGCAGCGCCGCCGCGTCCGGCAGGGAGACCCCGTCGGGCACCGGCACCAGACCCTCGGCGGGCACCACGGCGCGTTCCAGGTAGCCGCCCCGCTCGTCGGTCCTGGTGACCACCCGCCGGCCGGTCCAGCCCGGGTCGATCCCCGCACCGACCGCACCGACGGTGCCGGCGACCCCGACCCCCGGCCGGTACGGCGGCCGGATGGGGAAGTACTTGCCGCCCTGCCCGCGCCGGATCATCGTCTCCACCCAGAGCACGTCCGCGACGGACACCTCGACCACGACCTCGTCCGGGCCGGGCACCGGCTCCGGGGCCTCGGTCAGGGCCAGCACCTCCGGCCCGCCGAACGTCGCCACCTCGATCACCCGCATGTCACCCTCCACATCGCTCGCCGACGTGGTCAAGCCTCGGAGGTGAAGCGGGATTGAGGTCAACGGGCGGCGCCGTGGCGCCGCCCACACGTCAGGGGTTCTCCGGGTCCAGGTCGCGCTCGCGCAGCAGCGCGTCCAGCTTGGCTTCGATCCGCTCGTCGGACTCTCGGGACTGGGAGGAGCCCCAGTAGTAGAACAGGGCCAGGCCGGCCGCCTGCCAGATGAGCTGGAGGAACTCGGACTGCCAGTTCTCGAAGGTGGAGGCGAGGAACTGCGGCAGGAAGTCCGCCCAGGCGAAGGACTGGCCGTGCTGGCTCGCCTCGTTGCTCTCCACCGCCGCCTGGAAGACGAACTGGCCGATCCAGGAGAACAGGAACAGCGCCCCGGTCACCAGCGCGAACGCGTACGCCCGGGGCCAGCGCGGCTTCCGGAACGGCGATCCCCCGGCCCGCCTGGCGTTGCGGCGCGGACTTCCCCCGTCCGACTCTGGACCGGCCGGACGCACGTGGGCCGGCGTCGTCGTATCCGCCATCACGACCCCCTCTCGACAATCCCCTGTCGGGCATGTGCCCCGGCTCGGCGCTGCCGAAACGGCGGGTTGGCGCGGCGGGACGGCGTGGCGTGCGTCGGTCGGCGTGGCGGCGTGGCGTGCGGTGGGTCAGCGGGACGCCGGGAGCCGGTGCAGCGCGTCGACCAGCGGGGCGAGCTCCGGTGCGGCCTCGGCCTCGGTCAGCGCCTCGGCCAGCACCCGGTCGTGGGTGGGCCGGGCCCGGGCGAGCAGCTCGCACCCGGCGGGGGTGAGCTCGGTGTAGATGCCGCGTCGGTCGTCGGCGCAGAGGACCCGGGTGAGCAGGCCGCGGCCCTCCAGGCGGGTGACCAGCCGGGTGGTGGCGCTGTCGGAGAGCGCGGCGGCCCGGGCCAGCTGCCGCATCCGCATGTGCCAGCCGTCCTGCCGGGAGAGCGCGTCGAGCACCGTGTACTCGACCACGGAGAGCTGGTGCCCGGCCTGGAGCGCGCGTTCCAGGGACGCCTCGATGAGGCCGTGCAGCGCGGCGAGGGTGCGCCAGCCCTGTGCGCGGACCTCCACGGCGTCGTCACCGATGCCCATCCGACCTCCTCGCGGTGTGACCCGGTCGACCCCCAGCCTAGCAGGCTTGCGCCGATATCCCGCGCGTGCAACTATTTCGTTGCTTCCGCGTGTAGTTGCATGCGCCAGCTATCTGCCTCTCTCCTGGAACGGAAGACCATGTCTGGACGGAACCGGTCCCTGCCCGGTGGACTGCTCGCGCTGGCCGTCGGCGCCTTCGGCATCGGCCTCACCGAGTTCGTGATCATGGGGCTGCTGCCCCAGGTGGCCGCCGACTTCGCGGTGACCGAATCGGTCGCCGGGTGGCTGATCTCCGGCTACGCGCTCAGCGTCGCGATCGGCGGCGTGGCGCTGACCGCGGCGGTCACCCGGCTGCCGCGCAAGCCGGTGCTGCTGGGCCTGATGGTGCTCTTCGTCATCGGCAACCTGCTCTCCGCCCTGGCCGACGGCTACGGCGTGATGATGGCCGGCCGGATCGTGGCCGCGCTCTGCCACGGGGCGTTCTTCGGCATCGGCGCCGTGGTCGCCGCCAGACTGGTCGCGCCGGCCCGGCGCGCGGGCGCCATCGCGCTGATGTTCGCCGGGCTGACCACGGCCAACGTGCTCGGCGTACCGTTCGGCACCTTCCTCGGCCAGCATCTCGGCTGGCGGTCGACGTTCTGGGCGATCACGGGCATCGGCGTGGTCGCGCTCGCCGGCCTGGCCCTGCTCGTCCCGGCCCGCCCGACCGGCGACGCCGACCGACCCGCCGACGGGCTCCGCGGCGAGCTGCGCGCCTTCACCCACCCGCAGGTGTGGCTGTCGCTCGCGGTGACCGTTCTCGGCTTCGGCGGCATGTTCGGCGCGTTCACCTACATCGCGTACACCCTGACCGAGGTCAGCGGCTTCGCCACCGGGACAGTGCCGTGGCTGCTGGTGCTCTTCGGGGTGGGCCTGTTCGCGGGGAACCTGCTCGGCGGTCGCGCCGCCGACGTGTCGTTGTCGCGCACCCTGGTCGTCGTGCTCGCGGCGCTGACCGTGGTGCTCGCGTTCTTCGCCCTGACCGCCGGCAGCCGGCCGCTCACCGTGGCCTCGCTGCTACTGATGGGCGGGTTCGGCTTCGCCACCGTTCCCCCGTTGCAGATGCGGATCATGCGGTACGCCCACCAGGCGCCGACGCTGGCCTCCGGGGCGAACATCGCGGCCTTCAACGTCGGCAACGCCCTCGGTGCGTGGGTGGGCGGGGCGACGATCGCGGCCGGGCTCGGCTACACCGCCCCGATCTGGGCGGGCGCGGCGGTCACCCTGGCCGGCCTGGGCGTGCTGCTGGCCGCCCTGCGACTGGCCCGCCGGCAGGCCACGGCGCGACCGGCGGAGCGGGGACTGGTCGCCTCGGCCTGACCGACCGGCGGCAGCGGGGCCGGCCGGACCGGGCCCCGCCGGCCCACCCGGACCATCTCGCTGCGACCTTCTCGCTGTTGCAAATTATTGGCAACAAGGTCTGGACAGCACTCCGGGGCGGTAACTAGCCTCATCGCCATGAGTCCTTACATCAGCAACGTCGCCGCCTGGCAGGAGAGCTGGGACCGGCAGCAGGAGGCGTACCTGCCGGACCGGGAGCACCGGTTCACCGCGATGCTCGACGCGGTCGAGGCGGTCCTCGACGGCGGGCGGCCCCGCCTGCTCGACCTGGCCGGCGGCACCGGCACCATCTCGGCCCGGGCGCTGCGCCGCTTCCCCGACGCCGAGATCACCCTGGTCGACCTCGATCCCGCGCTGCTGGCCATCGCCAGGGCGACGTTCGGCGACCGGGTCACCGTGGTCGAGGCCGACCTCGGGCAGCCGGAGTGGACGGCCGCGCTGCCGGTGCGGGAGTACGACGCGGTGCTCACCGCCACCGCGCTGCACTGGCTGCCGGGCGAGCGGCTGGCCCGCCTCTACGCCGAGCTGCGCGGCGTGCTGCGCCCGGGCGGGATCCTGCTCAACGCCGACCACATGCCCGACGACGCGCTGCCGGAGCTGACCAAGCGCCTGCTGGACAGCGCGCGGACCCGGCGCGAGGCCCGGTACGCCAGCGGCGCCGTGCTGTCCTGGTCGGACTGGTGGGAGCGGGCGGCTGCCGACCCGACGCTCGCCCCACTGGTGGAACGGCGGCGCGAGATCTACCCGACCGGGCACAGCCCGGAGTGGAACCCGCCGGCCTCCTGGCACCTGGCGGCGCTGACCGACGCCGGCTTCACCGAGGCCGGCGTGGTCTGGCGCGGCGGTGCCGACGCCGCCGTCGCGGCGGTCCGCTGACCCCGGCGCACCACGGCACGGGTCGGTCGTCCGCGGCCGACCCGGCGCTATGCTGCGGCGACGGCCGGATGGCGGCCGACGGCACCGTGGGAGGAGACGTGACCGGCCCGTCCGAGCCGTCGCGCGTCGACCCGGACGTCGACCTGCGGGTCCCGGCCGACCGCGACGAACTCACCGCGCACCCGGCGGCGGTGCTCGCCGCCGTCTCCGCCGGGGGTGCGCTCGGCGCGCTGTCCCGAGCCGGCCTGCAGGCCGCCGTCCCGCACTCCCCCGCCACGTTCGGCTGGGCCACCTTCGGCGTCAACGTGAGCGGGTGCCTGCTGATCGGGATCCTGATGGCGGTGCTCGGCCACGCCGGCGGCGGCCGGCCGCTGGCCCGCCCGTTCCTCGGCGTGGGCGTGCTCGGCGGGTACACGACCTTCTCCACCTACGCGGTCGACGCGCACCAGGCGCTGCTCGCCGGCGCCCCCGGCACCGCGCTGGCCTCCCTCGGCGCCACGCTGGTCGGCGCGCTGCTCGCCGTCTGGGCCGGCGAGGCCGCCGCCGGGCGGCTGCTCGCCCGGAGCGGCCGGTGACCGCCCTGCTCGTGGCGCTCGGCGCGGCGCTCGGCGCCCCGCTGCGCTACCTCACCGACCGGGCCGTGCAGGCCCGCTTCGGCACCGGGTTCCCGTGGGGCACGCTGACGGTCAACGTACTCGGGTCGCTGCTGCTCGGCACGGTCACCGGCCTGCCGGCGGACCCCGCACTCACGGCGCTGGTCGGCACCGGCTTCTGCGGGGCGCTGACCACGTGGTCCACCCTGAGCTACGAGACGCTGCGGCTGGCCCGGGCGGGCCGGCGACACGCCGCGCTGGCCAACGTGGCCCTCAGCGTCGCCGCCGGCCTCGCCGCGGCCACCGCCGGCTACGCCCTCGCCCGCGCGGCCACCGGCTGACCGGCCACCGTGCCGGTCTCCCGCAGCCGCACCACCGGTCCGAGCACGAACACCGCCGGCGGCCGGACGTCCTCGCGCGCGGCCAGCCCGCCCACCTCGTCCAGCCGGGCCGACCAGGTGCGCTGCCCCGGCTGGCCGCCGTCGGCCACGACGAGCACGGGGGTGTCCGGGGCGCGGCCGTGCTCCACCAGCACCGCCGCGATCTTGGCGATGGTGTCCACCGCCATCAGCAGCACCACGGTGCCCCGGGACCGGCCCAGCGCCACCCAGTCCACCAGGGAGTCGGGGTGCCCCGGCGGCAGGTGCCCGGAGACGACGGTGACGTCGTGGGCGACGCCCCGGTGGGTGACCGGGACGCCGGCCAGGGCCGGCGCGGCCACCGCGCTGCTCACCCCGGGGACCAGCACGGTCTCGACCCCGGCGGCGGCGCACGCCTGGACCTCCTCGTGGCCCCGGCCGAAGACGTACGGGTCGCCGCCCTTGAGCCGGACCACCCGCTTGCCCGCGCGGGCGTACGCGATCAGGGTGTCGTTGATGGTGTCCTGCGGCATCGACGGCCCGCGCGGCACCTTGGCGGCGTCGACCACCACCACGTCCGGGCGCAGCCCGGTGAGCAGCCCGCGCGGGGCGAGCCGGTCGGCGACCACCACGTCGGCGCTGTCCAGCAGGGCCTTCCCCCGTACGGTGATCAGGTCGTCGGGGCCGGGGCCGCCGCCCACCACCGCGACCTGTCCCGGGCGCAGGCCGGGCCGCTGGTCGTGGTGGTGGTGATGGTGATGGCCACCGTGGTGGTGGTCCCCGTGATGGTGGTGGCCGTGGCCGTCGACCGGGTCGTCGGGGTGGTCGTGCGGGGTCTGCGGCCGGCCCACCTTGTCGGCGAAGCCCGGCATCAGCACCCGGTACGCGCAGGTGTCGCAGTTCATCCGGATGTCGCCGCGGCGCGCCTCGGCGTGCCGTTCGAGGACGAGGTCGGCGAGGGCGTCGCAGTCGCCGATCAGGTCGGCCACCCGCACGTCCAGGTCGGGGTGGGCGGCGGCGAAGTCGGCCGACTGGGCGACGATCCGGTCCGGCAGCACGCCGGCGAAGAGGAAGTACGGCGCGACGACGATCCGCCGCGCGCCGAGCCGGCGCAGCCGGTCCAGCACCGCCGGCACCGACGGCTCGGCCAGCGAGATGAAGCCCGGCTCGACGCCGGCGTAGCCGCGCCCCTCCCAGAGCAGTCGGGCCACCTTGGCCACCTCGGCGTTGGCGTCCGGGTCGGTGGAGCCGCGCCCGATCAGCGCCACCCAGGTGCCGGCCCGGTCGGCGCCGGCCAGCGCGGCGTCGATGCGCTGCTCGATGGCGGTGTGCAGCAGCGGGTGCGGCCCCAGCGGCCGGCCGTAGACGTAGCTGAGCCCGGGGTGGCGCTGCCGCTCGCGGGCCAGCGCGGCGGGGATGTCGCCCTTGCCGTGGCCGGCGGCGGTCAACACCAGCGGCAGCGCCACCAGCGACCGGTGTCCCCGGTCGACGAGCGCGCCCACCGCGTCGGTCAGCGGCGGCCGGGACAGCTCGATGAAGCCGCCCTCGACGTCGCCGACGGCGCCGGCGGCGCGCCGGCGGACCCGCTCCACGAACGCCACGAACTGGTCGACCCCGGCCGCGCTGCGCGTGCCGTGCCCGACGATGACCAGAGCGGTCACTGCTCCTCCTCCTCCACGTACAGCAGGGCGTTGAGGGCGGCGGCGGCGACCGCCGAGCCGCCCTTCTCGCCCCGGTTGGACACCCCGGGTAGGCCGCTGGCCCGCAGCGCCGCCTTCGACTCGGCGGCGCCCACGAAGCCCACCGGCAGCCCGACGACCAGCGCCGGCCGGGCGTCCAGGGTGATCAGTTCCTCCAGCGCGGTCGGTGCGCAGCCGACCACCCACACCGCGCCGGGGCCGACCCGCTCCAGGGCGAGCCGCACCGCCGCCGCCGACCGGGTGATCCCGGCCGCGCGGGCCAGGTCGGCGGCGGCCGGCTCGGCGACCGGGCAGACGGTCTGCCGACCGGTGATGCCGGCGGCCACCATCGCGACGTCGGTGACCACCGGCGCGCCCGCGCGCAGGGCGGCCAGCCCGCCGGCCAGGGCCGCCTCGTCGCAGACCAGGTCGGTGACGTAGTCGAGGTCGGCGCTGGCGTGCACCACCCGCTCGGTGACGGCCCGGGTCAGCGGCGGCAGGTGCGCGAGGTCCACCCGGGAGCGCAGGATCCGGTACGACTCCCGCTCGATGGGGTGCACGACCCGGCTCACGGCCGCACCGCCCCGGCACCGTAGCGCTCGTCGTAGCGGCGCAGCTTCCACAGCGCCACCGCGCCGGCCCAGGCGAGCACGAAGAGCGCCACGACGGCGTACCCGAGCTGCTCGAAGTGGTCGGCGATCCCCGCGTACCGGGACAGCGCCGACAGCCCGAGGTGGTCGACCAGCAGCCCGGCGGCGTAGACGCTGGCGACCAGACCGCCGACCAGCACCGTCACCGCCGTGGTGGCCAGGTTGTAGTAGAGCCGCCGGGCCGGGTGCCGGTACGCCCACGAGTAGGCGCGGCTCATCAGCAGGCTGTCGGCGGTGTCCATGGCGGACATCCCGGCGGCGAAGAGCAGCGGCAGGGTGAGCAGGGCGAGCACGGGCAGCCCGCCGGCGGCGGCGGTACTCGCCGACAGGGCGAGCAGGGTCACCTCGCTGGCGGTCTCCAGGCCGAGGCCGAAGAGGAACCCGACCGGCGCCATGTGCCAGGAGGAGCGCACCAGCGCGCGGGCCCGGGAACCGAGCACCCGTTGCACCAGCCCCCGGTTGAGCAGGTGCAGGTCCAGTTCGCGCTCGTCCAGGTCGCCGTGGCGCAGCCGCCGCCACAGCCGCGCCAGGCCGGCCAGCACCGCCGCGTTGAGCACCGCGACCAGGGCGAGGAACAGCGTGGCGGTGAGGATCGCGACGGTCGCGCCCACCTCGCGGGCCTCGGCCAGCCCGGGGCCGGCGAGGTTGGCCGAGGCGAGGCCGACGACCAGCGCCAGCAGCAGCACCACCCCGCTGTGCCCGAGGGCGAAGAAGAAGCCGACGCCGACCGGGCGGCGACCGCGCAGCAGCATCAGCCGGGTGGTGTCGTCGATCGCCGCGATGTGGTCGGCGTCGAAGGCGTGCCGCACCCCGAGCAGGTACGCCAGCGTGCCGGCCCCGGCGAGGCCGCCGGCCGCGGCGGGCTGGTTGTTCCAGTACAGGTAGAGACTCCAGCCGGCGACGTGCAGCACGGCGACGGCGAGCACGATGCCGCCGAGGCGTACCCGCTCGGCGCGGCTCCACCGGCCGGCCGGGGGTGCGGCGCTGACCGCGGTCGGACTCATCGGCTTCCTCCACGTTCGTCGGTGCCGGTGGCGCGGATGGCGTCCACCGGGCAGATCTCCAGGCACTCCAGGCAGCCGGTGCAGCGGTCCGCGCGGACGGCTAGGCCGCCGGGCACCGGTCGGATGGCGTGCGTCGGGCAGGTGAGCAGGCAGGCGCCGCAGCCCTGGCAGGCGCCGATGGTCACCGCCGCCACCGGTACCCCCGAGGGGTGACCATCCGGCCGGCGACCACCCGGGTCTGGCTGCTGCCCACCACCACGACGCTGTACATGTCGACCAGCGCCGGGTCGAGGTCGGCCAGGGTGGCCAGGTGCACCCGCTCGTCGGGTCGGCTGGCGTTGCGCACCACCCCGACCGGGGTGTCCGGCGGCCGGTGCGCGGCGAAGACCGCCAGCGCCGCGCCGAGCTGCCAGTCGCGGGCGCGGCTGCGCGGGTTGTAGAGCAGCGCCACGAAGTCGCCCTCGGCCGCGGCGGCGACCCGGCGCGCGATGACCTCCCACGGGGTGTGCAGGTCGGACAGGCTCAGGTAGGCGTGGTCGTGGCCGAGCGGCGCGCCGAGCAGGGCGCCGGCGGCGAGGGCGGCCGTCACCCCGGGCACCCCGACCACGTCGATCCGCTCGTCGGCGTACTCGAGGGCGGGGCTGGCCATCGCGTACACGCCGGCGTCGCCGGAGCCGACCAGCGCGACGGCGTGACCGGCCACGGCCTCGGCGACGGCGGCACGGGCCCGTTCCTCCTCGGCGCCCAGGCCGCTGGCGAGCACCCGGGTGCCGGGGCGGAGCAGGTCGCGGACCTGGTCGACGTACTGGTCGAGGCCGACGACCACGGCGGCGCGGCGCAGCTCGGCCACCGCGCGGGCGGTGCGCAGGTCGGGCGCGCCGGGCCCGAGGCCGACGATCGCCAGCCGGCCGCGCGGGGCGTGCCGGGCGACCGCCGCGGTGGCCATCGCCGTCGCGGTCTTCGGCACCAGCAGCGCGGCGTCGCCGCCGAGCAGCGCCGCCGCCTCGGCGACGCTGGGGGTGCCGACGGCGGCGCGGACCACCTCGCTGGGGTGCGGCACGTCGACCGCCGCCAGCTCCGCCGCCGGATGCGTCACCAGGGGTACGCCGAGCGCGTCGGCGGTCGCCCGGATGCCCGCCTCGTCGGCCTTGATGTCGGCGCTGGCCAGGTGCCGCAGGCTGGCCGGGCTGAGGCCGGCCTCGGCGAGCACCCGGTCCAGCAGGCCGCGCACCTCGGCGGCGGGCACGCCCCGGCTGGCCCCCACCCCGGCGACCAGCGACGGGGGCCGCAGCACGGCCGTCCGGTCGTCGAGCGGCACCACCCGGTCGGTGACCAGCAGCCGGTACCCGCCGCCGGCCGCCTCCCCGGGCCCGGCCGGGCCGACCGGCACACCGGACCCGGCCGGGCCGGCCGGCGGGGCCGGGTCGGCGGGCGCGACAGGCGTCGGGGCGGGGCGCACGTTGTCGGGCAGGGCGGGCAGCGGCCAGGCGGCGTCGGCGACGAGGGTGACCGGCTCGCCGTCGAGGATGGCGCGGCTGACGGCGGCGACGGCGCCCTCGACGGGCCAGCCGAGCGTGTCCAGCCCGGGCAGGCCGGCGGCGTCGGTGGCGGTGGTGACCACCGGCCGCGCGTCGAGCACCGCGCCGACCCGCCCGGCGAGGTCGTTGGCGCCCCCGGCGTGCCCGCCGAGCAGCGCGACCGCGTGCCGGGCCGCCTCGTCGACCACCACCACGGCCGGGTCGGTGTGCTTGTCTCCGAGCAGCGGCGCGAGGATGCGCACCACCGCCCCGGTGGCCAGGAACGCCACCACCGCGTCGCATTCGGCCCAGGCGGCGCGCAGCGCGTCCGCGACGGTGTCCGCCGTGACCAGGCGGGCGTGCGGCCAGGCGTCGGCGAGGGTGCGGGCGTGCCGCCGCCCGGCGGCGGTGGCGGCGACCAGGCCGATCCGGGTCGGCTGGTCCGTGGCGGTGGGCGGGTGGTTCACGGGCGCTCCCCGGTGAGGACGACCACCGGGTTGGTGGCCGCGAGTCGGATGGATCCGCCGGGCAGGTCGGCGAGGCGGGCGGCGGAGAGCTGGACGCCCTCCACGGTGTAGCCGCCGGCGCGCAGCAGCCCGACCGCCGGGGCGACCCGGTCGAGGGCGGCGAGGGTCACCACCACCCGGTCCGGCCGGCGGTGCGCCACGGCGGCGAGCACGTCGGTGCCGCCACCCCCGACGAAGACGGCGTCCGGTTGGGGCAGGCCGTGCAGCGCCCCGGGGGCGGCGCCGACCACCACCTTGACGTCGACGCCGTGCCGGGCGGCGTTGGCGCCGACCGGCGCCGCCGGGTCGCGGTCGACGGCGACCACGGCCGCGCCGAGCAGTGCGCACTCGATGCCGACCGAGCCGCTGCCCGCGCCGACGTCCCAGACCAGCCGGCCGAGACGGGGGCGCAGCCGGGCCACGGCGAGGGCGCGTACCTCCGACTTGGTGATCATCGAGTCGCGGTGCGCGTAGGCGGACTCGGGCAGCGCCCACCCGCCGGCCGGCGCGGCGGCCGGCTGGTTGTCCGACCGCATCCCGGCCGTGCCCGGCTCGCCGGCGAGGCTGAGCAGCACGTGCGGGTCGGCCCAGTCGCGGGCGGCGGCCTGCTCGGGGGTGGTCTCGGTGAGCCGTTCGGCGTCGGTGCCGAGGTGCTCGGCGACGACCAGCCGGCGGGCCCAGCCGACGAGGCCGGCGCCCAGCTCGGCGGCCCCGGCGCCGGGGGCGGTGAGCACCGCGACGGCGGGCAGCGCCCGGCAGGCGTTCAGCGCCGGTCGCGGGTCCCGGCCGTGGGCGGTGACCACGGCCGCGCCGTCCCAGGGCAGCCCGGCGCGGGCGAACGCGGCGGCCACGCTGGACACGGCCGGCAGCACCCGCAGCGGCAGCCGGGCCGCCCGCAGCCGCCGGACGACGCCGAACAGCCCGGGATCCCCGCTGGCCAGCACGACCGCGTCCGTTCCGGCGGCGACGGCGGCGGCCAGCCGGTCCAGCGCCGGCGCGAGCGGCCCGAGGGCGACGGTGTCGGCGCCGACCGGCAGGCGTACGGCGGCCAGGTGCCGGGCCGCGCCCACCACCAGCCGGGCCCCGGCGAGCGCGGGCGCGGCGGCGGGGTGCGGCGGGCCCCCTCCGGCGTCGATCCCCACCACGGTCACGGCCGGCCCGGTGCCCCCGGCGGGCGGGCTGCCGGTCATGCCGCCCACCGGCCCGACGAGGCGACGACCTGGTCGCCCGCGAAGTCCACCATCGCCACGTCGACGGTGACCGCGTTCCCGGCGAACCGGAGCAGCACCTGGCGTACCCGCCGGCAGAGCAGGTCACCGGCGGCGCCGAGCAACCCGGCGGCCTCCCACAGCTCGTACGCGTGCCGCCCGGTGTTCGCCGCGGCGACCGCCGCCACCAGGTCGGGGTCGCCGCCCGCCTCGGCGGTGACGTCGCCGAGCAGGGACAGGTCCACCTTGGACCGGGTGTAGTGGGTCATCAGGATGCCGGCGGCGAGCTTCGCCAGCTTGCCGGCCATCCCGACGAAGACCACCCCGGTCATCCGGTCGCCGACGGCGGCGGTGACCGCCGCGCCGGTGAAGTCGCCGACCTCGACGAAGCACACCTCGGGCAGCTCCGGCAGCAGCGCTCGGGCGGCCCGCTCGGTGCGCCCGCCGGTGCACAGCACCACCGTCCGCTCCCCCTGGGCGGCCATCACGTGCACCGCCTGCACCACGCTGGCCCGCCAGGAGGCGGTGGAGAACGGCCGGACGATGCCGGTGGTGCCGAGGATGGAGATGCCGCCGAGGATGCCGAGCCGCCGGTTGGTGGTCTTGCGGGCCATGATCTCGCCGCGCGGCACGCTGACCACCACGCGTACACCCACCTCGGCCAGGTCGACCACCTCGGCGACGGCCTGGCCGATCATCCGGCGCGGGGTCTCGTTGATCGCCGGCCCGCCGACGGGCAGCCCGAGTCCCGGCCTCGTGACCGTGCCGACGCCCGGCCCGCCGTCGAGCCGCAGCCCGGGCACGTCCCGCCAGCCGACGGTGACGGTCAGCTCGGCGCCGTGCGTGACGTCGGGGTCGTCGCCGGCGTCCTTGACCACCACGGCCTCCGCCGACGTGCCGGCGTGGACCTCGCAGCGGGCGACCGGGAAGCGGACCCGGCGGCCGGCCGGCAGCCCGATCTCCACCTCCCGCTGCGGCACGCCGGTGACCAGGGCGGTCACCGCCGCCTTCGCCGCCGCCGTCGCGCAGGCGCCGGTGGTCCAGCCCGTGCGCAGCGCGGTGGGCCGGACCTTCGCCGTACGCGGCAGGTCCGGCTCGCGCAGCGGCGGCTCGGCGTACGTCATCCGGCGTGCCCGTCCCCCGCCGTCCCGCCGGCGCGCCGGGCGCGGCGCAGGTCGGCGCGGGCCGCCGGCTCGGCCCGCCGGAACGTGTGGAAGTGCCCGGGGTGGTAGAGGTGCGAGCGGGTGCCGGCGGCGGCGAGCGCCGGGCCGACCAGGAAGAGGGTGTGCTTCCAGAGCTTGTGCTCCTTGACCGTGGCCTCCAGGTCGCCGAGGGCGCACCGCACCACCAGCTCGTCCGGCCAGGTCGCCTGGTACGCCACCACGACCGGGGTGTCGGGCGGGTAGCCGCCGGCCAACAGCTCGGCCTGCGCCTGCCCGGAGCGGGCGGCGGAGAGGAACAGCGCCATGGTGGTGCCGTGCCGGGCGAACTCGCGGACCCGCTCGCCCGGCGGCATCGGGGTCTTGCCGCCCTCCAGCCGGGTCAGGATCACCGACTGGGCGACCTCGGGGATGGTGAGTTCCCGGCCGACGATCGCCGCGACGGCGGTGAACGACGAGACGCCCGGGACGATCTCGACGGCCAGCCCGAGCGCCCGGCACAGGTCGAGCTGCTCCTGCACCGCGCCCCACAATGCCGGGTCGCCGGAGTGGATCCGCGCCACGGTCAGCCCCTCGGCGGCGGCCCGTTCGTAGAGCGGCAGCACCCCCTCGATCGGCAGCCGCGACGAGTCGACGATCTCCGCGTCGGGGCGGGCGTGGGCGAGCACGTCGGCGTGCACCAGGCTGGCCGCCCAGACCACCACGTCGGCCGCGCCGATCACCCGGGCGGCGCGCAGGGTCAGCAGGTCGGCCGCGCCGGGGCCGGCCCCGACGAACCACACCCTGCCCGTGCTGGTCGGCCCGCCGTCGTCGGCGCGGTCCGCGATCGGCGCGGTGGTCACAGTTTTCCTCCCCGACGGTCCCGGCGGGCCGGGACCAGCAGCGTCGACAGGTACGGCAGGTCGTCGGCGGCGTCGGCGACGGGGCCGATCCGCTCGTCGGGCAGCCCGAGGCCCCGGCCCAGCACGGCGTCGCCCAGGCGGCCCTGCCGGCGCAGCTCGGCGACCAGCTCGGCGTGCCGACGCCAGCCCTTGTAGGCCACGACGGTGCCGGGGCCGGCGAGCGCGTCGGCGAAGAGCGCCAGCCCGGCGGTGGCCGGCAGCAGGGTCAGCGGCTCCCGCCCCTCGCAGAGCGGGACGCCGCTGCGCGCCGCCAGGTCCTGCATGGCGGTGATCCCGGGGACCGTGCGCACCTCGACCGCCGGACGGCGGGCGCGGACGGTCTGCGCCAGGTAGCCGAAGGTGGAGTAGACGTTCGGGTCGCCGATGGTGGCGAAGGCGACGGCGCGGGCGCCGCCGTCGACCGCGTCCACCACGGCCCGCGCGGCCTCGTCCCACGCCCGTTCCCGGCGCGCGGTGACCCCGCCCCGGTCGTCCAGGGCGAACGGCAGCCGGCGCAGCCGGGCCGGAGCGACGTGCGCGGCCACGGTGGTCTCGGCCCGCCCGGGAGGCGCGTCGCCGTCCGCGGCGAGGCGGTCCAGCACCGGTACGAACACGACGTCGGCCTCGGTCAGCACCCGGACCGCCCGGAGGGTGAGCAGTTCCGGGTCGCCGGGACCGACCCCGACCCCGGTCAGCGTCGCGGTGCAGCCGTCCCCGGCCGGCGTCCCGCCGCGCGCGCTCACCGGCTCGCCGCCGCCGTGCCCGGTCACCCGCTCGCCGCTCTCGTGCGCGCTCACCGGCTTACCGCCCTCCTGCGCGGTCACCGGCTCGCCGCCTCGACCAGGCGGCGGGCGGCGTGCGGGTGCCCGGCCCAGTGGGTGTGCAGGTAGGAGGCGTGCACCCGGCCGGCGACGAAGCCGTGGTCGGCGCCGTCCCAGCGCCACGCCGGCCGGTCGCCGTGCCCCGGGTCGGTGGCGGTGCGGTGGAACTCGTGGCCGCGTACCGGGTCGCCGGGGCGGTGCAGCGGGGAGCCGGTGACGGCGACGGCGTCCCGGTAGCCGAGGGTGAGCCGGTCGGTCATCCGGGCGGTGAGGTCGAGCCGGCCGCACATGGGCACGCCGTCGAGGGACCGGCCGAGGTAGAGCAGCCCGGCGCACTCGGCGACGACCGGGCCGTCGAAGCCGGCCAGCTCGGCGCGGAGCGTGGTGTTGTCGGCGAGCTGCGGCGCGTACGCCTCGGGGAAGCCGCCGCCGACGACCACCGCGCGGGTGCCGGCGGGCAGGCCGGCGTCGCGCAGCGGGTCGAAGGGGACGACGGCGGCGCCGGCGGCGGCGAGCAGCTCGGCGGTCTCGGCGTAGGAGAAGGTGAAGGCCGGCCCGCCGGCGACCGCGACCACCGGGCGCTCGCCGCCGGCGGGGCCGCCGACGGCGGCAGCCGGGTCCCAGGCGGGCGCGGTCAGCGGCCCGGCGGTGCGGGCCAGGTCGAGCACCGCGTCGAGGTCCACGGTGGACGCCACGAGGTCGGCGAGGGCGGCCACGATGGCCAGCGACTCCGGCGCCCGCTCGGCGACGGGCACCAGCCCGAGGTGGCGCGCCGGGGCGGCGACCTCGGCGGCGCGGCTGACCGCCCCGAGCACCGGCACGCCCACCTCGGCGAGGGCGTCGCGCAGCAAGGACTCGTGCCGGGGGGAGCCGACCCGGTTGAGGATCACCCCGCCGATCCGCACGCCGGGGTCGAACGCGGCCATGCCCAGGGCGAGCGCGGCGGCGGAACGGCCCTGCGCGGTGGTGTCCAGCACCAGCAGCACCGGCGCGTCGACGAGCCGGGCGACGTGCGCGGTGGAGGCGTACCCGCGGCGGCCGACCGCGCCGTCGTGCAGCCCCATCACCCCCTCGACCACGGCGATGTCGGCGGGCGTCGGGGTGGCGGCGCCGTGCCGCAGCAGCGGCGCGATCCGCTCCTCGCCGACCAGCCACGGGTCGAGGTTGCGGCCGGGGCGACCGGCGGCGAGCGCGTGGTAGCCGGGGTCGATGTAGTCCGGGCCGACCTTGTGCGGGCTGACGGCCAGGCCACGGCGGCGCAGCGCGGCGAGCAGCCCGGTGGCGACGGTGGTCTTGCCGTGCCCGCTGGCGGGTGCGGCGACCACCACCCGGGGCAGCGCCCACGGCACGCCCGGCTCGACCGTCACCACTCGATGCCCTTCTGGCCCTTCTGGCCGGCGTCCATCGGGTGCTTGACCTTCGTCAGCTCGGCGACCAGGTCGGCGGCGTCGACCAGGCGCGGGTCGGCGTCGCGGCCGGTGACGACGACGTGTTGGAACCCGGGGCGGTTCGCGAGGGTGTCGACCACCTCGTCGACGTCCACCCAGCCCCACTTCATCGGGTAGGTGAACTCGTCGAGCACGTACAGGCCGTAGCGCTCGGCGGCCAGGTCGCGCTGGATCTGCCGCCAGCCCTCCAGTGCGTCGGCGGCGTGGTCGGCCTCGCCGCCACGCTGGATCCAGGACCAGCCCTCGCCCATCTTGTGCCAGGCCACCGGGGCGCCCTGCCCGGTGCGCTCGTGCACCTCGCCGAGGGCGCGGAAGGCGTTCTCCTCGCCCACCCGCCACTTGGCGCTCTTGACGAACTGGAACACCCCGATCGGCAGCCCGGCGGTCCAGGCGCGCAGCGCCAGCCCGAACGCGGCGGTCGACTTCCCCTTCATCTGTCCGGTGTGGACCAGCAGCAGCGGCCGGTTGCGCCGCTGCCGCGTGGTCAACCCGTCGGCGGGCACGTGGGACGGCTTTCCCTGCGGCATCAGGCAACACTCCTGTTCTGCGCCCCGGCGCTGGCGGTGGCGGCTAGATCGGTGAGCGGGGCGGTGGCGACCTCGTCGAGCCGGTGGTGGTCGGCGCCGAGTTGGGCGGCGAGGCGGCGGGCCAGGCCGAGGCGGACGGGGCCGCTCTCGCAGTCCACGACGACACAGGGGACGCCGGTGGCGGCGAGCACGGCCGCCGCGCGGGCCGACCGGTCGAGCGGGCGCTCCCCGGCGGTGGCTCGGCCGTCGGTGACGACCAGCACCAGGGGGCGGCGACGCGGATCGCGTAGCCGCTCCACCCGCAGCAGGTCGGCGGCGGCGAGCAGCCCCTCGGCCAGCGGCGTACGCCCGCCGGTGGGCAGCTCGGCCAGCCGAGTCGAGGCTGCGAGCACCGAGGAGGTAGCCGGCAGCAGGGTCTGCGCGGCGGCTCCCCGGAAGGCGACCACGGCGACCTTGTCCCGGCGCTGGTAGGCGTCGGTGAGCAGGGCGAGCACGGCGCCCTTGACGGCGGCCATCCGCGCCCGGGCGCCCATCGAGCCGCTGGCGTCGACCACGAAGAGCACCAGGTTCCCCTCGCGTCCCTCGCGGACGGCCTCGCGGACGTCGTCGGGGCGTAGCCGCAGCGGCCCGGCGACGCGACCGCGGGCGCCCTGGTGCGGGGCGGCGGCCCGCAGGGTCGCCGGCAGGTGCAGCGCCCCGGCCCGGCCGGCCGGCACCCGCGCCCCGGTGGTGCGGCCCCGCCCTGTGCGGGCGCGGGAGCGCCGGCCGGGCACCCCGTCGCCGATCCCGGGCGCGGTGAGCAGCCGCGCCTTGAGCCCCTGCCGGGGTACGGCCACCGCCTGCCCACCGGCGCCGGGCCGGACGTCCGCCGGGCCGGTCGGCCCGGGCCCGCCGCCGTCGTCCGGGCCTCCGTCGGCCGGACGGGCGCGGTCGTCGTACCGTCCCTGCGCCGGGTCGCCGCTGTCGGGCTCCGGGCCGTCGCCGCCGTCCCCACCGGCGGCGTCGCCGCGCCCGGGGCCCGGCTCGTCCGGGCCGGCGGGCCGGGTTCCGCCGGGCCCGCCGTCGTCCGGCGTGCCGCCGGGGCCGCCCTGCGGGCCGGGACCATCGGGGCCGCCGTGCGGCCCGGGACCGTCAGGGCCGCCGTGCGGGCCGGGACCGTCGGGCCCGCCGGACGGGCCGTCGCCGGGACCGCCGGGGCCACCCGGGTCGTCGGGATCGTCGTCGCCGGCCCGGTCCAGGGCCTCGTCGAGGCGCTTCTCGTCCAGTCCGGGCGTGTCGAACGGGTCCCGGCGGCGGCGGTGCGGCAGCGCCAGCCGGGCGGCGACCCGGACGTCCTCCACCGTGACCACGTCCCGGCCGTGCCAGGCGGCGTGCGCCAGCGCGGTACGGGCGGTGACGATGTCGGCGCGCATGCCGTCCACGTCGAACGCCGCGCACACCTCGGCGATCCGGCGCAGCGCGGCGTCGGGCAGCAGCACCCGCTCCAGCCGCTGCCGGGCGGCGGCGACCCGGCGGGCGACCTGCGCGTCGGCGTCGGCCCAGCGGGCGGCGAAGCCGGCCGGATCGGCGTCGGCGGCGAGCCGGCGGCGGACCACCTCGACGCGTACGGCCGGGTCGCGGCTGGCCCCGACCTCCACGGTCAGCCCGAACCGGTCCAGCAGCTGCGGGCGCAGCTCCCCCTCCTCCGGGTTCATCGTGCCGACCAGCAGGAACCGGGACGCGTGGCTGACCGAGACGCCCTCCCGCTCCACGTGGCAGCGGCCCATCGCCGCGGCGTCGAGGAGCAGGTCGACCAGGTGGTCGTGGAGCAGGTTGACCTCGTCGACGTAGAGCACGCCGCGGTGGGCGGCGGCGAGCAGGCCCGGCTCGAAGGCGCGGACGCCCTCGCCGAGCGCCTTCTCCAGGTCGAGCGAGCCGACCACCCGGTCCTCGGCCGCGCCGACCGGCAGCTCCACCAGCCGGGCGGGACGCCGCTCGGCCGCCGGCGCGTCGGGGTGCGGGCCGTCCGGGCAGGACGGGTCGGGGGCGGCGGGGTCGCAGGCGAAGCGGCAGCCGGCCACCCGGTCCACGGGCGGCAGCAGCGCGGCCAGGGCCCGCACGGCCGTCGACTTGGCGGTGCCCTTCTCGCCGCGGACGAGCACCCCGCCGATCGCCGGGGAAACCGCGTTGAGCAGCAGGGCGAGCCGCATGTCGTCCATGCCCAGCACCGCGCTGAACGGGTAGGTGGTCATTGTGTCCCCTTCCCTTCGCGACTGCGGGGCTCGCAGAACCGGCTCACTCCTCGCGCTCACCGTGTCCCCTTCCGTTCGCGACTGCGGGGCTCGCAGAACCGGCTCACTCCTCGCGCTCACTGCCGGTCCTCCAGGTCGCCCTCGCTGGCCAGGTACGTCTCGCGGAGCCGGTCCAGGGTGGTCGGCTCAGGCGCGGCCCACAGGCCCCGGTCGGCCGCCTCGAGGAGCCGCTCGGTGATGCCGCGCAGCGCCCACGGGTTCGACTGCTCCAGGAACTCCCGGGTGGTCTCGTCGAAGACGTACGCGGCGGCCAGGTGCTCGTACATCCAGTCGTCGACGACGCCGGCGGTGGCGTCGTAGCCGAACAGGTAGTCCACGGTGGCGGCCAGCTCGAACGCGCCCTTGTAGCCGTGCCGGCGCATCGCGGCGATCCACTTCGGGTTGACCACCCGGGCGCGGAACACCCGCCGGGTCTCCTCGCCGAGGGTGCGGGTACGCACGTCGTGCGGCATCGCCGAGTCCCCCACGTACGCGGTCGGGGCGGCGCCGGTCAGGTGACGGACCATCGCCACCATCCCGCCGTGGTACTGGAAGTAGTCGTCGGAGTCGACGATGTCGTGCTCGCGGGTGTCCTGGTTCTTCACCGCCACCGCGATCCGGGCGAAGGAGCGTTCCATGTCGGCGCGCGCCTCCCGCCCGTCCAGCCCCCGGCCGTAGGCGTAGCCGCCCCAGACGGCGTACACCTCGGCGAGGTCGGCGTCGCTGCGCCAGTTACGGGAGTCGATCAGCGGCAGCAGCCCGGCCCCGTACGCGCCCGGCTTGGAGCCGAAGACGCGGGCGGTGGCCCGCCGCTCGTCGCCGTGCTCGGCGAGGTCGGCGGCGACGTGCGCGCGGACGAAGTTCTGCTCGGCGGGCTCGTCCAGGGCGGCGACCAGCCGCACCGCGTCGTCGATGAGCGCGACCACGTGCGGGAAGGCGTCCCGGAAGAAGCCGGAGATCCGCACGGTGACGTCGACGCGGGGGCGACCCAGCTCCGCCGTCGGCACCACCTCGACGCCGGTGACCCGGCGGGAGCGGTCGTCCCAGGTGGGGCGGCAGCCGAGCAGCGCGAGCACCTCGGCGACGTCGTCGCCCTGGGTGCGCATGGCGCTGGTGCCCCAGACGGTCAGGCCGACGGAGCGCGGGTACTCCCCGGTGTCGGCGAGGTGCCGGGCGAGCAGCGAGTCGGCCAGGGCCACCCCGACGTCCCAGGCGTTGCGGCTGGGGATCGCCTTGGGGTCGACGGAGTAGAAGTTCCGGCCGGTGGGGAGCACGTTGACCAGACCCCGGGTGGGCGAGCCGGACGGGCCGGGCGGCACGAACCGGCCGTCGAGCGCGCCCACCACCCGGTCGATCTCGTCGGTCGTGCGGTCCAGCCGGGGCACCAGCTCGGTGGCGGCGAAGCGGAGCACGGCGGCGGCGTCCGGGACGGCCCGGCCGGTGACCTCCTCGACCACGGCGTCGACCTTGTCGGCGTCCCAGTCGAGGGTCTCCATGCCGAGGACCAGCCGGCGCGCGAGGGCCTCGATCAGGTCGACGGCGTCGGCGGCGGTGCCGGCCGGCCCGTCGACGGTGTCGGTCAACGCCTCGGGCAGCGCCAGCCGCTGGCCCGGCGCGGCGAGCAGCGCCTGCTCGTCGAGCCCGTACGCGGCGGCGAGGGCCTGGCGCAGGCCGGGCAGGGCGCGGGCACCGCCCCAGACCTGCGGGGCGCGCAGCACGGCGAGGACGAGGTTGACCCGGGGCTCGCCGGTGGGCGCGGCGGCGAGGATGTGCAGGCCGTCGCGGATCTGCACATCCTTGACCTCGCAGAGGTACCCGTCGAGGTGCAGCACGAAGTCGTCGAAGTCCTCGGCGGCCGGCATGTCCTCGGCGTGCAGGTCGTGGTGCAGCTCCGCGGCGCGCACCAGGGCCCAGATCTGCGCCTGCACCGTGGGCACCTTGGCGGGGTCGAGCGCCTGCACGGTGGCGTACTCGTCGAGGAGTTGCTCCAGCTTCGCCAGGTCGCCGTACGTCTCGGCGCGGGCCATCGGCGGCACCAGGTGGTCGACGACGACGGCGTGCGCACGGCGCTTGGCCTGGGTGCCCTCGCCGGGGTCGTTGACGATGAACGGGTAGACCAGCGGCAGGTCACCGAGGACGGCGTCGGGGGCGCAGTCGGCGGCCAGCCCGAGGCCCTTGCCGGGCAGCCACTCCAGGGTGCCGTGCTTGCCCAGGTGCACCACCGCGTCCGCGCCGAAGCCGCCGTCGCTGGCGGGCGCGGCCAGCCAGCGGTACGCGGCCAGGTAGTGGTGGCTGGGCGGCAGGTCCGGGTCGTGGTAGATGGCGATCGGGTTCTCGCCGAAGCCGCGCGGCGGCTGGATCAGCAGCACCACGTTGCCGAAGCGCAGCCCGGCCAGCACGATGTCGCCGCCGTCGGTGTAGAGCCCGCCGGGCGGCTCCCCCCAGTGGGCGAGCATCCGCTCCCGCAGCTCCGCCGGCGCCTCGTCGAACCAGCGCCGGTACGTCGCCCCGGGCACCCGGGCCTCGGCGGCGGCGAGCTGTTCCGGGGTGAGCCACTCGACGTCGTGTCCCCCGGCGGCGATGAGGGCGTGGATGAGCGCGTCCCCGTCGTCGGGCACCGGGGCGTCGCCGAGGTGGTAGCCGGCCTCGGCGAGGGCGGCGAGCAGCCGGACCGCCGAGGCCGGGGTGTCCAGGCCGACGGCGTTGCCGACCCGGGAGTGCTTCGTCGGGTAGGAGCTGAGCACGACCGCGAGCCGCTTGTCGGCGTTGGGCACGTGCCGCAGCCGGGCGTGCCGCACGGCGATGCCGGCCACCCGGGCGGCCCGCTCCGGGTCGGCGACGTAGCTGGAGAGTCCGTCGGCGTCGATCCGCTTGAACGAGAATGGCACGGTGACGATCCGGCCGTCGAACTCGGGGATGGCCACCTGCATCGCGGCGTCCAGCGGGGACAGTCCGGCGTCGCTGCCGGCCCACTGCTCGCGGGTGCTGGTGAGGCAGAGCGCCTGGATCACCGGCACGTCGAGGGCGGCGAGCGCACCCACGTCCCAGGCGTCCTCGTCGCCCCCGCCGGAGGCGTCGGCGGCGACCGTGCCGCCGGCGGCGAGCACGGTGACCAGCAGGGCGTCGCAGCGGCCGAAGAGCCCGAGCGGTCCCGCGCCGGCGGTGAGGCCGCGCAACGAACCGCAGAAGATCGGCAGCGGGTTGCCGCCGGCCGCGTCGACGGCGTCGGCGAGGGCGTCGACGAAGCCGGTGTTGCCGGCGAGGGCGTGCGCCCGGTAGAAGACGATCCCGACGGTCGGCCGGTCGGGCCGCACGGGACGGTCGCCGTGGACGCCGTACGTCGGGGTGGGCGCGGGCGGGGCGAACCCCTCGCCGGTGAGCAGCACCGTGTCGGAGAGGAACCGGGCGAGCTGGGCGAGGTTCCCGGGGCCGCCCTCGACCAGGTAGGCCAGCGCCTGGGTGGCCACTCCGGCGGGGACGGTGGAGGCCGCCATCAGCTCCGCGTCCGGCAGGGCCTCGCCGCTGAGCACGACCGTGGGCACGCCGGAGGCCAGCACCGTGGCGAGCCCGTCCGGCCACGCCTGCCGGCCGCCGAGCAGGCGTACGACCGCGAGGCCCACGCCGTCGAGCAGCGCGGGCACGGCGTCGGCGGCGACCCGGGCGGGGTTGGCGAGGCGGTAGTCGGCGCCGCTGGCGCGGGCGGCGAGCAGGTCGGTGTCGGCGGTGGACAGCAGCAGGATGCGCACGGACGGCTCCGGAGAGTGACACCCGGATCGACGCGAGGACGATCGGGCGGTACGAGGGATGGGCGCGGTTCAGCGGGTACGGCGGGCCGGGAAGCGGCTCACCGGCGGACCGGCGGGGTC
Organism: Micromonospora sp. NPDC047620; assembly: GCF_043205005.1. Lineage (NCBI taxonomy): Bacteria > Bacillati > Actinomycetota > Actinomycetes > Micromonosporales > Micromonosporaceae > Micromonospora > Micromonospora sp. NPDC047620. The sequence goes on along the minus strand of NZ_JBIDDG010000006.1, from coordinate 152,527 downwards.
GGGCGGCGCGGTGCGGGCGTCAGGGACGGGCGACGCGTCCGACCGCTGCGGGGCGACCGGGGGCGGGCACACCACGGCCGGCCGGACGCGCGGCGCGGCGGCCGGACGGGGCTGCGGAGATGCGGCTGCTCGCCGGCGCGCTGTCGCGGCCGGGCACGGTGCGACGATGATCGTCGATGGCGGAGACGCGGTGCGTCATCGGGTCCTCCTCGGGTGTCCACGCCCTGGGGTCACTCCCGACGGCCGAAGTATCCTGGCTCCCGGATCGACGCTCACCCCCGGTCTTCCAACCGCGCACGCACGGCCGTGACTCACGAGGGGGGATCGCTCCCCGGTGACAGTGGCGGGACCGCGCCGGAATCACACCGGCTTCCTTCACTGCCGTCAGGCCGCGAATGCTGCCACACCCCCGGTCCCCGGGTCAACGCGGCGGGATCGGACGCCGACCCGCCGGGCCGGCGCGGCGTTCACGACGGTCGACGTCACCTCACCGGTCGGCGAGCCCCGACTCGTAGCCCGCGATCACCAGTTGCGCCCGGTCGCGGACGGCCAGCTTCGTCATCAACCGGCCGATGTGCGTCTTGACGGTGCCCCGGCTGAGGTGCAGGTGCTGCTCGATCTCGGTGTTGGACATCCCACGGGTGATCAACGTCAACACCTCCCGCTCCCGTGGGGTCACCCCGTCGAGCCGTCCCGGCGCCCGTCGGGCCGCCGGCATCCGGGTGAACTCGGCGATGAGCCGACGGGTGACGCTGGGGGCCAGCAGCGCCTCGCCCGCGGCGACCACCCTGATCGCGTCGAGCAGCCGTACGGGGGACGTGTCCTTGAGCAGGAAGGCGCTCGCCCCGGCCCGCAGCGCCCGGTACACGTAGTCGTCGAGGTCGAAGGTGGTGAGGACGAGCACCCGGGGCGCGTCCCGGCCGGCGGTGACCTGCTCGGTGGCGGCGATGCCGTCCATCTCGGGCATCCGGACGTCCATCAGGACCACCTCGGGCGCGTGCGTCCTCGCGAGCTCGACGGCCGCCCGCCCGGTGCCCGCCTCGGCCACCACGGTCATTCCCGGGGTGGCGTCGACCAGCAGCCGGAGGGTGCCGCGCAGCAGGACGTCGTCGTCGGCCAGGAGCACGCGTACGGGCTCACCCATCGTCCGACACCGCCGGGGTGAACGGCAGCCGGGCGCGGACGGCAAAGCCGCCACCAGGCTCGACGCCGGTCGCCAGGGTGCCGCCGTGCATCACGGCACGCTCGCGCATGCCCCGCAGCCCGTGGCCGGGCGGCCCGACGGCGCGCCCCGACCCCCCGTCGTCGACGACGGCGACGGCCAGCATCCCGGGCTCGACCGCCACGGCGAGCCGGCAGCGGGTCGGGCCGGCGTGACGCAGCACGTTGGTCAGCGCCTCCTGCACGATGCGGTACGCCGAGGCCTGCACGGCCGCCGGCACCCGCGACAGGTCGGCCGCCCGGTCGACGTCGACGGTGACGCCGGCGGCGCGGACGTCCTCCACCAGCCGGTCGAGTTCGGTGAAGCTCGGCGCGGTGTCGGCCGGGTCGCGCAGGGCGCCGAGCACGACCCGGATGTCGTCGAGCGCGCTCCGGCTGACCCGCTCGATCGCGCCCAGGGCGGCCCGGCCCTGCTCGGGATGGCTGTCCGCGAGGTGGTTGGCGACGGCCGCCTTCATGGCGATCAGGCTGAGGCTGTGCCCGACCACGTCGTGGATGTCCCGGGCGATGCGCAACCGTTCCTCGGCCACCGCCTGGTCGGCGCGCGACGCGGCGAGTTGGGTGACGTGACGTCGACGGGCGCTCACCGCGCGGGCGAGCGTCCACGAAGCGGCGACGACGGTCGCGGCGTAGAGCAGGACCGGGACCGGCGTGGTGGCGAACGACTCCTCCCCCGCCCGGCTCGAAACGATCGGCAGCCCGGGGACCGTGCCGCCCGCCAGCCCCGCGGCGGTGAGGGCGGCCAGCACCACGACGAGCGCCGCCACGCCGTCCCGGGTGGAGGTGGCCAGCGCGACCGGATAGAGCGCGAACGCGACCGCGAACACCACCGCGTCGCCGGCCACCCCGACGGCGACCGCCACCGCCCCCGCCAGCACCACGACGGCGAGCACCGGCGCCGGCCAGCGCCGGCGGACGGCGAGCGGGGCCCCGAACAGCACCGCCAGGCCACAGGCGAGCACCGGGGCACCGGGCGTCCGGAGCACCGTGAGGAGCACGAGGGCGACGCCCACCAGCGCGTCGAACGCCGTCAACTGCCGCAGCCCGAGCCGCCCCGAGGTGACCACCGGACCACCGTATCCACCGGCCGGCCGCCGGGCGTCGGACCACGGTCCGATCCCGGGTTCGGACCACGATCCGATGTGCGGGGTCCCCGACCGGCCGAGACTCCGACCATGATCACGCGACTCCTCGTCCTGGCCGGTACGGTGGCGCTCGCCGCGTCGCCTGCCCCGGCAGCCCCGGCCGCGCCGCCGGTCGGGATCGACGCCGCCGCCGTCGACGCCGCCGTCCGCCAGTACCGCGACGCCACCGGGCTGCCCGGCGTCGCGGTGGCCGTCACCCGGGGGACCGAGGTGGTGCACGCCGCCGGGTACGGCCACACCCCCGCCGGTGACCCGATCACGGCACACACCCCGATGGCCGTGGCGTCGGTGAGCAAGTCGTTCACCGCCCTCGCCGTGATGCAGCTGGTCGAGGCGGGCCGGGTGGAACTCGACGGGCCGGTCCACCGGCACCTGCCGGAGTTCACTATGGCCGACCCCCGGGCGGCCCGGATCACCGTGCGGCAGCTGCTCGACCAGACCTCCGGGATGTCGGACACGACGTTCCCCGCGTTCAGCAGGCCGCAGCCGGGTTCGCTGCGGGAGGCCGTCGCGGGGATGCGTACGGCCCGGTTGGCCGCCGCCCCCGGCACGAGGTGGGAGTACCACAACCCGAACTTCCAGGTGGCCGCGCGACTCGTCGAGGTGGTCAGCGGGCTGCCGTTCGACGAGTACCTGCGGAAGCGGGTCTTCGCCCCGCTCGGCATGACCGACAGTCGCACCCTCGACGTGGCCGCTGACCTGCCGTCGAGCGCGCGCGGCCACCTCGTGATCCTCGGCGAGCCGGTCGCCCTGCCCGAGCCGCCGGCCTTCGGCAACGGCTCCGGCGGGGTGCTCAGCTCGGCGCGCGACATGGCGGCGTGGCTGATCGCGCAGGGCAACCAGGGTCGCGGTCCGGACGGCGCGGCGGTCGTCTCCCCGGCGGGCCTCGCCACGCTGCACCGCCCGTCCGCGGTCTCCAGCTCCTACGCCCTCGGCTGGTTCGTGGAGACGACCGGGTCGGGGGCGCCGATGATCGCGCACAGCGGTGACCTGTTCACCTCGACGTCGTACCAGGCGCTGCTGCCCGCGTCCGGCCACGGGGTCGCGGTCATGGCGAACACCGGACTGGCGTACGGCCACGCGTCGGCCCTCGCCGAGCGGCTCGTCGCGCTGATCGAGGGCACGCCGGCGCCCTCGGCGGGCACGCCGCTCGTGGTCGTCGACGCCGTGCTGCTGGTGCTGGCGGTCGCCTCCGCCGCACTCGCCGGCCGGGGCGTGCTCCGGTCACGCCGCTGGGCCACCGGCCGGGCGGTACGCCCCTGGACGCTGGTGCGGCTGCTTCCGCTGGTCGCGCCGCTGGTGCTGCTCGCCTCGATCCACCGGGTGGTCGGTTGGCTCTACCGGGGTCGCGACGTCGCCTGGATCCAGGTGGCGTACATCTATCCGACGTTCATGGTGCTGCTGGCCACCGCGACGCTCGGCTGCGTCGCCGTCCTCGTGGCCCGGCTCGTCCGACTCGGACGTCACGGGCGCGGCTGACGACAGGCACGATCCTGCCGGTGAGCCGACTGCTCGCGCCCGGCGGCTCTCGCTCGCGGGTCGCCGGGGCGGTGAGGGCCAACGCCTCCGTCAGGCCGGGTCGGCCGGCGCGGAGGGCCGGGACGCGACGTTCCAGGCGACGGTCGCGGCCACCGCGACGGCGCCGCTGAGCAGGAACGGCGCGTCCAGGCCCAGGCCGGCGGCCAGCGCGCCACCGGCGAGCGCCCCCAGCGCGGTGCAGCCGTAGGTGAGGACCCGGGAGGCGGCGACCACCCGGCCGAGCAGGTCGCCGGGCACGAGGCGCTGCCGCAGCGACAGCGCGGCCACGTTGAGGACGGCGAACGCCGCGCTGGTGCTGACGACAACGACCACGGCGGCGACCCGGTGCGGCGCGACGACCAGGAGCGCCGGCGCTCCGGCGGTGACCGCCATCGACCACGTCAGCACGTGCCGGTGCCGGAAGCGGGCGATCAGCCGGTCGGCGACGAGGGAGCCGGCGAGGCCGCCGCCCGCGCCGGTGGCCAGCAGCAGGCCGAAGCCGAGCGCGCCGAGGCCGAGGCTGTCCCGCGCGTACAGCACGAAGATCGCGAACCAGGCGCTGTCCGCGGCGGCGACGGCCGCGCCGACGAGCACGAGCGTACGGAGGACTGACTGCCGGGCCAGCCACCGCAGCCCGGCGAGCGCCCCGTCCCGGGCGGGGACGGCCGCGCCGCCGGACGGCTCGCCGGCACCGGCTCCCGACCGCTCCGGGGCCGGGCGGGCGAGGGTCAGCGGCAGGGACAGCACGAGCATGACGGCCAACGCGAGGGAGGCACCGTTGACGGCGAACGGCAGTGCCGCGCCCGCGACGAACAGCAGCGCGCCGACCGGCGGGCCGACGAACTCGTTGCCCACGATCTCGCCCGCCACGAGACGACCGTTGGCCTTCTCCAGCTGCGCGTCGTCCACCAGCCGGGGCACGGCGGTCTGGGCGGCGGTGTCGCGCAGGGTCTCGCCGACGCCGAGCAGGAACGCGGCGACGACAACGAGGCCGATCGGCGCCCTGGCCGTCGCGACGGCCAGGGCCAACGTCGACAGGACCAGGACCCGGCCCACGTCGGCGGCGGCGATGATCTCCCGGGCTGCCCTGCGGTCGGCGAGCGCTCCGGCGAACAGGCCGGTGACCAACCAGGGCAGGAACTGCGCCGCGGCCACGGCGGCCACCGCCACCGGGTCGTCGCTCAGCGCGGCGGCGAGGAGCGGGAACGCCGCCACGCGAATGCCGTCGCCCAGGTTGGCCAAGGCGGCGGCGCTCCAGAATGTCCAGAAGGGACGGCCCAGGGCCGACGACCGGTCAGCCATGCCGGACACCCTACCGCCCGCCCCGTCCCCCCGGATGGCGCCGCCGGGCAGGGGCGGCCGACGACAGCTGCCCGGCACGGACGGGCAGGACGCGCGCTCCTGACCTAGGGACAGCCGCCGAGCCTCCAGCACCTACGATCGGGCGCCAGTCCGACGCGTTGTCCGGAGTCCAGGAGGGTTGTGCGCCATGGCCACCGTAACGTTTCAGCACCTCGCCGGTCGGGTCTGGCTCTGCCCGGGTGATCCGGACCCGGAAGCCGTCCAGGCCGGCGTCGCCCTGGTCGCCGACGATCGGGGCAGCGTGCTGGTCGACGCAGGGCAGAGCCCCGCGCACGCCCGGGAGATCCGGTCCGCGCTGGCTGCCGCCGGGTTGCCCCCGCCCCGCTGGCTGGTCTACACGCACCACCACTGGGACCACGTGTGGGGCGCCTGCGCCTGGCCCGGCGTGGAGATCGTCGGCCACGTCGCCGGCGAGCGGCTGCTGCGTGCGGAGGCGGCCCGGCCGTGGAGCCATCGGTACCTGCGGGAGCAGGTGCGGGCGAATCCGCGGCTCGGCCCGAGTTTCCGGGCCCGGGCGCTGGCGGTCGACTCGTGGGACGGCTTCGCGGTGCTGCCGCCGACCCGGACCTTCACCGACGAGTTGGACCTGCCGGTCGGCGTGCGGGTGCGGCACGTCGGGGGCGCCCACGCGCCGGACTCGACGGTGGTGGCGGTGCCGGACTCGGGCGTGTTGCTGCTCGGCGACTGCTTCTATCCGCCGCCGGCGCACCTGCGCACCCCCGAGGACCGGCCCGACCTCACCCTGGTAAGCCGACTGCTGGCCGACGACGTTCACTGGTACGTCGCGAGCCACCAGCCGCCGATGACGCTGGACGAGGCACGCGCTGCGGTCGCCGCCGCGCGGTGACGCCGCGGCGGCGCCACGTTCAGCGGACGCGGCGCTCCGGGTGGGCCCGGTTCCAGGCCCGCATCCGCTCCGGGTAGCCGGTGCGGGCGGCCTCGTACAGCGGCACTGCGTGCTTGCGGGCGATCGACCCGGCGGCGCGCGGCGAGCCGGTGCGGCGGCGAATCCACTCGCCGTCGTGGGCGATCGCCACCACGGTGGTGTCGGTCGCCGTGGTCTCCGGTTCCAGGTAGAACTCGACGCCCCGGCGGCTGGTGACGAACGCCTCCAGCGCGGCCAGGTCCTCGCGGGTCGCCTCGCGGTCGAGCTTCGTGGGGGCCGCGTCGGTGCCGCGCGACCGTCGACTGAACCAGCCCATCCCCCGCTCCTCTCCTCGGCGTCCTCCCAGTGCAGCACCGCTTCCTGGGAGGCGGCTGCGAGCCGGGTGTGAGTGCCCTGCGGGGATGCCGTGTCAGCGCGACGGCGGGCGGGTGGCCGGCACCAGGGCGAGGGTGGGCAGCAGCAACAGCGGCACCACGAGCAGGGCGCGCAGCGTGCCGACGCGGTCGCCGAGCAGGCCGAGCAGCGGCGGACCGGCGAGGAACGCCGTGTAGCCGATCACGGCGACCACGCTGACGCGCGCCGGCGCGCGGTCCTCGTCGTCGGCCGCCGCGCTCATCCCCACCGGGAAGCCGAGCGACGCGCCGATTCCCCAGAGCGCGACGCCGACGACCGCCACCGGCCCGGAGCCGGCGAGCACCGCCACGGCCGCGCCGACCGTGGCGAGCAGGATCGCGCCGGACAGCACCGGCACCCGCCCCCATCGGTCCAGCGCGACGGTGCCCGCCGTGCGGCCGAGGGTCATGCCGACGACGAAGACCCCGAACACGGCCGCCCCGGCCGCCTCGCTGAGGCCGTGTCCGTCGATGAAGGCGACAGCCAGCCAGTCGTTGGCGCTGCCCTCGACGAACGCCGCCACCAGCACCAGCACGCCGACGAGCAGGGTGCGCGGCTCCCGCCAGGCGGCGAGCAGATCGCGCCGGCGGGCGGCCGGTGCGGTCCCGGACCCGGCGGCCGGCAGGAACGACCGGACGGCCAGCAGCGTGCCGAGCAGCACCACCGCCGCCACCGCCGCGAGGTGGGCGGCGACCGGCGCGCCGAGGCGGGCGGCCCCGGCGCCGAGCCCGGCGCCGGCCACGGAACCGAGGCTCCACGCGGCGTGGAAGCGGGGCATGACCGTACGCCCCAGCCGCCGCTCGACCGCCGCGCCCTCCACGTTCATCGCGACGTCGCAGGCGCCGGAGCCGTAGCCGAGGGCGCACAGGCCCACCGCGACCCCGACCGGGGACTCGGCGAGGCCGGCGGCCCCGGCCACGGTCAGTCCGGCCGCGACGAGCAGGGTGGACAGCGCCACCGTGCGGGCCGTCCCGAGCCGCTGGGCCACCAGGCCGGCGGTGGGCATCGCGAGCAGCGCGCCGACGGACATGGCGAGCAGGAGCAGCCCGAGCCGGCCGGCGCTGAACCCGAGCGCGTCCCGGACGGCGGGCACCCGGGAGAACCAGGAGGCGACGGCCAGGCCGTTGAGCGCGAACACGACCGCCACGCCGGTGCGGGCGGCCAGCACCGCCCGCGGTACGGCCGGGGTCGGCGCGGCGGGCGGGGCGGTGGTGCGGCTCACGGTGGCGTCCTCTCGCCTCGGGCGGTCTGCCGCACGATCCCACACCTGAGAGCGCTGCCAGGACAACGCCTTCCCACCCTCTTACCGTCGCCGACCCGCGAGGGAGATGATGCGCATCGACCGTCCGCGCCGGGGACGGCGACCACGGGGAGGACAGGTATGACGCCGGCTGGCCGACCGCCCACACTCGACGACGTCGCCCGGGCGGCGGGCGTCTCCCGGGCCACCGCCTCGCGGGTGATCGCCGGCACCGGCTACGCCTCGTCCACCGCCCGCGACCGGGTCACCGCCGCCGCCGACCGGCTCGGGTACGCACCGAACCTGGCCGCCCGCGCGCTGGTCCGGGGCACCGGTGTGCGGCTGGTGGTCGCGGTGTCCGGCGTCGCCCCGACCGTCCTCGACGACCCGTACGTCGACCGGGTGGTCGGCGCGGCCGCCCGGGTCTGCGCGCCGTACGGGCTCGGGGTCGCGCTGCACTGGCTTTCGACGCGGGAGCCGGCCGGGCTGCGCCGGCTGGCCGAGGACGGCGGCGTCGGCGGGATCATCCTGGTCAACACCACCGAGGCGGTGCTCCGGGCGGTCCCGGCGGCGCTGCGCGGGCGGGTGGCCTCGATCGGCATCGGCTCCGCCCTCGTGCCGGCCTTCGACGTGGACAACGGCGGCGGCACGGAGGCCGTGGTCCGGCACCTGTACGCCACCGGCCGCCGCCGCATCGCGATGGTGACCGGCCCCCGTTGGCTGCCCTGCGCCGGCCGCTCGGTGGGCGCGTACCGCCGGGTGGTGCGCGACGCGGGCCTGCCGGTGCGGCTGGTGCCGGGGGACTTCAGCGCGGGCCGGGGCCGGGCGGCGGCCCGGGAGGTGCTGGCGCGCTGGCCGGACACGGACGCGATCGTCGGGATCAGCGACGCGACCGCGCTGGGGCTGATCGACGGGCTGCGCGGCGACGGCGTCCGGGTGCCCGGGGACGTCGCCGTCACCGGGTTCGACGACATCCCGCTCGCCGCGATGACCACCCCCGCGCTGACCACGGCGACCCATCCGGTGGGGCAGATCGCCACGGCGGCGGCGACCGCCGTGCTGGCCGGACGGCCGGTGCCGCCGGCGACGGTGTTCCCGTCCCGGCTGGTCCGCCGGGTCAGCGGATGAGCCGGCCCGGCAGGGGCCGCCGGCCGCGCTGGAGGCGGCCCGGCAGGGTTAACCCCGGGGCAGCGGGGTAACCGCTGGCGCACCCCCGCCGAGGACGAGGAGCGGTGATCCCGTGGCCGAACCCGCCGCGCCGCACCGGCAGCCGGAGGAGAACCCACGGCACGGCCGGCTCACCGCGCGTCCGGCGCCGCCCGTCACGCGGGCGGCCACCGGCATGGTGACGCTGACCGACGCCGACGGCGGGCCGCTGGCGATGGTGTACGCCCCGGAGCCGGTCGACGGCCGGCCGTACCGGCTGGTGCTGCTGCTCCACGGGGCCGGCGGCTCGGCCCGGCAGGGCGTGGACCTGCTGCTGCCGGTCGCCGACGCGCACCAACTGCTGCTGGTGGCCCCGCAGGCGGCGTCGAGCAGCTGGGACCTGATCGTGGAGGGCTTCGGGGTGGACGTCCGACGGATCGACGGGCTGCTGGCCACGGCCTTCGCCGGTTACCCCGTCGGGCAGGTGGCGTTCGGCGGGTTCTCCGACGGCGCCTCGTACGCCCTCTCCCTGGGCCTGACCAACGGCGACCTGGTCGACGCGGTGGTGGCCTTCTCCCCCGGCTTCGCCGCGCCGCTGGTCACCCACGGCCGGCCCCGCGTCTACGTCTCGCACGGCGCCGACGACCCGGTCCTGCCGGTCGACGTGTGCAGCCGCCGCCTGGTGCCCCGGCTGCGTTCGCTCGGCTACGACGTCACCTACGACGAGTTCCCGGGCCCGCACGAGGTACCCGCCGACATCCGCCACCGCGCCGCCGACTGGCTGACGATCGCCGAATGACCCGGTCGACCCGCAACAGAGACGTCCGACGGCGCGGCCCCGCCGGCCGCCATACGCGCTCGTCTACGCTCGCGGGATGGACCCGCTCACCGGGCTGCTCGACGGGCCGCGGGCCCGGGGCGCCTTCCTGCTCCGGTCGCTGCTGGATCCCCCGTTCGCGCTGCGCATCGAGGACCGCGCCCCGCTGACCGTCGTCGCCCTGGTCCGTGGCGCGGCCTGGGTGGCGCCCGACGACGGCGCGCCCGTCGCGCTGGGACCGGGCGACGTGGCGGTGCTGCGCGGGCCCGACGGCTATCTCGTGGCGGACGACCCGGCCACCCCGCCGCAGGTGGTCATCCACCCCGGGCAGCGGTGCACCACGCTACGCGGGGAGCCGCTGGCCGAGACGACGTCGTTGGGCGTACGTACCTGGGGCACGAGCCCGGACGGCGCCACCGTGCTGCTGACCGGCACGTACCAGCTTCCCGGGGAGCTGAGCCGACGGCTGCTCACCGCCCTGCCGCCACTGCTGGTGGTGGGCGGCGAGGAGTGGCGCAGCCCGCTGGTGCCCCTGCTCGCCGAGGAGGTCTCCCGGGACGCGCCCGGCCAGGAGGCGGTCCTGGACCGGCTGCTCGACCTGGTGCTGATCGCCGCGCTGCGCACCTGGTTCGCCCGCCCCGGCGCCGCACCCGCCTGGTACGTCGCCGCCGCCGACCCGGTGGTCGGCCCGGCGCTGCGGCTGCTCCAGAACGACCCGGCCCGGCCGTGGACGGTCGCCTCCCTCGCGGCCGAGGTGGGCGTGTCCCGGGCGGCGCTGGCCCGCCGGTTCACCGAGCTGGTCGGCGAGCCGCCGATGACGTTCCTGACCGGGTGGCGGCTGGCGCTCGCCGCCGACCTGCTCCGCGAGCCGGACGCCACCCTGGGCGCGGTCGCCCGCAAGGTCGGCTACGGCAGCCCGTTCGCGCTGAGCACGGCGTTCCGTCGGGTCCGCGGCATCACGCCGCGCGACCACCGCCTCGCCGCGTGATCGAGGACGCGCCAAACCCTTTAGGATATCGATTTCGGAGATTATCGACCTCGGCCGAAGGGGACAGCGGCCAGGTAAGATCGGCGACTTCGTTGTGACTGATCGCTGACTGCTGATTGTGATCTGAATCACACACACTGTGCCCATGGATACGGGACACATTCGCGGCAGGACACTCCGCGCCGCGGCGTGTCTCGTCCTGGTGGCCGCGCTGACCGGCTGCATGCAACTGAATCTCGGGCTGACCGTCAACGCCGACGACGCGGTCGACGGCCAGCTCCTGCTGACCGCCCAGAAGACCGTGCTGACCTCGGGCAACCGCACCGCCGAGGCCGGCTTCGCCGAGCTGCGGAAGAACATTCCCGCCCTGCCGCCGGGCGAGGAGACCCGCTACGAGGACGCCAAGCTCTTCGGTTCCCAGATCACCTATCGGAACACCCCGCTGCGCGATTTCAACAGCGAGAGCGTGCGGCTCGTCCGGGAGGACGATCTCTACCGCTTCACCCTTCCCCTCGACCCGAAGAAATACGGCGGGAAGGTGGCGGAACAGAATCCGCAGAATCAGCAGGCGTTCATGCGGTTGATGTCGTTCGAGATATCGGTGACCTTTCCCGGCCGGGTCCTCGACACCAACGGCACGGTCAACGGCCGGTCGGTCAGTTGGAAGGTCGGCAGCAACCAGGAGAAGCCGACCGAACTGAGGGCGGTCGCGGAGGCCCCGCCGAGGCCGTCGGCCTCTTCGGCGGCGGGCGACGACGGCGGCGGGTTCCCCTGGCTGCTGGTCGCCGGCGCGGCGGCGCTCCTGCTGCTCGTCGCCGTCATGGTCGCCCTGCTGCTGCGGCGTTCGCGCCGGCCGGCGCCGCCGGCCGGCGGCCCGGTCGCGCCGGGCCAGGCGACCGGCCCGCCGGCCGCGCCGGGCCAGACGCCCGGCAACCCGACGGCGGCCCGCCCACCGGGGCCCGCCTGAGGCCCCCATCCCCTCCCGCCCGCCGCCTGCCGGCGGCGGACCGGGCCCGTCGGAGACTCCCCGGAGCCGCCGGCCTCACCACCACCACACCCCGGTCGCACCACCGCACAACCGAAGGGAGATCGGCGATGAACGATCTCTTCACCTGGGCCGCCCTGGGCAGCCTCACCGGCGCGAGCGCCGCGACGCTGCTCGCCACCAACGTCGTCGGCGGGCTGATCGGCCCGAGCGGCGACAAGGCCCGCAAGTGGATCGCGCTGGGCATCGCGCTCGCGCTGTCCTACCTCACCGCGGCGTTCGCCACGGACGCCGGCGCCGAGAAGTGGATCATCGCGTTCTTCAACGGGCTGGTCATCTTCTCCGCCGCGCTGGGCATCAACCAGCTCCCGCCCGGCAACCGGCAGGCGACCCAGGCGTCGCCGACCCAGCTCGCGCAGGGACGCGAGCCCCGCATCCTCCGCTCCTGGGTATGAGGTGAGCCGTCATGATCTACGGAATCCTCAGCACCGTCGCACACGTGGTCACCGGCGCGGTCCTCGGCCAACTGGCCGGCGGCACCGTCGGGCTGCTGGTCGGCGCGGTCGCCGGCCTGCTCGTCGGCGGGATCTTCGGCTGGGCGGTCGCCTCGGCCCGGGTCTACGGCCCGGACCCGAAGGGCGTCCTCCTGTTCGTCGTCGACCACACCTGGAGCCTGCTCAACACCGTCGTCGGCGCGGTCTACCTGGCCGCGCACGTGCTCGTCGGGCACTCGCTGGACCGGCCCACCTCGCAGCACAGCTGCCGGGTCAACGTGGTCGAGGGCGTCTCCCCCCGGTACGCCACCACCATCGGCACGGTCTGTGCCGGCTCCGGGCCAGGCATCCAACGGCACGAGGACGTGCACATCCTCCAGGCGCGCATCCTCGGCCCGCTCTACATCCCGCTGGTGCTCGCCAACTACGTGCTGTTCACCATCGCCCCGGTCTGGCTGCTCTACCACGACCACACCAACGCACCCATCAACCGATTCACCCGGTACTTCGAGATCGGCGTCTACCCGCACGTGTGGAACGAGGCCATCGCGTACCGCGTCCAGGGGACGCCGCCGCGATGACCACGCCGGGGCGCGGCCCGATCGAGACGGCCACCGCGGAGCTGGCCGGCTGGCTGGCCGGGGCGGCAGGGGAAGCCGTCCCGGTTGGTCCGCCGCGCCCCGACGACGACCCCGCCCGGCTCACGCTCTGGCCGATGGAGCTGCGCCCGGCCCGGCAGACCCGCGGCAGCGGCGGCCGCGAGCCGTACCGCTTCACCATCCGCTACCTGCTCTGCGCCGGCGGGCCGGCGGCGCTGCCCGGGTTGGACCGGGTGCTCGCCGCCGCGACCGCCGGCGGGGAGCGCGCCGTCGTGCTGGAGGCCGGCGACCCGCGGCTCTGGGCGGCGTTCGGCACCGCCCCCCGTCCGGCCCTGCTCATCGACGTGCCGGCCCAGGTCACCCACCCGACGCCGCCGGCGCCGCCGGTGCTGCGGCCGCTGCGGCTGCGGCAACTGGAGATGCTGGCCTTCGACGGCCGGGTGGTCGGGCCCGAGCAGCAGCCCCTCGCGGCCGTGCGGATCGAGGTCGTCGGCACGGCGTGCGCCACCACCACCGACCCCGCCGGCCGGTTCCGCGTCGTCGGGGTGCCGCACGACCCCGACCACCCCGGTCCGGTACGGCTGCGGCTCACCGGCCGGGGGCGGGTCCTCACCGCCGAGGTCGACCCGACCGAGCCCGACATCGTCATCGTCTGCGCGCCCCCGCCCCGCTGACCCCGTTCCGGCGGACGTCCCACGCCGCCGGCCGCGAACCGCACCGGGAGGACCGATGCCCACCTACTTCTCGCCCGGCATCTACGTCGAGGAGGTTCCCGGCGGCGCCCGCCCGATCGGACCGGCCAGCACCAGCACGGCCGCCTTCGTCGGGGTCGCCCCGGACCCCACCGCGCAGCTCGGCAGAGCCGTCGCGGTCAACAACTGGACGGAGTTCCTGCGGCTCTACGCCAACGGGGACCGCCTGGAGAGCACCCCGCTGGCCCGGGCCGTCTTCGGCTTCCTCGACAACGGCGGCAGCCGCTGCTGGGTCGTCAACGTCGGCGCGGGAGGCGAGATCACCGGCACCGGGAAGCGGCGCGGCGGCCTGCAACTGCTGGAGGCCGTCGACGAGGTCTCCATCGTGGCCGCGCCCGGCTTCCACGACCCGGTCTCGCACGAGGCGCTGCTCAGCATGGCGGAGCGGACACGCACGATGGTGGCGATCTGCGACCCACCCCCGGAGGTCACGGACATCTCGGCGCTGACCAGGGTGGCGACGCCGTCCACCGGCAAGCCGCCCAAGCCGGCCGAGGGCTCCGGTGGGTCCGGCTCGGCGGGCTCCGGCGGCCCGGGGTCCGGCTCGGCGGGCTCCGGCGGGTCCGGGTCGGGGGACGAGGCGCCGACGGCGTGCCGGCCCCGGCAGTCCGACTTCGGCGCCCTCTACCATCCCTGGCTGCGGGTACGCGACCCGCTCAGCGGCGAGCTGGTGCTCACCCCGCCGAGCGGGCACATGGCCGGCATCTGGGCCCGCACGGACGCCCTGCGCGGGGTGCACAAGGCGCCGGCCAACGAGCCCGTACGCGGCGCCGTCGACCTCGCCCACCTGGTCACCCGGCCCGAACACGACGTGCTCAACCCCAAGGGCGTCAACGTGATCCGCTACTTCCCGGGCGAGGGCATCCGGGTCTGGGGCGCCCGCACCCTCGCCGCCGAGGCCAGCGAGTGGCGCTACCTCAACGTCCGCCGGCTCTGCATCGCCATCGAGCAGGCGATCGCCAACGGCACCCGGTGGATGGTCTTCGAGCCGAACGACTTCACCCTCTGGCGGTCCATCCGCCGCGACATCGGCGCCTTCCTCACCCGCGTCTGGCGCGACGGCGCGCTGCTGGGGCGTACGCCCGAGGAGGCGTTCTTCGTCAAGTGCGACGAGGAGACCAACCCGGCGGACGTCCGCGACGCGGGCATGGTCGTCGCCCACATCGGCATCGCGGTGGTCAAGCCGGCGGAGTTCGTGGTGTTCAAGCTGAGCCAGTGGGCCGGTGGCGCCGAGACCGAGACGATCGGAGGCTGACATGCCGACCACCGCCACCCCGCAGCCGGGGGCCCCGGTCGACCCGTACCGGGCCTACAACTTCAAGCTCCTCGTCAACGGCGTGACCAACGGCCACTTCACCGAGGTCAGCGGCCTGGAGATGACCATCCCCGGCGTGCCGTACCGGGAACAGGGCAACGACCGCATCCGGATGGTCCCCGGCCAGGTGGAGTACGCGCCGGTGACCCTGCACTTCGGGCTCACCGCCTCCCGGGAGCTGTGGGACTGGACGTACGCGGTGGCCCGGGGCACGGTGAGCCGGCGCAACGTCTCGATCGTGCTGCTGGACGCGGCCGGCACGGCGGAGGTGCTGCGCTGGAACCTGATCAACGCCTGGCCGACGAGGTGGCGTGGCGCCCACCTGAACACCCTCGGCCAGGAGTTGGCGATCGCGGCGCTCACCCTGCGGTACGAGAGCCTGGAACTGGAGACCGGCGGTGCCGCCGCGCCGACCACCGCGTAGCTGGCTGGCCGCCCGGCTGCGCGCGACGGCCACGGCGGTCGACGAACTGGCCCGGCTGGTCGACTCCGCCGGGCCGGCCACGTCCGGCCCACCGTCCCCACCCGACGACCGGTACCCGCCCGAGGACGGGTATCCGGCTGAGGACCGGTTCCCGCCCGATGACTGGTCCCCGCCCGGCCGATCGCCGGCCGTGGCGACGGGCACGGAGGCGCCGGCACGCCGGCCCGGCCAGCCCCCGGAGCACTGGCTGCGGGTGGTGTCCGCGCACGCCCCCGGCCTGCTGCGCGACCTCGACCTGGACCTCGGCCCGACCGGCCCCGCTCCCCCGCCGCCCGGCGACGCCGACCACGGCGCGAGCCGCCCCGGTGGGCCGGACCACGCCGCGAGCCGCCCAGCCGGCGCGGGCCACCGCGCGACTCGCCCCGCTGACGGCCCGGCGGGCGACGGGCCGCCCTGGACGGCCGATCCACGACCGCCCGCCGTCGGACCCGGGTGGGGATCGACGCGGGCTACCGTTGCCCCCTCGTACCCGTCGACGTCGGGCCGCCGGGACGAGGACGCCCGGCCGGCGGAAGGCAGCTGGTGGAGCGGCGGCCGACGGGCGATCGGAGACCTCTGGCCGGGCGGAGGCGCCCCGTCGAGCGGGCAGGGTTGGCCGGGCGGAGACGGCCGGGCGAGCCGGGCAGGCTGGCCGGGCGACCCGTCGGCAGCCGGCGGCCGGGCAGGTGGACCGGGGGGCGGACCGGTCGGCCGGCCGTCGGCGGTGGCCGGCCGGCCCGTGCTCCGGCCGGCGGTTCCCCCGCCCGGGGCGGTGACGCGCCCCGGCACACCGGCCGCCGCCAACACAGCCGCCACCAGCCCTGCCGCCGGCAGCACGGGCCCGTGGTCGGCCGGCGACCGAGACGCCCACGGCCGGACGGGCGCGGTACCCGACCGGGAGATGACGTCGGACGCGGCGGGCGTGACGCTCGTCCGGCACGCCTCGGGCGCGGCGGAAGCCTCAGGGAACCGGCCCCTGACGAACGCCACGGACGCGGCACCGACCGGCTACCCGCGGTCGGACGCGTCCGACCTCACGACGGCTGCACACGCCGCTCCGTCCCATCGTCGCACCGCCCGGCCAGGCGACGCGGACGAACTGTCGCCCGAGTTCCGGGTACGGAACGGGCGCTGGCGAAGCCGTTTCGTACCCGGATCTGCGGCGTCCGGAGACGCAACCGGGGCGGCGTCGTCCGACGGGGCGGCGAGGGCGTGGTCGGTGCCGTCGGGCAGCCCGCGTGGCGAGTGGCCGGCGGGGTCCGGCCGATCCGGCGGGACCGGGCCGGCGCCGTCGCGCGGTTCCGCCGGGGCGGGGTTGACGTGGCCGGGCGATCCGGGCGGGGCGTGGGCGGACCCAGCGGCCGGGCACGGCACGGCCGGAGCGGGGGCGGGAGCAGGAGCGGCAGCGGAAGCACGAACGGGGACGGGGGCGGGCGCAGGGGCGGGGGCGGGGGTGCCGGGCGGCGGGACGGGATGCCCGGACGCCGACCGGCTGGGACTCGCGCCCGGGCGTCCGCACCAGCAGCCGGACGCGACCGCGCCCTGGCCGGCGCTGCCCGACGCCGACGGTGCGGGGCCGGCGCGCGCCGGCGGATCGGAGCGGGCCGGCGGATCGGAGCGGGCCGGCGGATCGGAGCGGGCCGGCGGACCGTGGCCGGCGCTGCCGGACGACCGGCCGCTGTGGACGGTGCCCGTGCCCGCCCTCGACGACGAGCGCGTCCGCCGGCTGGACCGGGAACAGGCGGGTGGCTGATGGAACGGGTCGCCTTCCTCATCGACGCCACCGGGGAGCGGGTGGACTGCCTGCTCAACCCGGAGACGGTGCAGGTGACCCGGCTGGCCGGGGTGCGCCACCGGGGCGCCGCGGGTGGGCAGCTCACCGGGGCCGGGCTCGCCGACGACCCGCTGGTCTTCACCGGCGGGGGCCGCACCGAACTGGTGCTGGACCTGCTGTTCGACGTGGACTTCGCCGAGGGTCAGGTCCGGCCGACCGACGTGCGGGCGCTCACCCGCCCGCTGTGGATGCTCGCCGAGAACTCCGCCACCGAGCACGGCTGGCTCCGGCCGCCGCTGGTGCGGCTGGTCTGGGGCAAGACCTGGAACGTGCCGGGCGTCGTCGTCGCGGTGGCCGAGCGCTTCGACGCGTTCACCGCGACCGGCTCGCCGCGCCGGTCCTGGCTGCGGCTGAAGCTGGTCCGGGTCGCGGAGGACGCCGACCGGGCGCGGGAGGGCTTCGCGGAGGAACTTGCCGCGGCGAGCACCCCGGCCGCCGCGCCGGGCAGCGCCGTGGTGGCCGCCGGCGACGGCGCGACCGGGCCGGACCACTCGGGCGTACGCTTCGACCTGCTCGCCCACGACGCGCTCGGCTCGCCGCTGCGGTGGCGGCTGCTGGCCGAGCACAACCGGATCACCGACCCGCTCACCGTGCCACCCGGTACGCCGCTGGCGGTGCCGCCGCAGCCGGCCCCGGCCACCCACCCGGCGGATGCGCCGTGACCGCCCCGTGCGCGCTCGCCGTGCTGCTCGACGGGGCTCCGCTGCCGGACGGGGCGGCCCGCCGGCTGGTGTCGGCCCGGGTGGCGGCCCGGCTCGACCAGCCGACGCAGTGCGAGGTGGCGCTGACCACCGCGCCCGGCTCCGCCGCGCTCACCCCGCCGGTGCGCACCGGGGCGAGCCTGGAGCTGCGCCTGGACGGTCATCCCGACGCCCTCTTCGCCGGCGAGGTCACCTGCGTCGAGGTCGAGTACGCGGCCGACGGCGCGGCGCTGCTGCGGGTGCGGGCGTACGACGCGCTGCACCGGCTGCGCCGGCGGCAGCGGCTGCGGGTGTTCGAGGCGGTGACCGCCGCCGACCTGGCCCGCGAGCTGTGCGGGGACGTCGGGCTGACCGTGCACGCCGAGGCGGACGGCCCCCGGCTGGAGCGGCTGTCCCAGCACCGGCACAGCGACCTGGAGCTGCTGCGGGAGGTGACCGGGCGGGCCGGCCTGCACGTGGTCGCCGACGGCGACCGGCTGCGCCTGCTGACCCTGGAGGGCCACGGCGAGCCGGTCGGCCTGGAGCTGGGCCGGGGGCTGCACTCGCTGCGGCTGTCGACCAACCTCGACACGGCCGGCGGGGAGAGCAGCGCACTGGGCTGGCACCCGCAGCGGGCCGAGCCGATCAGCCAGCAGGTGGGCGCCGCCCGCAGCGGCCGGCGGATCGCCGCCGACCCCGACCCGGCCGACGTGGGCGCGGACGGCGTACGGACCGCCGTCGACCAGCCCGGGCGGGGCGACGACGAGTTGGCCGCGCTCGCCCAGGCGCGGCTGGACGCGCGGGTCGCCGCCCTGGTCACCGCCGAGGGGGTGGCCGACGCCGACCCCGCGCTGCGGCCCGGCCGGCGGATCGCGCTCACCGGCGTGCCCGCCGACGTCGAGGGGACGTACGTGCTGACCGAGGTGGTGCACACCGTCGACGCCGCCGGCCAGTCGACCCGGTTCACCACCGCCCCTCCCCCGGCACCGCCGGCCGGGCCGCCCGCACCGGCCGTGGTCACCCTCGGCCGGGTCACCGACGTGGCCGACCCCGACGGACTGGGCCGGGCCCGGGTCGAGTTGCCCGCGTACGGGGGGCTCGACGCCGGGTGGCTGGCCGTGCTCTGCCCGGGTGCCGGCCCCGGCAAGGGCCTCGTGGCGCTGCCCGACCCCGAGGACGCCGTGCTGGTGGTGCTGCCCGGGGGCGAACCGGCGTCCGGGATCGTGCTCGGCGCGCTGTTCGGCGCCGCCGGCGCGTACGACGCGGGGGTCGACGACGGGCGGGCGCGGCGCTGGTCGCTGCGGACGGCGCGCGGCCAGTCGATCGTGGTCGACGACGCCGCGCGGAGCCTGCGGCTGGCCACCGAGGGCGGCAGCTGGCTGGAGCTGACCCCCGAACTGGCGACCCTGCACGCCGCGACCGACCTGGTGCTCTCCGCGCCCGGCCGGGCCATGGTCGTGCGCGCCCGCAGCGTGGACTTCCTGCACGCGGAGGCGGCCGAGGACCCGGCGACCGCCGCGCAGCGGGCCCGGACGCTGGCCCGCGCCCACCACGAAGGAGGCGGCTGATGCGCTGGATCCACCGCGACTCGGTGATCAGGTGCGACCACGACGGGCGGGTCGGCAACCGGGCCTCGCAGGACTGGGTGACCGTCGCCGGCGTGCCGGTGCTGGTGGACGACGACCCGGAGGGCCGGGAGATCACCGCCTGCCCGAACTACGGGCCGACGATCAAGCCGTGCGCGAAGACCCTGCGGGTGCGGGTCGGCTACAGCGACTGGGTGCGCGTCGGCGGCCGGCGGGTGGTCCTGTCCCACCTCGACGGGTTCACCGACGGCACCCCGCCCGGCCTGGTGCACCACCGGGTACGCGACCCCCGGCAGGGCTTCCTGGGGGCGGACCGGTGAGGGCCTTCCGGTTCGTCGGCGCCGGCTTCGACCCCGGGCGGGGCGGCGGGCTCGCGCTGACCGCCGCCGGCGGCCTCGCCATGACCGAGGGCGACGAGACCGTACGCCAGGCGTTGTTCCTGCTGCTGTCCACGACCCCGGGCGAGCGGCTGATGCGTCCCGGGTACGGCTCCCGGCTGCACCGCCTCGTCTTCGCGCCGAACGACGACACCACCGCCGGGCTGGCCATCCACTACGTCCGGGCGGCCGTCGCCCGCTGGGAGCCCCGGGTGGAGGTCCTCGACGTCGACGCCGGCCCCGACCCCGACGACCCGTGGCGGCTGGTGATCCGGCTCGACTACCGGATCCGGGCGAGCCTCGCGCCGGGGCAGTTGGTGTTCTCCGTCGACCTGCTGCCCGCCGACGACCCGGAGCGGGAGGCCCCCGACGCCGGTCACCGCCCGGCCGGCGGCCCGCCACCGCCCATCCGGGTGCCACCGGAGGGAGAAGCGTCATGACCCTGCCCGTGCCGCACCTGGACGACCGCGCCTTCCTGGACCTCGTCACCGAGGCCCGGGAGCGGATCCGGCAGTCCTGCCCGGGCTGGACCGACCTGTCCGCGCACGACCCGGGCATCGCGCTGCTGGAGGCGTTCGCGCACCTCACCGAGGTGATGATCTACCGGCTCAACCAGTTGCCCGAGAAGGCGTACGTGGCGTTCCTCAACCTGCTCGGGGTGACCCGGCACGCCCCCACGGTGGCCTGGGCGGACGTCCGGTTCACCCGGTCCGGCGGCGACCGCGGGCCGGTCCGGATCCCGGCCGGCACCCGGGTGGCCGCCGCGCGCGGGGCCGACCCCCGGCCGGTCGTCTTCGTCACCACCGAGCCGGCGCTGCTGCCGGCCGGGCAGGGCGAGGTCACCGTCCGGATGCACCACTGCGAGCCGGTGGAGGCGGAACTGCTCGGGGTCGGCACCGGCCAGCCCGGTCAGGTGCTGCGCGCCGCCCGGGCGCCGCTGGCGCGCACCGCCGAGCCGCTGGACCTGCTGCTGGGCGTCGAGGTGCCGGCCGGGACGGTGGAGCTGGGCGCCGCCGCGCGGGAGCACGACGGCCGCACGTTCGAGATCTGGCGGCCGGTGGACAGCTTCGCGGGGCTCGGCCCGCAGGCGAAGGTCTACCTGGTCGACCGCTGCTCCGGGACGGTCACCTTCGCCCCCGCCCTGGACCTGCGCGACCCGGCCGACCCCGCGGATGCCCCTCCGGGCGCCGGCGCCGACCCGGCGCCCGAACCGGTCGCCGCGACGGCCGGTCCGGGAGGCCCGGTCGCCGCGACCGCCGCGCCGGAGGGTGGCCCCGTCACCGTGGCCGCCGTGCCGCCGTCCGGGCGGCAGGTGCGGCTGTGGTACCGGGCCGGCGGCGGGCCGGCGGGCAACGTGGCGGCCGGCACGCTGACCAGCCTGCGCGACCCGCTGCCCGGGGTCCGCGTCGACAACCCCGCGCCGGCGGCCGGCGGGCGGGAGATGGAGTCCATGGAGTCGGCGCTGCTGCGCGGCCCGTACGAGTTCTTCGCCCAGCAGCGGGCGGTCACCGCGCGGGACTTCGAGGTGCTGGCCGCCGGCTCCGGGGCAGTGGCCCGGGCGCGCGCCTTCACCCGCGCCGCCGTCTACAGCTTCGCCCGGCCCGGCGAGGTGGAGGTGGTGCTGGTGCCGTACGTGCCGGAGGCGGCCCGGCCGGGCGGGCGGCTGCCGGTGGCGGTGCTGCGGGAGCACGAGGTGGACCAGGCCCGGGCCCGGGTCGAGGCGGACCTGGAGCACCGCCGCGCCCTGGGCACCTCCTGCCGGGCGACCTGGGCCCGCTACAAGGCGGTGTCGGTCCGCGCCCGGGTGGTGGTGCGCCGGGAGGAGGACGTCGAGGCGGTCCGGCGGCGCGTCCACGACCGGCTGCACTCCACGCTCAGCCCGCTGCCGACCCCGCTCAACCCGGCCGGTTGGGCGTTCGGCGAGCCGCTGCGCGCGTCCAACGTGTACCGGCTGCTGGAGCAGGCCGAGCCGGGGGTGCGCTACGTCGAGTCGGTCCGCTTCGTCGTCGACGAGGCGCCCGACGCCCAGGTGCGTACCGTCGCCGTGGACCAGTACCAGCCGCGCACCTGGTACGCCGGGCGCGGGCCGGTGCTGTTCCGCTCCACCAACGCCGGCGCCGGCTGGGAGCCGGCCGGCCGGTTCGCCGACGGCGAGACGGTGCTGCGGGTGACGCCCGCCCCCGCCCCGGTGCGCCCCGGCATCGTGCCCCGGCCCGGCTCGGTGGCCGTCGCCACCGTCCGCGACGGCGGCGGGTCCCGGGTGCACCTGAGCAGCGACCTCGGCGAGACGTGGTCGCTGCTGACCGACCTGGACTCGCGGGTGACCGACCTGGCCTGGATCGACCGGGACGGCGCGGGCGCGCTGCTGGTCGCCACCGACACCGGCCTGTACGAGGTCTCCCTGCTGCCGGGCGCGGTGCCGTTGCAGATCCTGGTCGACCCCGGCGACGCCGACCGGGGCTTCTACGCCGTCCGCGCGTTCGTCTCCGAGCGGGGCGCGCCGGGCGTGGCGGTGGCCGCGCAGGCCGGGTTCGGGGTCTACCTGTCCACCCGGGCCGGCCGCCCCGGCAGCTTCGCCCACGTCGGGCTGGCCAACGTCGACAACCGCGTCCTCGCCGTCCAGTACGACGGCCCGGCCACCCTGCTGTGGAGCGGCGCGGGCGAGCCGGACCCGAAGAAGCCCGGGCAGGGCTGCCGGCGGGCCCGGCTGTTCGAGTCCGACGTGCAGTGGCAGGCGGTGCAGTCCGGCTGGATCGGCGGCACCTGCCGGGACCTCGCGTTCTCCGGGCCGCTCGCGGTCGCGGCGACGCAGAGCGGCGGGGTGCTGCGGCTGGACACCCTCGCCGCCGCGCCGCAGTGGGCGCCGGTGATGGTCAACTGCGGGCTGCCGCTGCGGGACCGCACCCGGTTCGTGCCGGTGGACGCCGTCGCCGCGACCGGCGGCCCGGACCGGCTGGTCCTGGCCGGCGGCGAGCGCGGGGTGCACCGCAGCGTCGACGCGGTCGACTGGGCGGCCAGCGCCAACCAGGCCACCGCCGACGTGGTGACCGTTCCCGACACGTGGCTGCTCTGCTCCGGCGAGCACGACATCGAGGTGGTGCGGCAGGATGCGACGCGCGGCGATTGAGCGGCTGCTGCCCGCGGCGTACCAGCGGGCCTGCGTGCCGGGCAGCGTGCTGTGGGCGCTGCTGGACGTCATGGAGGCGCTGCACGCCCCGGACGAGGCGGTGCTCGCCGACGTCGACGCGCTGTTCGACCCGTACCGGGCCCCGGACGGGATGGTCACCTACCTGGCCCGCTGGGTGGCGATGGACCACGTGGTCGCCTCGCCCCGGCCGGACGCCCCGCCGCCGCTGCCGCTGGGCCGGCTGCGGGACCTGGTGTCCCACGGCGCGCTGCTGGCCCGCTGGCGCGGCACCCCGTACGGCATGCGCAGGGCCCTGGAGGTGGCCACCGGGACGGGCGGCTACGCCATCGACGAGCCCCGGGACCGGCCGTTCCACGTCGTGGTCACGGTGCCGCCGGCCGCGGCCGGGCAGCTCGCCGTGATCACCCGCATCGTCGAGGCGGAGAAGCCCGCGTCGACCACCGCCGAGATCGTCGTCGCAGAGGAGCCACCATGACCACCGAGTGGGCGGTCGTCGCCGCCGCCGAGCAGTTCACCCTGGACGCCCGCAACACCGGCGAGCTGACGTTCACCGTCTCCAACCCCGGCGCGGCCCCCGACACCGTCGTCTTCGACGTGGCGCCCGGCGAGGGCTCGCAGCGGTCCTGGTTCACCGTCACCGAACCGCAGCGGGTGGTGCCCGGGCAGGGCTCCGTCTCCTTCCTGGTCCGGCTGACCGTGCCGCCGGGCACCGCGCCCCGGCGCTACGACATGACCGGGTTCGCGTACTCGGCGAACACCGCGCCGGAGGAG
The DNA here is from genome assembly GCF_043205005.1 of Micromonospora sp. NPDC047620. Classification (NCBI taxonomy): domain Bacteria; kingdom Bacillati; phylum Actinomycetota; class Actinomycetes; order Micromonosporales; family Micromonosporaceae; genus Micromonospora; species Micromonospora sp. NPDC047620. Next base: position 128,807 of record NZ_JBIDDG010000006.1, on the reverse strand, counting down.
AGTTCCCGCTCCAGCGGGCGGGTCACCTACGAGGTCCGGGCGGTCGCCCCGCCCCGGCGTACGCCCTGGCCGTGGATCGCCGCCGCGGCGGCGCTGGTCCTCGTCGTCGGCGCGGCGGTGGTCTGGCTGCTGGCCCGCGACGGCGAACCGGCACCGGGCGAGCCGCGGGTGGTCACCGTCGAGGCGGAGAGCCTGGTGGCCGGCGCGGTGCTGGGGCCGCCGATGGGCTCGTCGGTGGCGGTGGAGGTCCAGCCCGACTGCTGCGGGGTGACCTGGTCGGAGGGCGCGCAGCTGTTCTTCCAGGGCCGCGCGATCGGCGACCAGGTGAGCGTGACGGTGGAGATCCCGGCCGACGGCACCTGGCGGTTCGCCGCCGTCCGCACCACCTCGTTCGACTACGCCAACACGGTCTTCACCATCGACGGCGCCCAGGTCGGCGGGGCGTTCCTCGGCTTCACCCCCGAGGTGACGAAGACGGACTGGGTCGACGTCGGCACGGTCGCGCTGACCCGGGGGCCCCATCGGGTCACGCTCGTCGTGGTGGGCAAGACCCAGGGCACCGACCGCTACTTCGCCGGCGTGGACGCGATCCGGTTCACCGAGGTCCTCGCGCCGGCCGACGCCCGATGAGCGAGCATAGCGAGCGAATCATCAGGCTCAGCGCGAAGGTGCCTCATGACGGCACGCAGCGTAGCGGAGTGCCGGCATGAGCGGCGGGCAGAAGGCGCTGCTCGCGGAGCTGGGCGTGCTGCTGGTGGCGTTGTTCGCGGTCGCCGTCGGCGCCGGCCGGGACGACACGGGCGACCCCGGCGCCCGCTCGGGGCTGGTGGAGCGGCTCGGCCGGATCGGCGGCGAGCGCGCCGCGGTGGACCCGGCGACGGTGCGCGCCGACTGCGCCGAGGCCGGCCGGCTGGTCTTCGCGGGCGGCTGCGTGCTGCGCGTGGCCGACCCGGGCGGGCTGCGGACGCTGGTCCTGCGCAGCGCGGCCCCGTTCACGGTGGAGGCGCCGGCGCCCGGGGAGGCCGAGTTCACCGTCCGCGACGAGGTCACGCCGGCCGCCGACGGCACCGGGGCGGTCGCCCGGATCGCCGTCGACCGCGCCACCGACGTGCTGCTGAGCTGCCCCGGCGTCGGCACCTGCGCCGTCACGATCACCACGTCCTGACCACGAGAGGCCCGACATGGGTGAGCTGCGCAAGCCGTTCCTGCTGCTGGCGATGCTCGCCGTCGGCCTGGCGCTCGGCGTCGAGATCGGCGCCGGGCTGCTCGTCGGCGGCGGCGACGCCGGCGCGGCGCTGCGGGACAGCGCCGGGGCGCTGGGCGTGGAGGTCGCCGGCGTGTCCGGGGTCAGCGAGCCGTCCGGCCGGGGCATCGGCTACCTGGCGCTGCTCGACGCAGTCGCGGTCTGGACCACCGGGCTGTTCTGCCTGAGCCTGGTGTTGCCGGACCGGGTCCAGGGCCGGGTGCAGGGCGTCGCGACGCTGGTCTTCTCGATCGTGCTGATCGTCGTGGCGTTCGTCGCGCTGCTGGTCGCCTTCGTCGAGCTGACCGTCATGGTGTCGCTGTTCCTGGCGCCGCCGTTCGGCACGCTGGCCTACCTGGCCCTGTGGGGGTTCTTCCCGGTCGGCGACGCCTCGGTCCTGCTCGGGCTGGTGCTGCTGCTCAAGCTCGCCTGGGCCGGGCTGCTCGTGGCGGCCCAACCCCGATTCTTGCAGAACAAGGGCCTGGTGCTGCTCGCCCTCACCACGCTGCTGTGCACCGTCGTGCTGGAGTTCCTGCACCGGCTGGTGCCGGTGATCCTGGTCAGCGTCGTCGACGACCTCGGGGCGCTGGTCTTCGCCGTCGTCGCCCTCGTCTGGGCGCTGGTGCTGCTGATCGGCTCGATCCCGGCCATCGTCAAGGCGGTCCGGGTCACCGGCGCCGCCGCCGAACGCTCCGGCGACGTCCGGGCCTGAGCGCGCCGCCGGCTCGTGCGCGGGGCGGTGCGTCGGGTGGCCGACGCCAGGGACCCGCGACATGGTGAAGATCGGCTATAAGTGGCGCATGGAATTTCCCGCCTACCTGGCCACCATGCCGATGCACGCGATCACCGAGATCCACGGCGAGCCCGGCCTGTTGGCCCGGTTCCGGCTGGAGCTGCGCGCGTTCGACGAGGCCGCCCGGGAGCGGCTCACCGAGGCCCTCGACCTGGCCGCCGAGCTGCACCGCGACGACCGGCGGGTACGCGAGCCCTACCTGAACCACCTGCTGCGGGTGGCGATCCGGATGATGCACCACTACCAGGTCCGCGACGTCGACGTGATCGTGGCCGGCCTGCTGCACGACGCGGTCGAGGACCACCCCGACGAGCTGGCCGGCGAGCACGCCGGCGACGACGCCACCGCCGCCGCGCTGGCCGTCCTGGCCGAGCGGTTCGGCCCGCGCGTGGCCCGCCTGGTCGGCGCGGTCACCAACCCGGCGTACGACCCGGGGCGCGACAAGCACGTGCAGTACCGGGAGCACGTGGCGGCCAGCCTGGCCCGGGAGCCGTGGGCGCGGGTCATCAAGATCTCCGACTTCACCGACAACGGGGTGGGCGTCATCCACACCGTCGGACCGAAGGTGGCCTCGTCGGCGGCGAAGTACCGGCCGCTGGTGCCGGTCTACCGGGACCTCGTCACCCGGCCGGACACCCCGCTGTCGGCGCCGGTGAAGCGGCACATCCTCGACCAGCTCGACCTGGCCGAGGAGCGCTTCAGCGCCATCCTCGACCAACCGGTCCACCCGAACTGACCGATTCCGCAGCTCGATGTGGTCGAGGTCAGTCCGACAAGTACACAGTCCGGGTGGGTTCGGCGAGCACCGTGCGTGCCGCCGGCAGGTCGGCCAGCCGCGCGGCCAGGGTCGCCACCGCCAGGCGTTCGGGCAAGGCGGCGCTGAACTTGAGCCCGGCGAGGGCCTTCTCGGTGATGTCCGGCAGGCAGACCCGCTCGACGGCGTCGGCCATGGCCGCCCGCACCATGTGTCGGTCGAGGTCGGGTCGCAGCCGGATCGAGGCGTCGTCGTACCGCTGGGTCGGGTCCGCGATCTCGCTGAGTGTGGCAATCAGGGTGGCGTTGGCCCGGAAACCGGCCCACGTCCACCACTTCATCTCGCCGTCGGCGTCGCGGGCGACGACCGTGCCGCCTGGATGGACGAGGGACGTGGCCTCCTCCCGCAACTGGCCGAGCCTGGTGCTGGCCCGGCCGGTGAGGGCGACCGGCGGGTCGGCGCCGAGGAGCACGTCGCGGATCGACCGGACCATCCGGTACGACAGCCCCTGCGGCGACCCGCCGGTCATCCAGAGCGCCTTGCCGCCGCCGTCGGCGGGCTCCACGAAGCAGCGCCGGCGCTTCCAGTCGATGTAGGTGACCCGCCAACTGCGCCCGGCGAGCAGCAGCAACCGGGGACCCTGCACCTTCGCGGTGAGCAGCGCCGGATCGGTCCGGCCGATCTCGGTGCGACCGGAGAGCACGGTGAACTGGGGCGGGGCGGTGAACACCGCCAGCATGTCCATGAAGTGCCGGCGACCGAACCGCAGCTCCGCCTCCGGCCCGATGAAGAGCATCCCGGAGTCGACGTCGAGGTAACCGCGGTCGACGAGGTGCCGCACGATCACCTCGGCAGTCTTGTCGAAGGGCGCCAGGCCGTTCCACTCCCCCGGCCACACCTGGTCGCCGACGCGGTGCCGCTGCAGCGACAGCGCGAGCATCTGCTGGGCCACGATGTGTCGGGGCTCCGGTGGCGGCACGACGGCCTCGACCCAGCCCTGCGACCAGAGGTGGAGCAGCCCGGCGGCATGCAGCAGCCCCTCACCGTCCAGCGCGAGGAAGAGGCAGTTCCGGCTGCTGCCGGGCCGTCGCCCGGTCCGGCCGATCCGCTGCAGGAAGGCGGCGACGGTGCGCGGGGCGTCGATCTGGATGACCCGGTCGAGGTCGCCCACGTCGATGCCCAGTTCGAGGGTGCTGGTGGCGACGATGACGCAGTCCCGCTCCTGCGCGAACGCCTCCTCGGCCCGCCGACGCTCGTCGACGGACAGCGAGGCGTGGGAGAGGAACGTCGTCACGTCGAGCGCCCGCAGCCGCTGGCCGAGTTCCTCCACCAGGGCGCGCGAGTCGCAGAACACCAGCCGCTTCTCGCCCCGATGCAGGGCCGCGATCACCTTGGCCGCGTTGTGCACGGACCCGACGTAGTCCAACTCGACCTCACCGGCGGGAGCCGGTGCCCCCGTCGTGGCGCCGGCCGGCGCGCCGATGTCGGGCGCCACCACTCGCGCCGGTCGCTGGCCGCGACCGGAGCCCTGCAGCCAGCCCAGCAGCTCGTCGGGATTTCCCACCGTCGCGGACAGCCCGACCCGCTGCACCGGGCGACCGGCCACCCGGGAGAGGCGCTCCAGGACGGCCAGCAGGTGCCAGCCCCGGTCGTCGCCGGCGAACGCGTGCACCTCGTCGACCACGATCGCCCGCAGGTGCCCGAAGAACTCGTCGTGGTCAACCGCAGTGCTGACCAGCATCGACTCCAGGGACTCCGGCGTCGTGAGCAGGACCTCCGGCCGCTCCCGGAGGATCGTCCGGCGCCGGCCCATGGTCACGTCGCCGTGCCAGAGCGCGGCGCGGCGGCCCAGCCAGCCGGTGTAGGTCTCGAGGCGGGGCAGGAGGTTGTTGAGCAGTGCCTTCAGCGGGCAGACGTAGAGCACGGAGGTGCCCGACCAGTTCTCCTCCGCCATCCGCGACAACAGCGGGAACACCGCCGCCTCGGTCTTGCCGCCAGCGGTGGGCGCGAGAAGCAGGGCGTCCTCGCCGTCCAGGAGCGGTCGCACGGCGGCATCCTGCAGGGGCCGCAGCGCCGGCCACTGCAACGTGTTGACCACGTGGTGCAACACGACCGGATGCAGCAGGTCGGCACCACTCGTCATGACGAACGTCCCTACAGCTCGAGCGCGACCGCGTCGGCGCTGCTCGCGTTGCGCTCAACGTCGGTCATCTCGGCGGCGGTGAGGGTCGGCGCGTAGTGCTGGCGGGGGTCGAACTCGGGGAACTGGTCCACCCGGTCGAGCACCTCCCCCACCAACTTCTTGAGGAACAGGCGCGGGACCACCCCGACCTTGCCGCCCAGCCCGCCGGCAACCGCGCGGGCCAGGTCGCCGAGATACCCGCCGTCGACCAGTCGGTGGACCCGTTCCGGGGCCAGCGACCCGTCGGCGTAGAGGTCGCGCACCCGCCCGCCCAGCTCCACCAGGGAGTCGACGGTGAAGCCGGGCAGTCGGATCTGCACCGCACGCGGGTTGTCGAACCGGGCGTCGGTGGCGAAGTCGACGGCGAGCCGCTGCGCCAGCGGTGCGAGCCGCTGGACGCCCTGCGGCCCCTCGTAGAAGGCCGGGGTGCCCGTGATGACCAGGTACAGCCCGGGGAATCGACCCGAGTGCACCTCGTCGATGAGCTGCCGCAGGGCGTTGAGGGCTTTGTCCCGGGCGTCGGAGCGGACGCGTTGCAGCGTCTCCACCTCGTCGAGCACGAGCAGCAGGCCGGGGTGGCCGCTGTCGCGCAGCACGGCGAGCAGCCCCTGCAGGAAGCTCAGCGCGGCGAAGTGGTCCAGGTCCCCCTTGACGCCGGCCACCCGGCGGGCGGCGGCGGCGACGTGCGGCTGGCCGCCGAGCCAGGCGAGCACGGCGTCGGCCGTCGCCGGGTCGCCGTCCAGGGTGGCCCGGCGGTAGCCGCGCAGGGCGGCGGCGAAGGCGGGCGCGCTGCGGCTCACGGCGGCGAGCCGCTGGTCCAGCAGCGCGGCGACCGCCCGGTCGAGGGCGTCGGCGTCGTCGGGCGCGACGTCTCCGGCTGCGAGGACGTCCTCCTCTAGGGCGTAGAACCAACCGTCGACGATTGGCCGCAGCGCGCTCGGCGGGAACGTCGAGGTGCTCAGCCGCTCGGTCAGGCGCCGGTAGACGGTCTCCAGCTTGTGCAGCGGGGTCTCGTTCTCCGAGATCTGCACCTCGGCGGTGGCGAGGTTGGCGCGTCGGGCGCGTTCGGCGATCCACCGGGTGAAGAACGTCTTGCCGGAGCCGTACTCGCCGCGGACGGCCTTGAAGACGGAGCCGCCGGCGGCGACGGTGTCGAGATCCTCGCCGATCGCGGCGCCGAACCGGTGGAGCCCGACCGCGAACAGGTCGAGGCCTGCGGAGGGCACGGCGCCCCGCCGTAGGGCGTCGATGACCTCTCGGCGCCGGGCCGGGCTGACACCGCTCACGGGGCACTCCCGGGCAGGCGGAACTGCTCGCGCAGCAGCCGCAGGTCCAGCCGGACCGTGCGGCCGTTGTCGGCCAGCGAGAGCACCGGGTAGTTGTCGACGTTGAAGATCCGCTGCAGGGCGTTGACGAATCCGGTCGCGCGGGCCGGCACCTCGCCGGCCCGCTGGGCCAGCACCGCCGCCGGCAGCACGCCCTTGGCGTCGACCAACGCGCGCATCGCCGCCTCGATCTTCCGCTGATCCACCCGGCGCGGCGTCAGGCCGTGCTGTGCCTCGAACAACTCCGTGGCGAGGAGCGCGGCCACCAGGTCGCCGTCGCCGGCCGCCGGCGCCGCCACGGTCGCGGTCGTCGCCTCCGGTACGTCGAACAGCGCGTCCCCGGTGACAGCCGGAGCCTTCCGGCGTGGCTTGGGTGCCGGCACCGATGCCACGGGAACGGCCGGTGACGCGGCGGGTGCGATGGCACGCCACCACTCCGGTTCGCGGGCCTCGACGGGTGCCCAGCCGACCGGCGGCTCGGTCACGTTCGGCAGCAGGAAGGCCAGCAGCGGAATGGTGACCTCGGCGAGCGAGGCTCCGCCGTGGTAGCCCGCCTTGCTGGGCCGGTACCGCAGCAGCGGGTCCCACAACGCGATGATCCGCTTGCCGTCGGCTACGACGCGCGGGCCGGTCAGCTCGATCTCGCCCGGCCCAGCCGGGCCCGGGCCGGTCCTGTGCCGCGCCGAGGCGGCGTCGGCGGCCTTGACGTGCTGACCGCCCCGCTCCAGGACGTGCCCGTGGTCGCTGGTGACGACGATCGCCCGACCGGAGGACCGCGCCTGGTCGAGCAGGCTGCGCAGGAAGCCGATGTCGTCGAGCTGCCACCCGGCCTCGTCGCCCTCCCGGCCGTGGGCCAGCGACTCGTCCACCGTGTTGATCACCACGGCGACCACGGGTGCCGGCCCGGCCACCGCTGCCGCCAGCTCGCCGGCGAACACCTCGCCCGCGCGGCCCCGGGCCGGGCCCTTGTGGAAGATCCGCGAGCCCTTGCCCCAGTGGCCGTCGGCGAAGATCTTCTTCTCGTGCTCCTGGTTGCCGCTGCGCAGCGCACCGGCGAAGAGCGACGTGCGGGAGACGGCGGTCAGGGTGGGCAGCGCCGCCACGACGCCCCGCCGACTTCCCTCGCCAGCTCTGGCGAGCGGGTCGTACTCGACCCAGTGCTGGGACAGCTCGTCGGCGAGCTGCACCGCCACGGCGGCACTCATCCCGTCGAGGACGACGAGCAGCACCGGCCGGTCGGCGCGGATCATCGGCTCGACGACGCGCGGGAGAAGGTTCTCCACCGTGAGCAGACCGCCGTCGTTGCCCGGCCCGGCAGTCGCCCAGGCGCCGAGGCGACGAGCGAAGGCGCCGTCCAGTTCCCGGCGACGCGCCTGCGCACGATCGTGGATCTCCCGGAACGTCTCCTGCAGCTCCGGGTGGGCGTCCTCGCCGGCCCAGACGTGGTTGAGCGCCAGGTCGACCCAGCCCCACTCGGCGATCTGCCGATCCACCCCGTCCGCGACGCTCTCGGGCGGCGCCACGTCGGTGCCGAGCCAGCGGACGAGGCGCTGCGCCATCCGGATCCGCGTGATCCGCTCCGTCTCCGCCTCCGCCAGCCGGTGCTCGGCGAGGTGTTCGACCGCCGGCTCCAGCGCGGTGTCTGCCGCGTCCTGCAGCCCGGCGAGCAGGGCTCGGGCCGCAACACCGATCCGCTGGTTGAAGCCGGTGCGCAGGATCGGGCTGTGCCCGGCGCTGCCGGCCGCATTGAACTGGATGAGCAGTTCCTCGGCGCGATCGAGCACCGCGTGGCCCTGCCGCCGCGGTTCCTTTTTTGGCGCGACGAGCAGGCCGGTGGCCACTTGCACCGCCGCATCGGCGAAGCTCCGCACGGTCGCATCGTCGTTGAGGCTGCCGAAGTACTGGTCGACCCGGCCCTGGGCGCGTACCGCGTCGGCGCTGTCGGTGCTCCACAACGCGTCGCAGACCAGACCGAGCGGCAGGGCCTCCGTTCCGTGCCCGGCCGCGATCAGCGCGAACAGCGCCTTCGCCGGTCGACCGAACTGCTCCGCGAGCCACCGGGCCAGCCCGTCCTGCTCCTCGTCGCGCAGCAGCTCGTACGCCTCCACCGCGCCCGGTTGGGCGCTCCACCGCAGCAGCGCGGCGACGTCGAGGTCGTCCGGTCCCTCACCCCGCCGGTCGAGGCCGAGACGAACGGCGGCCAGGTGCCGCAGCGCGACGTCCCGGCTCAGCACGGCGGTGGCCAGCTTGGGCCAGCCCGCCGTCGGCATCGCGTCGAGCAACGCCACGCCGGCCCACGACTCCCGCTCCAGCGCGGTGTCCGGCAGCTGCGCGCCGAACGCGTCCACGACGAGGTCCCATGGCTCGACGGTGATGACCCGCTGCCGGAAGATCCGGCTCCGGACGCCGTGGTGCAGCACGGACTCTGGAATGTCGGTGAGCAGCACCAGCACCTCGTCGCCGCGGTCGGCGACGAGGTGCTCCCAGACGGCGAGGGGCGAAACGCACGGCGCGATCCGGGCCCGACGCTCGTCGGGCAGCAGCATCGTCGGATCGTGCGGCCACGCCGGTTCGGCGCGCACCACCATCACCGGGTACGCGTCACCGTTGCGGTGCCGGTCGAGCTGCTGCGCCACCTTCTGGCGCAACGCCGCCGGGCTGATCCGCAGCGCCTGTGCCGGAGCGGGTGCCTGAGTCACGACACGATTCTCCAGCTCACCTCGATCGTGGCGTCCGGGTGGCCCGCCGCGAAGGCGCGAAGCTTCTCGACCGCCCGGTCGACGTCGGCCGCCGGAACGGCGACCTCGCTCCTCGGGGCGACGACCGTGTCGCCGCCGCCCGGCTGGACCTTGTCACCGGGATCGCGGATCACGACGTCACGAGACCGGTCATCGATCAGCTCACGGCTGCGCGTCACTCGACGGATGAGCGTCACCGCGTCGGACTGTGCCCGGCGCAGGGCCGGGGACAGTGGGGCGGTCAGCTCGTCGGCCTGACCGACCCGGCGCAGCTCGGTGAGGATCGCCGTCGCCTCGGTGGCGAACGGTGCTCCGAGACCGCTGATGATCTCGAAGTTGTCCCAGGAAACGCCAGCCAGGTCGGCCGACACCTGGGCCGCGCTCTTGATGCTCTTCCCGGTCCGGTCGGCGGGCCCACCCAGCTCGGCCCCGGCGAGGCGCTCCACGGTGTCCACCGCCGATCGCGCGTTGGCCAGCCCCTCCAGCAGGTCTGCGGCGGCGCGGGCGGTGCCCAGTCGACCGCTGACCGACTCCTTGTCGATTCCCAGCCACTTCGCGTGCTGGTCGAGTCGGGCGACCAGCACGTGTGCCGCCTCGCGATACCGGTTCGCCTGGGTGGTCAGGTCGCGGCCGAACATCGCCACCAGCCGTCCCCGCCGCAAGGCGATCGGCTGGACGCCGAAGATGGCGGCGGAGCGGGCGCGTGCGGCGTCCCAGTCCTCCTGACTGGGCAGCCGCTCCTCGCGCAGGGTGTGATCCGCCGCGATCTTGCCGACCTCGGGGGCCGGGACGACCTCGCTGCCGTGGAGGTAGAAGGCGCGGTCGGTCTGCTCGGCGAAGGTGGCCACGACGAGCTGCGCCACGATCGGGTCGAGGCCGCGCGCCTGCGGCTCGTCGATCCAGCGCAGCAGGTCGGCCACCCGCAGCTCACCCTTGATGCCCTCGGTGGCGGCCTTGTGCTGGAAGTGCTGGGTCCACTGCCCCTCGATGACGAACGCCGCCTCGTGCATGGTGCCGAGCCCGAGCGGGTTGGCGATCCGGCGAAGCGTCTGCCGGTGGGCCCGCTCCACCTCGACGCGTCCCTCGGGCGACTCGACCGCCCGCCGGACGTGGTCGAGGACGACCTTGACCTCGGGCAGGCGTACGGCCTCGCCCTTACGGTCGGGATCGAAGTCCGGGTGGGCGGGGAACTGCTGGCTGAGCATCTGGTCGCCGAGGCTGCGCAGCGCGTCGTTGAAGGTGGCGCCCATGGGCAGCTTCGGCTCCAGGGCGCGGGTGAGCGACTGGAGGTGGTCGTCGAACCCGAGCTGCACGTCGGTGGGCTGCTTGCCGGCCAGCCCGTACGCCTGGCGCAGCACAGCCTGGATCTTGGCGATCAGGGCGCTGCGCTGGTTGGTCAGCGCGGCGTGCGCGCGGCGCCGGTCGTCGGGGTTGAGGTGCTCGGCGTGGCTGTCGAAGCGCTGGCCTTCGAGCAGCTTGTCGATGATGGCGAGCTTGCCCAGCTCGGTGCGCCGCTCGACCGTGAGGGCTGCCGGGATCCAGCAGACCGTCCGGGAACTCGTCCGACTGGTCAGCTCCTGCACCCGCTGCCGGTCGTCGGCCGGGCCGTGGCTGCCGTCGTCGAACGGATAGTCGATGATCATTCGCCAGCCGGCGGGGTCGTTCGGATGGAACGCCTCGTCCCGGATGTCGTGCGGGTCGCGGACGTTGCCGTAGACCAGCTCGATCGTGCGGCGGCTCCCCCGCCAGGTGAGACCCGCCTCCGCGAAGAACGAGTCGCTCCACGGCACGCCGAGCTGTTGCCAGAGCAGCCGCTGCACGAGGTGCTTGCGGGCACCCTCGTTGTCGTAGTGCTTGGCGGTGGCGAGCACGCTGTCGACGTCGACGCCGACCAGCTCCAACGAGACCACCGGGTCGTCGCCCTCGCCGATGCGGATCTCGGCGAACCGGCCCGCCCAGTCGGTGAGCTTGCGGCTGACCTGGGCGACCTCACCGCCCGGGATCGGGCTGGTGATGCTGCCGTGGTTGAGCGCGGACAGCCGCCGGGCGGTCAGGTTCCGCAGCGCCGGCACGCTGGGCGCGAGGGCCGCCAGCAGCAGCGTCTTGATCAGCCGGTCGTCGCCGGTGAAGGCTCGGATCCGGCCGGTCGTCTCGGCGGGCTGGGGGTCGCCGCGGCGCGCCGCGTCGAGGTCGTCGTCGGTGAGGTCGTACTGGCCGAGGAGGTAGGGGCGCAGCTTCAGGTCATAGAGCTTCTGGGCCATCTCGAACTCGGCCTTGAGCTTCTCGGTGAAGGGCTGGTCGCCGCCGCTGCTGATCACGTCGTAGAGGTCGCCGAGCGGCACGAGCTGCCCGAGGCGCAGCGTGTCGCGGCGGTCGACGAGCAGCTGCCGCATCAGCTTCAACGCGGTGCGGGAGCGCTGCAGGGCGCTGGAGACGTGGACGAGTGTGGAGAGGAACGCCGGGCTGAACGGGTACGTCGACCGGAAGGCGTCGATGTCGGCGCCGCTGCCCGAGTCGGTGCCGAGCAGGGTGTCGAAGACCTCCCGGCGTACCTTCGTGGTGGCGTCGAAGGCCCGGGCGATGGCCTCGCCGGCCGTGGTGTCGCGGGGTTTGAGCAGCCGGCGGCGGGCGATCTCCGGGAGGTTGCGGTCCTCCAGCTTGATCACGTCGAACCGGCCGCTGGCCAGGTTGAGGGTGTCCTGGTAGCTCAGCTCGTTGGCGCCCGTCACCTCCTCGCCGACGAGTTCGCGCAGATCGCGCTGCCGGGCGATGAAGCTGATCACCGGAATGGGCCGGCGGGTGTCGCCGCCCTCCACGAAGTTGGTGATCTTCTGGATCTCGCGGGAGACGAACTGCTGGTCGCCGATCGAGTTGGCCAGCCAGAGGATCAGCTCGTCGAGGAAGAGGATCAGGCCGTGGTAGCCGAGCTCCTTGGCGTGCCGGCTGATCTCGGTCAGGCCCCAGTCGAGCGAGACGAACGCCTCCGCGTCCTCGCGCGCGTTGCTGAAGAAGCCCTTGTTCCAGCTGGTCAGCAGGTCGTTGACCAGCTTGCGGCGCAGCTCGTCGTTGTACGCGCCGGCGAACGCCCGGTCGAGCCGCTCGGGCGTCCAGAAGGTCTCGCTCTCGCCCCACTCGTCCTCGACGTCCCCGCCGGGCAGACCGTCGATGAACTGCTTGTCGCCGATCTTCTCCCGCAGCGAGGCGGCCTGGTCCAGCAGCGCGTCGGTGCGGTGCACCGCCGGGATGGGCGCGCCGGGGTGCAGCGCGCGGACCCGGTCGACGTAGCCGCCGAGCACGCGCTGCTCCAGGGAGCGGGCGTCTAGCAGGTGGTAGGGCACCAGCAGGAACTTGCGGCCGTCCAGCCAGACGCTGTGCTTGGCGACCAGCGGCGCGAACTCGTCCCGCCCCCGGGCGGCTGACTCGCCGCGCAGCAACGCGTGCAGCACTGCCATGAAGTGCGACTTACCAGAGCCGAAGGAGCCGTGCAAGTAGGCGGCCTTCGACGCGTGCCCCTCGACCGCGGAGCGGATCAGCCCGAGCGCCTCGTCGAAGTTGCCGAGCAGCCGATCCGTGACGACGTAGTCACGAAGGGTGGCATCGGCGTCAGCGACGCTGTCGGCGAGCTTGAGCACGAAGTCGCTCGTGCTCGTGCGCTCCGGGATGTCGATGAACTCCCGGAGTAGCGGCGCGAGGCTGGGCGAAGACATGTTGCTTACCGTACCGATCGGCGCCGGCCACGTTGGAGCAGGCGCGCACCCTGAGCAAGAGGCTCGACCCCTTGGCCGGGTGCGGTGTAACCGGATAAAGCACTCAGTCAGCGCATGGCAGACAGGAACAGCCGATCATGGGGTGGACAGGCCCATACGCCACGCGGTAGGACATCAGTCGGGCCCACCCGCGTCGCACCCATCCCTCGCCCCCCGGCAGGGGTCGAAGCGTGCGTCACCCCCGCCCTTCTACGTGTGGGCCCTGCTCGGCATTCCCGGACACCAGCGGCAACGAAGAGGTTGGTTGATGCACGTCGACAGGATCGAACGTTCCATTGGGAAACTGATCGACGAGATCTCAGATGCCGAGATCCTGCTTCCCGAGATTCAGCGTGAATATGTCTGGAAGCCGACACAGGTCGCCAAGCTGATGGACTCCATATACCGGGGCTACCCGTTCGGCTCACTCCTGTTCTGGGAAACCGACGAAGCCCCCGAGACCCGGGAGATGTCCGTCAACGGGCCGGACCCGACCCCGTCGAAGCCGCCGCTGTTTCTTCTCGACGGCCAGCAACGCCTCACGTCACTGCACCGGGTGTTCACCGATCACCCCGAGGCGCAGGTCGTCTTCCACGTGGAGAACCAGAAGTTCCAGAACCAGAGCGCAGCCACCCAGCGCGACCCGAAATGGGTCAAGGTGGCGGACGTGCTCGATCCGAAAGCCAGCATGCTGCGCCTGACCCAGCGGCTGCTCGACGCGGGCTCCACCCTTGAGGACCACGAGATCGAGGATCGGCTCAGCAAGATCAAGGAGCTGCGCAACCGGCGGTTCGTCATGGAGGTTCTCAAGGGCTTCCCGTACGAGGAGGTTGCGGAGATCTTCGTCCGGGTCAACAGCGGCGGCCGTCGTCTCGGCACCCTCGACCTGGCAATGGCGACCCTGTCGACGCGGTGGACGGGGGTGCTGACCAAGCTGCAGAGCGAGTCGGAGCACTGGCTTCACCACGGTTACGGGCACATCGACGTCAACTTCCTGTCCCGAGCGCTGGCGGGTGTTGTCCTGGGCCGAGGCCTGTCGGTGTGGTCCCACAGCAAGCTGCGGCAGACCGGCGACACGGAGCTTGAACGGGGCTGGGAGGTGGTCAAGCGCGGTCTTCGCCGGCTGGTTCCGCTGCTGCAGACGCACCTCAAGCTGACCAGATCGGATCCGTTGCCCTCGATGATCGTGCTGATCCCGCTGGTCGTGCTTCTCGGTGAGCGCACCGACGACACCGTCGACCAGGAGACTTCGAACGGAATCATCTACTGGCTCCTGCTCGCCACGATCCGGACCCGCTACAGCGGCTCCACCGACACACGGCTGAGCCAGGACATTCGTGCCGCCCGGCAGGCGGATCCGGTCCGCGCGCTGCTCGAGGGCCTCAACGTCGAGAACTCCCGCGCCGAAGTGACCGAGCGTGCCCTGCGCGGGCGCACGAAGGAGAGTCCCTACTTCTTCCTCAGCCTGCTCGTGGCCATGGCTCGTGGTGCCCGCGACTGGTGGTACGGCTCCGACATCCTGCCCGACACGGAGGACGCGCCGAAGCTCGAGCACCACCACGTTCATCCGCCGTCGACCCTCGACGATCGTCGGTTCGACAAGGGCATGGTCAACGATCTCGCCAACCTGGTGTTCATCTCCGCCCAGGCAAACAAGAAGATCAACGGTCGGAGCCCGGCCGAGTACTTCCCCACCCTGGGCGAGGACGAGCTGCGGGCACATCTCGTGCCGCTCGACGAGTCGTTGCGAAACGCAGACGGCTACCAACGGTTCCTCAACAACCGCCGAGCACTCCTCGCGGACGCCATGAACGCGCTCTTGGACCGCTTCCGGCCGTCCTTCCTCGACGAGGGGCCGTCCGAGAACGCCGACCCGAGCGCCGGGCTGTCACTTGACCTGGCACTCTATGGCAGCCTCCGTGACGGCGGCAGGATCGTATTCACGGCGTCCGGTGACGGAATCTCCTGGGCGGGCTGGGCCAACATGGCCGAGCTGGACAGCGCCATCGAGTCCGCGCGCGTCGCGGGCATCGACAGCGACGTGACGATCGCCGGTGAGTCCGTTCCGGTCGAGATGATCGAGGATTCGTTGCAGGTGCAGATCGGCCCGTTCCTGGTCACCGGAACGCCTGAGGAGTGGCGCACCGTCTTCGACCGGGAGCTCGAGACGTCCCAGCCGCTCTCCGGGGTGCCTTCGATCGAAGCGAAGCAGTGGGACGGGGAGCCGATCAAGTTCCCCATCACCAGCACGGACTGACCGGCACGCGCCTCTCAACGGGAGATCTGATGACGAAGGCATGGATTGTACGGGCCGGCCGGGACGACAGCTACGACGCACTGGCCCTCGACAAGAGTCTTATCGCGGTCGGCTGGTCGGCTGCGGGAGATCTCACGGGAGCCACGTCCGCCACCGAGATCCGCGAACGCGTCCGGGTCGCCTACCCGGAGGTCGAGCGACGCGCGGTGGAGAACTACGCCATCCAACTGGTCGCGTTTCGAACGAGGATGTCCGAGGGTGACATCGTGCTCTTCCTCCGACGGACCAGCCCTGACGTCGCTGTCGGCCGGGTGACCGGACCCTACGAGTACCGGACCGACCTACCCTCGGGAATTCGCCACGCGCGGTCGGTCCGGTGGTCCCGCACGGACATCCCTCGGGCATCGGTGGAGCGGGAGGTACTCGCCCTGCCGTCGCTGACGACCGTCTACCGGATCAACCAGGCCGACAGCGTTGCTCGACTCGAGCGACTTCTGGGCTTCAATACACCGGCGGCGGTGCTCGCCGACGAGCCCGTCACCGCCACACCAGTCGGCTCCGACGACGGCTCCGGGCCGTTCACGAACCTGCGCCGGAACCTGGACTACGCACGTAGCCTCGCCACCGCAGGCCAGCACCTGGACCAGCTCAAGGTAGGGGCATTCGAGGTCTCGGACGTGTTCCGGGCAGCCTGGGTGCAGAGCGTCGCGGCCCTCGACCACTGGGTCCGACAGGAGATCCGGGCACGGATGCTGAAGCTGGTGGCGCAGCCCACCGCCCACAAGCCCAAAGCGTTCATGGCTTTTCAGATCTCGCTCGGCCTGGTCGAGCAGGTTAACCTCCGCACGAAGACGCTCGTGGAAGCCCTCGATCAGCAGTTGCGCGATCAGGGCCACCTCGTCTACCAGAACCCGGACAAGATCCGCGAAGGATTCGGTCTGGTCCACGACGTGAAGGGCTTCTGGGACCGGGTGGCTCGGGTGCTTACGGAGCAGAGCGGTGACGGGGTCACCTGCACGGGCAAGGACGTGCAGGAGCAGCTCCGGCATATCGTGCAGCGGCGCCACAAGATCGCCCACGAGTACGACGAGGATCCTGAGGGTCCCAATCGGAAGCGCCCGATCGATGGGGCCGGCGCCACGCAGACGATCGATTACATCGAGCAGGTCGCCGCCGCGATCCTGGACGTCCTCAACACGTCCGAGCCCACCGCTGGGTGAGGCTGCCCGCCCATCAGCCGCTGCCGGGTCTGCGGAGCTTCGCCGCCGGGATCGACGCCTGCGCATGGCAGCCTCATCGGCAGTCACCGGAGGACGACATGTCGAAGTACAACACGCTGCGTGATCACCTCCGTCGGCAGAGCGGTGAGGTGACCTACAGCCTTGAGCAGCTCGACGATTTGGTGCCCGGAGGACTACCGCCCTCTGCCTACCGGCATGCCGCCTGGTGGGCCAACGGCGACAGCACACATTCACACAGCCGGTCGTGGGGAGATGCCGGATACACCGCGCACCCCGACCTCGCCCACGGGCGGGTCCGCTTCGTCCCTGCACCCGACTCAAGCTGAGCGGAACGCACCTGTTCGACGTCAGCGCCTCATCGGGGTGCGTGGCCCTTGAGAGTAGTCAAGCCTCGATAGAAGCCGGTTCTGGCCCCTTTTGGTTGATCGATGTTGGTCCCTGCTGGTCAGGTGGTGTGGAGCACTCGCTTGCGGAGCAGGTCGAAGTTGGCGCGACCGAACATCTGGCGTTTCAGCATCTTGATGCGGTTGACGTGGCCTTCGACTGGGCCGGAGTTGTGGGGCAGGGTGAGGCCGTTGCGGACGGCGTCATAGTCGCGTTGCAGTCCGGCGGCGAACGACTGCAGGTCTGGTTGATCGTCGTTGGTGACGGCGGTGATCCAGGCGTCGAGCTCGTGGCCGCGGCGTTGGGTGAGAATCACGGCGAACGCGGCGATGTGCTCGGCGAGGTGGTCCAGGTGCGGGCAGCGGGCTCGGACGGTGGCGATGCCAGCCTGTTCCTCGGGTTGCATGCGTTGCGGGTGGCGTAGCAGCCAGCTGACCACGTGGCGCACCTTGGGTGGGCGAGGTGCAGCGGCCGGGGTTGGGGTGAGCGGTCTGAGGACTCGCAGGTAGTCGCGGAGCACGCTGTAGCTGCCTGGGTAGCCAAGTGCCCGCAGTTCGTGGAACAGGGTCTTTGCGGAGGTGCAGCCGGCGGCCCAGCGGTGGTGGAGGTGCTCGAGGTAGGGGTCGAGGATGCTGGTGCGGGCGCCGGTGCGGGCGGTGGCGACGAGGTCTTCGACGTTGGTGGCGCGGGCGTAGCGGCGGACGGTCTCGCGGGCCAGGCCGAGCGTGCGGACGATCGCTTTGATGCCGTGGCCGTCGTTGAGGAGTTGGTGGACCTGATCGAACCGGTCACGGGTGCGCTGCGCCAGCCGGCCTTCCCGCGCTGCGGCCTCAGCGTGAGCGGCGACGGTGTCTGGGTCGATTGCTGAAGGCAGAGCGGGCTCCGGGGGTGGTGGGGCGAGGCAGCGCTGGTGGCGGCCGACGGCTTTCTCGACGTGCTGGGCGAGGTTGTGCCAGAGGTGCCATCGGTCTGCGACCTGGATCGCGTGTGGGGCGCCACGACGCGCGGCTTCGGCATAGGCGCCGGCGCGGTCGCGGCAGATCACCTGCACGCCTGGATGTGCCTGCAGCCAGGCGGCGAGCGTGTCGGTTTCCCGATCCGGCAGCAGGTCGACCGGCCGGTGGGTATCCAGGTCGATCAAGACGGTGCCGTAGCGATGCCCGCGCCGGACCGCGAAGTCGTCGACGCCCAACACCGCCACCGGTCCGGCCTGCCGCTCCGGCATCGCGCGGACCAGCCGCAACAGCGTGTTGCGGCCTGCGTGTATGCCCAGGCTGGCCGCCAGCCGGGCAGCCGGGCGCCCCGCCAGAGCAAGGCCAAGGGCTTGCAGCACATGCTGCGCTGCCAGGGTTCGCCGACCGTATCGGTAGGTCAGATCGTCGATCTGCTCGGCGAACCTCGTGACGGTGCAATCGGGCTGCTGGCAGACGAACAACCGCACCTGCAGCAGCAGCTCGACCTGTCGCCCGCCGACCACGACATCGTCGAGGCGCCGCTGGTAACGGCGGTGCACCCGCCGAGTCAGCTGATCACAGCCCGGACAGCATCCGGCCATCCGCGCCGACCTCGCCCGGACCCGCACACGGTTCTCGGTCGCCTCCACCCCTTCCACTACCGCCTGCCCCAGATGCGGCAACAACGCGATCAGCGAACCGTCAACGCACCGGCAGCACCGTACACAGCGGACGCCGCGCACGACAGCGGCACCGATCGATCAACTAAAGAGGGCCAGAACCTAGAAGCCAACCCGAGTGCGCGAGGCTGAAATCCGACACTCAGCGGTCTTACTGTCAGAGTGACACTAAGTCTATCGTTGATCTATGTCTGACGATCGCTGGGTTCCACCGCCCGTACTTCTTGCGGTTGACCTCGTCATCCTCACCTTGCGGGAATCCGGCCTGCATGTGCTGTTGATCGAGCGTGGGGTTGAGCCCTATCAGGGTGCCTTGGCCCTGCCCGGCGGCTTCCTCAGCCACGAGAAGGAAGACCTCGTGGCGGCCGCCCATCGAGAGCTTGCCGAGGAGGCTGGCTTGGGGCCGGATCAGTTGCACCTCGAACAACTTGGCATCTACGGTGCGCCGGATCGTGATCCGCGAGGGCGGGTGATCTCCGCGGTCTACCTGGCCATCGCCCCTCGGCTACCCGAGCCTGTTGCTGGCACTGACGCAACCAAGGCGTGCTGGACCCCGGTGGCGCAGGCGCTGTCCGGTGACGCACAGCTCGCCTTCGACCATGAGCAGATCCTGACCGACGGTGTCGGCCGGGCGCGGGAGAAGTTGGAGCGGTCGGCGCTCGCCACCGCCTTTTGTGGTCCGACCTTCACGATCGCGGAGCTTCAGGCCGTCTACGAAGCGGTGTGGGGCGTGACGCTCGATCCGCGGAACTTCTACCGGAAAGTGCAGAGCGTAGACGGCTTCATCGTCCCCGCCGGTCCGAGTCGCAAGACCGAAGGGGGGCGTCCCGCTCGGCTGTTTCGCCCGGGACCCCGCACGACACTTCACCCTCCGATGACCCGACCTCGTGGCCAGGCAGACAAGGAGACAGCGTGAGCACGAACAGCGGTCTCGTCGTGATCCTCACGGCGCTGAACCTCGAGTACGCAGCGGTCCGCGACCAGTTGACCGACCTACGGGTACGCCGACACCCGGCCGGCACCCGCTTCGAGGTCGGTCGGATCGACCAAGGCGACTGCCGAGTCGCCCTAGGGCTGGTCGGCAAGGGCAATCATCCGGCTGCGGTGCTCGCGGAGCGGGCGATGGCTGAGTTCTCCCCGGCGGCTGTGCTGTTCGTGGGAGTCGCCGGTGGTCTGTGGCCCAACATCCGGCTCGGCGACGTCGTCGTCGCCAGCAAGATCTACGCCTACCACGGTGGCACCAGCGAGGACGACGGTCTGAAGGCCCGACCAAAGGCGTGGGAAATTCCCCATGAGGCCGACCAGATCGCCCAGCACGTCGCCAGGTCCACCGCCTGGCATCGCAGTCTTCCTGCGGACGCAGCACCCCACGTTCATTTCGGGCCGATCGCCGCAGGAGAAGTGGTGCAGGACTCGGGGATATCCGAACAGGCCCGCTGGATCCGCGAGCACTACAACGACGCCGTGGCGATCGAGATGGAAGCGGCCGGCGTGGCCCAAGCGGGACACCTCAACCGGGCCCTGCCCGTGGTGGTCATACGTGGCATCAGCGACCACGCCGACGGCAGCAAGGCAGCCAGCGACGAACAGAATTGGCAATCGAGGGCCGCACGTCACGCCGCCGCGTTCGCGACCGCACTAGCGCCAGAACTTATCAACGACGGTCCGACCGGCCGACCAGGCTATGCGGACCGGGACGGGAGCCCAACCGTGCGCATGAGCAACCGCAACGTCGCCACCGGTAACGCCCAGGTCGGGGTACAGGCCGGGCAGATCTACGGCAACGTCGCCGTCGGCGCTGGCACCGAGCGGCCGATCGACTTGGCAGCGAGCCTCACAGACCTGCGAACCCGCCTCAAGCAGGCCCACCTCGACGGGCAGTTAGACGAAGAGACCTACGCTGCTGCCGAGGTGGAACTGGATGCGGCAACCGAATGCGTCTCGGCGGGCACATCCGAAAGGAAGAGTGGCCTGATGGTCGCGCTCAAGCGGTTGCGGGGCCTGGTAGCCGACGTGGCCGACTTGGCAGCACGGCTTGCGGCGATCGTCGCCGTGGTCCGGGGCATGTGATGACGGCCCCGACCGCGACCAACGTCGCACAAGGAGATGCGCACGTCGACGTACAGGCAGGGGTGGTCCACGGTGACATCAACTTCTACCGTCTGCCGCCGAACGCGAGCCCGGAGGAGCAGTTCGCCTTCGCGTTAAAGTATCTCGACGCGCGAGTGCGTGATCAGGCGCGCACGCTCATCGAAGAGGCGGTTGCCGGCGGGTATGTCACCACCGAGGTCCAGTTCTACCGGCTCATCGCCCT
The DNA here is from genome assembly GCF_043205005.1 of Micromonospora sp. NPDC047620. NCBI lineage: Bacteria > Bacillati > Actinomycetota > Actinomycetes > Micromonosporales > Micromonosporaceae > Micromonospora > Micromonospora sp. NPDC047620. The sequence continues at coordinate 108,197 of NZ_JBIDDG010000006.1, read as the reverse complement.
GCTGAGCGGACGCACCCTGCGCCAACTCGCCCCCGAGGAACTGGATCGCCTCACCGCCATCTGCGCCAGTCTGCCCCACCTCGACGAGCAAGACGAATGGACCGCAGGGTTGAAGGTGATCATCCGCCTCCTGGCCCCCGTCCGCGCCGCCGAGACAGATCTCGTGGTCAAGGAGATCGATGCGCTGAACAAGCGTCAACGCGACGGGATCTACGGCCACCTCGAGGCGCTGCTCGAAGGCGCAATGCAAGAAGAGATATGGCGAAAGTCCGTCGCCCTTGCGGACTCGCAGCGTACCGCAAACGACCGATTCAACCGCGTTTGGAAATTCTTTCACCCCACACCCGCCCAGCCTCGGACCCTACCGGTGCAACCCGCTGCTGTTCCGCTCCTCGACTGGCTACGCGCCGGCGCCGGTGCGGCCCTGTTCACCCTCGCCGTGGTGCAGATGATCGTGCTGGTGGCGGCCCGCGACACGCTCGACCCGTTCCTCGGCCTGTTCGCCGGCCTGGTCGGACTGGCCGCGTTCTGCGTCGGAGGGGCGGATCGGTACTACCGCGGGACACGGCTGCGCGCGAAAGAAGCACAGATCCGTCCGCCCCAGCAGCGGCGACGTGAAGCACCACCGGGAGGCTTCGCCCGCAAGGTCGACCGGCTCTTCGACCGCTACTTCCGCCGGTACGTGCCGCAAGGAACCGACCGAACCTACTGGCTCGATCAAACGGCGGGGATCCGGCGGCACCTCCGCGACGAGGTGGTCGAGCTCTACCGTGAACAGCGCATCGAGGCCGAACGAGTCGCCTGGCTCGTCCGATACCTGGTGAGCGATGTCCGAGGGCGATGGGAACGGGACACGCTGACGGCGTACCGTCAGCAACTGCGCACCCCCGCCCGGACCAAGGCCCTCCACGTCGGGGGACTGGCTCTCCTTGCCGGAGGGAGCCTCTGGTCCTTCCCTGCCGTTGTGACCAGCGCCCCCTTGTCCGGCACAGGTTGGTTCCTGCTCGCGGTGGCGTCCGCAGTGCCAGCGGTGCGCTCGTCGTTCCGGATCGTCGCCGAGCGACGTCGGGTCGCCGACGACCAAGCGGAACGCCACGACAAAGACACTGCCCGCCGGGCGGCCTTCAATCGATGGTGCGACAAGCTGTCCGACAAGCCGTCAGACACCGAGATGGCCACCTGGTTGGAGAGCGACCGCAAAGTCCTGGTCGACCAGGCGATGCAGCAATACCGACTCCGCCCCAGCCACGTGATCGCACACGCCTTCATCGAGGCCCCAGCACCCTCCTGCAAGAAGGCCCGCTATCCGCAGGGACCGTGGCGGTACTCCCGATACCGTCTGCTGCTGTTCCTGCTCACCGACGACGGCGTCCGGCAGGTCAACATCGATCTCGACTTCGAGACCGCCGCAAGCCACACCACTCAACGGCTCAACTACCGTTTCGACGCCGTCGCCGCCGTACGGATCGACGGCATCGCCACCCGACAGCAGACCTTCGAGCTGACATTGTTCAACGGTGAACCCATCTCCGTTCGAGTAAGCGATCCCGACGACGGGACGCTCCAGCACGACGAGAACGCAACCAAGATCACTGAACTGTCGCTGGACGCCGCCGGGCTCAGTCTCACCCTGCACGTCCTCGAAGGTGTTGCCGCCGAGGGCAAGGAATGGGTCAAACACCGCCGCAATCGCGCTGACGAGAAACTCGCCAGCCTTGCAAGCGCCGTGCGGGGGTTGATCGACTAGAGCGGTAGTTGTCCGTAGACGATCCCGCGTCCGTCCAGGACCGCTTCGTGATCTCCGCCAGGTTAAATCAACTGTTCGGCGCTGTTGGCCTTACGGCCCGTTGGCTAGCCGGTCGACGAGAACACTGCCGGGCTTGTTCACGTCGCATCCCTCGTACGTCATGGAGGCGCCACCCTACCGGAAATCGACGCCGAACCATCCCCAGGGATGTAGTCAGTCGTCGGCCTCGAGAAGCGGACGAAGCTGATCGAGCAGGTATGCCCGACTGACGTTGCGCGGCAGGTCGATCTTCAGGTCGATGCCCGGCCCCTTGACCGTCAGGACAACCGAGGGCCGAGGATCCCGCAGCCGCCAGTTGCGGATCCCGGCGACCAGGGCCCCCAACTGTGGCTGCAGCGTCGCGAGGGTGGCGAGGTTCGCCAGTACGCTGACGCCCTCGATGGCGAGGGTCACCGCCGAGACGTCCCGGACGCCCTCGTAGGGCAGGTCGAGTTCGTCGAAGACCTCGGCCGGCAACATCAGTTTGATGCTCGTCATTTCTCACCTCTCACCAGGCTGGCGATTCGCTCACGGACCGACTCATCCAGGTCATGCAGCGACGTCGACGCCGTGTTCCCGCAGAAGAAGCCCTGCACGTGGTGGATTCCCAGGTCGTAGATCTGCCTGAGGCTGACCGGCGCGGCGTCGTCGTAGCCCTCGACGATGACGGGCCGCGGGGTGTGCGCGTGCCCGAGGTCGGCAGCGTGCCGGGCCACCCGTGCCACCAGCGCCAGCTCCTCCATGACCAGGGGATGGTGGAGCACCGCCCGGTCGACCTTGATCTGAGTCAGCGGCAGCTCCGCCATCCGGGCCAGCGAGGCGTACCCGACGCCGAAGTCATCGACGGCGAAGGTGATCCGGAGGTCCCGCGCCAGGGTGGTCAGCCGGCGGTGGAAGTAGACGAGCGGCTCCTGCAGCCATCGCTCACCGGGCCCGGGCTCGATCGCGTCCTGTTCGGAAATCTCCAGCGTGAGGGTCCGCGGATTCATGTCGGCCTCGATGAGGGCCTTGCTCACCTGGGCCAGGTACGCGTCGCTGAGCAGCGAGCGGACCGCGACGTTGACTGACAGCGGCTTCGTGCCTTGATACGACGTCGCGGCGTCCGCGGCTGCGTAGGAGTGGATCGCCTTGGTGAGCAGAAGGGCGTCCCGTTCGATGATGAAGCGGTCTCCCCAGGCGTACGCCATTTGCAGGGCGCCGAGCGGAGCGCGGGTCTCGTGGTCTCCACGGCGCGCCAGGGCCTCGAAGCTCTGGATGCTCACCCCCGTCGGCCGCAGGGCCAGCTCGACGACGGGCTGAAACACCATGAACATGGAGCCGACCAGCTTCTGGTAGAGGCTGAAGGCGTACTCGTAGAGGTTTAGGGGCAGCCGGCCGAAGGCGGTACGTAGCGCGGTCATCACCCGCATCTCGGCCTGGAGCGGGTCGCCGAGGAAGTTGGCGTCGCACATCGCCCGCAGCATCACGGCGAGCGGCTCTCCCATGTCGAGCAGCGCGGGGGCTGGGTCGACCAGGGTCAACGCCAGGACCTTGTCGTCCTCGTGAAGGAGCGGAACGCAGAGGACCCGCCGACCCGCGTCGTTCGAGACGATGTGGCCCGGCATCCCGGTCCGATACTTGATGGCATCGGCGGAGCTGAGCTCCAACAACGGCCGCAGCTCCTCCTTGTCGAAGCGCGGCGTCGCATTGACCACACGGATGGCCACGCCGGAGAACTCCACCGCCGCCACCGACTCCGCCCCCAGGGCGTACCGCATGATTTCGACCCGGTCCGCGTAGCCGGTCTGCTGCGGCGGCTGGGTCGGGCGGGTCTCCGACCGGAACACCCGGCCGAGTAGCTGCAGGATGGAACTGGACTGGTCTTCGAGCGGGCTCTTGCAGGGCCGCGTGGTGCCCGGGTTGGCCGGCGAACTGAGCGATTGGCGGTCGTGTCGGGAAACCGGCGGCTGCGCCAGCACGGTGGTCGGACCCCACATTTGTACGAGCTGGACCGGCGGCGGCTCGATCCCCTGCTCGGCCACGAATGTCGCCATCTGCCCGAACGACACGCGCCCGCTGTCGTCCGCGGCCGCACCGCGGAGCGCGCGCAGCAGATGATGGGTCAGGACCCCATGGCCGTATTCCTCGCTCTCCCGAGCGGCCGAGCCGCTACGGCAGGCGAGCAGGGCGCTGTGCCGGTCGACCTGGGTGCGGTAGGTCTGCATCGCCTCCGTGTGGCGCAGGTCGGCGTCGAGGTAGGCCCCCGCCTGACAGCAGTCGAGAATGAGGAAGGACGCGCCTGCGAAGGTCTCGAAGACGTCGCGTTTGAGGAAGGCCATCCGCAGTCCGTTGTCCGGCTCACGTCGGAGGCCGTCCGGGTCGAGGTCCGCCGTGACGAGATACGCGTCGAGCTGGTTGCTCCATTCAGGCACCAACGCGTGACCGGCGAAGTAGACCAGCAGCACGTCGGAAGGACCCGAGTCCAGCGCCAGCTCGCGAAGCTTGGTCTTGATGCCGCGCCAGTTTGCGTCGGCGCCGATGTACATGGTGACGTCGCCGTCGTCGAAGGTCCCGATTGTCTCGTCGAGCAGCACGCCCCGGATCGCCTGGGCGTCGTGCTCCGCGTAGCGCAGCGCGGGCAGGTGCACGTCGTGCCCGCCCTGGTTCACCCCGATCAGGACCGCCCGCCGTCTGCTCGGTGCCATCCGGAACCCCCATACGATGGTCCGTCCGCAATCACGTCGCGAAATCAGAGCAACGCTCGCGGTGACACTATCGGTTCCCGCAGGGTAGTTGATCTGACCGCCGAGTCAGATAGCCGTCATTGCGCGATCAGCCGTCGTCGAGCCCGACACGGCAGGATGAGCGAATGCGAGCTGGGGAGCCGGAGTTCGATCGGGCCGTCGAGGCGACGACAGAGATCCTGCGAGGGATCGCGCGGGACTCACATGGCGATACAGATGCCCTGATCACCTATCGGCAGCTCAGCGAACTGCTGGCGCAACAGGGCCTACAGGTTCCATACCACGGCGGGCCGATGCCGTACATCCTCGAAGAGGCGTCGAAGCGCGAAGACGCGGAAAACCGAGGGATGATCTCCGCTCTGGTCGTCAAGCAAGGACCTGACGGTAAGCCAACCGAGCCCTCCCGCGGCTTCCACCGGATGGCGCGCCGACGGCCCTTCAACCGCTCTGGCGACGACTTCAGCATCTGGTGGAACGAGGTACGCCGACTGCGTGTCGAGAACGCGGCAGGTGAATCGGAGGCGCGATCCGCTGCGGCCCCCGGCAGCACTGCCAGAAACCTCGTGACCTCCGACAATCTCGGCGCCTGGCTGATCAAATGCAACCCCCAGGTCTGGGACCTGACCAGCTTCCTCGCGGACGGTGGAGAAACAATCACCAGTTGGTCGGTGGTCCCGAACTACCGAGCTGGTCTGATCCGCCCGGGCCAGCGGGTCCTGTTCTGGGTCACCGGCAAGGACGGGGCATACCCGGAGCCGGGATTGTGGGGTTCAGGCGTCATTCTCGGCCCCGTCTACGAAGAGGACGCCGGCGACGATCCCGACTACTGGCTCGACGAGGATCAGCAGCAGAGGACAAGGCACTTCGCGCCGATGGACGTACAGCTCAGGCCGAGCCCGGTGCCGCGGCACGTGCTGAAGTCCGACTCGCGCCTCAGCGGCATGGAGGTCTTTCGCCAACCGCAGATGGGCAACCCGCTCTTCGCCACCAAGGAAGAGCTGGCCGCCCTCGACGAGCACCTGCCGCCACAGCCCGTGAAGGTGACGGTGACCTCCTCCGGCGCCGGCTTCGGTAATCCCGTCACCAACGCTCAGGTGGAGGCGGCCGCCATGGAAACCGTGACCCGCGACTACGACGGGCGCGGCTGGGTGGTCAAGGATGTCAGCAGGGACAACCTCGGCTGGGATCTGACCTGCACTTCGCCGGCCGGTGACGTGGAAAAGGTTGAGGTCAAAGGCGTCAGCGGCCTGCTCCCTGTCATTCTGCTCACGCCGAACGAGGAGCGGGCGGCACGAGTGGAGGGCGGATGGCGCCTCGCGGTGGTCACCAAGGCCCTCACGGACCCGGAGCTGTTGATCGTGAACGCGCAAACCGCTCGCTCGTCCTGCCGACCGTTCATGTTCAAGGTCGATCTTCAGGACGCCTCCGGGGCGTGATCCATTAGTAGCCCCGGGTTGCTCGAAGCCCTACCCGGCCCAGAGCAGGACGCCGCTGTCCGCGCAGATCTCCCGCCAGGTCGGGTCGGTGCACTGGGAGACCACCAGCACTGCCGTCACCGGCTGGCCTCGTGCTGCCAGCCGGTGACGGTATTCGAGAATCTGGCCAAGGCCGAGCCGCAGCTGCTCGACCTCGTTGCCGCCGACCACGCTCTTCACCTCGGCGACGAACTGCCGTCCCTCCGAGTCCCGCCACGCCAGGTCCACCGGCAGGCCATGGAGTCCCGCTCCGGCCCGCACGCCCTCACCGGCGAGCCGCTCAATCAACGCTCGGCACAACCGGTCGTGCTCTGTCACGCCGGCCCGGTAGGCGTCCGCGTCGAACGACCGCTGTGCCGGCAGGCCGACTCTCACTTGCGCACCGAGGTACGGCCGGTCGAAACCAACGCTGTCGCCCACCACCGTGCCGATGCCGTGGCCGACCAGCGCCTCCGACGCCCGCCATGCCCGCGCGACGATCTCCGGCCGGTATCGGCCCTCGAACGAGTACGGCCCGGCGGCCACCCAGCAGCTCAGCAGCCGTAACCCAGCGATGGCCGGCTGCTGCCGAAGCAGCCAGCGGGCCGTGCCCAGGTCCGGACAGCGCAGCATCATCTTCTCGTCGGCGAGGGTCTTGGTGCCGTCCTCGGAGAGCTCGATGCCGCGCCGACCCCACTCCTCCAGATCCGCAACGCCCCTCTCCATGGCCAGCACCACCGGCCCGCCGTGTAGCCGCAGCCAGACGCCCTCGCCGTTCTCGTACAGGCCGAGGATCTCCAGCACCCCGACGGTCAGTCGCAGCACTGTGGGCGCGCCGTCGTCCAGGCGGGACAGAATCCAGTGGCTGCCGGCAGTCCTGGCCGCCTCGGGCACCACCGTCCGGGCAACCCACCCGGCGAGCGCCCAGGACTGCCGGCCCGCTTCATCCAGGCCCTCCGTCCAGTCGCCGTCGAAATCGGCAGGGGCCGGGTCGACCGGCGCGGGATCGGGATCGGCGAACACCCAAGCGGCCAGCTCGGCCGGATCGGCGAGCTGCCAGAGTCGGGCCCGGCGTGACGCCAGCATCTGGGTCACCTCGTCCACGTCGGCCGCAGTCCACCAGCGCGCGACAGTCAGCTCTTCAGACAACCCGAACACCCCCACGATTGAAAGTCGTCTCATCATCGGGCGCGTCGGTGACGCGCACGTCGCGGCCCCAAACCGCAACGGTGACTGATCGCGGAGTGCACCAGTGACGTCCCAAGGGTGCTTGGTGAGATCGAGGTGGCCGATCAGTTCGCGCGCGGCGTCCGGCTACGCAGCGACGGCAGGGAACACGACGAGCGATCCGTCGCGACTTCGTTCGATCTCAATCTCGACGTCCGCCTGGCGGACTCCCGTGTCAAGGCGATCACCCAATGCGCGGAGGCGATACGCGGCTTTGAGTAGATCATCGACCTCGCCCTGCGTGAACATGATGCTTCGGAAGCCACCGGGGCGCTTCAGTTCGAGGGTCGACAGTCGAAGGAGGACCGAGTTGATGCCCGATTCCAGCTCGTCGATGCGGCGCTCGTCGTCGCGCAATGTTCCGATAAAGCTCTTGAAGGGGTTGTCCGTTCCAGCCTGTTGCGCGTGTTCCACCGCTTGCAGCACGAGCACCCGGCGCTTGAGAGCAATAGCGAGTCGCGCGAACTCCAGGTGCGCGCGGAATGCGCCGACTTCCTCGTTGATTCCGGGGAAGGATTTCGTCAGGGCGCCGATCTCCACCGGGCCATCGGGCAGCGCAACTAGCGCAGCCTGCCACTTTGTGAGCCGACGCTTGGTTCGTTCGATCGCCGTGTTGATCGCGTACGACGAGGAATCCAGTCCTAACGACAGGCCGACTCTACCCTGGTCCAGGAGGACCGACGTGGCCTTGTCGATCGCGTCCCGACAACCGTCCAACTCACTGCGTTCGTCCTCGAGTTTATCCTCGTGCAACTGTTCTAGGAGGTCGGTGATGCGCTCGATCGCTTCTTGGCGTTGATGGTCAGCGTAGGCGCTGACGCCGACTGCGACGGCCATCAGCACAAGTGGCGCGGCCACTGTCAATGCTCCGGCGCTGGCCGCGGCCACACCGGCTGTGGTGGCCGAGCCGGTTGCCGCACCCGCGACAGCGGCCTTGCCAGCAACGGGCACAAACGTGGCCTGGGCTGCGATGCCGCCGGTGGAGTTGACCAGAGCGCCGCGAATACCTCCTGCGGATGCCTTGGCAACCATGGGCCGGACAAGTCCTTTACCGACCTGAGCGGCGACCTTTGCCGGTACCACCATCCGATAGAGCACGTCACCGGTAGCGGCGACGTTCAGCGTCGGAGGAGCCGACTTCGCTGTCTGGGCCACGAGTTGCGACAACTGCTGAGCGAGCGGACTCGCTGCATGAAGCGGAATCCCGCTGCTCCGATCGCGCTTGATTGACACTGGATGCGCTTCCAGCGTGGCGATGGGGGCATCCGCAAGGGTTGCCAGGACTGTTCTCAGTTCCGCCAGTCGGGCCGGTGTCATCCCCTCGTCGCTCAACAGATCCGGCACGCTCACGGCCTCCGTCGCGAGCGTCCACACCGGCACGGGTGCCGTGTCTTCAGTGGTCACGTCGTGTCCCCTCCCCAACTCACATGCGTCATTGCCGGTGGTACCGACACCGGCGTCCGGCTGGCGGCCTTTCAGCGCAGCACTGATTCAGCCGTCATGCCTTCGCCTTGCGGCCACGGGTCGCCTTGACGGGCCGCCACGACGTGAGCGCCTCGTCGGTCAGGTGGAGGCGGTTGGTGGTCTCGGCGAGGAAGCCGGCGTAGATGTCCGCCGGCGAGGCGCCCCACTCCGGGTCGAACTCGCCGTGCCACTGACGTACCCAGGGAAGGATCTCGCGCAACCCCGCGACCAGCGGCAACAGCCGGTCGGCGGCCCAGCCGTCCTCCTGCTCGCGGGCCACGATCAGGGTGGCCAGTGCCTGGGCCTGCTCGCGGTGGTCCCAGCCGGCCCAGCCGACCAGCAGCGACGGGTCACCGTCGCGGCTGGCACCCGGGTACGACACGAACCGCTCCTTGGGCACGTCGAGCTTGCCCCGGTGCTTCCAGTAGCTGCCCTTGAGGAAGTCCGCCGAGGTGTACTTCGGCGGCACCGGGATCTGCTTGCGGAACTCCCGCTTCGCCGCCTCGTCGGGCAGCGCGTCCTCCTGCCGCTGCAGGTCCCACACGTGCTCCCAGTCGGCGCGCTTGGCCAGCCCGGAGTCCTTGTAGCGCAGCGCGGCCAGGTGCGGCACGTGCTCGTCGGCGACCAGGTCGGCGACCACCTTGCCGGGGTCCTGACCGGGCGCGTAGAGATTGGCGACGGCGAGCACGTCGTCGTCGCGGCGCAGCTCGTCGGCGAGCTGCGCGGTGGTCAGCGGGCGCGGCTGCTCCAGCCCGTCCACGTGGTGGTACCACAACTCCCGCGCCTCGCAGCGGTCCAGCAGCCAGCCGCGCAGCGCCTTCGCCTGCATCGCGTCCCAGCCCTCGGTGGCCCAGCGCCGCTTGCACTCCGGCCGCTCGATCAGCCCGATGTTGCGGTTGCCCTCGATGACCGCGATCCGCCGCTCCACGACCGCCTTGTACTCCGGCGACCAGTGCGCCGGCAGCTCCGTGATCGGCGTCGACCCGTGCCGGGCGAACCACTGCGTCTCCAGGCCCTCGTCTCGCATCTTGCGGGCCAACACGATCTCGAAGGCCCGCTGCCCGAGCTGAAGCATCTGCGGCCGGACGCTTTCCGGGGTGGTCAGGTCCTCGTCCAGCAGCCCGTAGAGCGAGTAGACCTGCCAGTCCAACTCCTCCTGCAAGCAGATCATCGCGCCACGCAGCATGTGCCACTCGTAGGCGGCGGCACTCAGCCGCTCACGGGTAGGCACCCCGGATGCCGCGACCGCCGCCGGGCTCACCGCGGCGAGCCGCTGCGCCGCGCCGTCAATCTGCCGGCTCAGTTCAAGGGGGTACGCCGACGGCAGCGGAAACTCCTGCAGCTTGGTACCCGTGAACTCGAAGTGGTTCTTCCAGTCCTCACTTCCCATTGCCGCGTAGCCAGCGTCGACGCGAGCGCCGCCGCCTTCGCCCTTGTTGTGGCTGACCTGCTTCAGCCAGAAGCAAGCGGTTGAACTATTAAGCAGACCCAATAGCTGCAAGTAATCGCCTTCTGACGCCCCCTCGACCAACTTAATCACTGGCGCCGTCCGGTTAAAAACACCACGACCTCTACTTAGAACGAAGTGGTTGTGTGTAGCCACGAACGCAAACGCAATTGACCATCGCGTCCGATGCCGGCTTGCGAAGTAAATTCCTAGATCAAACCACCGCAGACCACGCTCGCTTGGCACCTTCCCGAAGTAAAGACGCCGGATCAAATTTGTTCGAAAGTTCCACAGGTGACGTCGACTCGACGGCGACAAATCGCGTCGAGTTCCATCGGTTCCATACGACATCAGCGTCAAAAGCGGAGTTGCGGCTAGAAAGTCGCGAACATCGTCGCCACTAATTGCAGGCACTACATCCTGACCGAATCCCCTTCGACGAACGAGTCCAGGCGGAACAAGAAAGGCATCGTCTTCGAGAGTCAGGGCCGTCATGCCAATATCAACACGCTCGGCTGAGAGCACCCTCGCCCCAGCTTTCAGGAGCCCCATAACCTCATCCGCACCACCACCCGACAGGCTCCACGGGTGCCTGGCCAGGCCGACTCGCGGAATATCAGCGGAACTCACCCATTCGCTCAACGAGCCAGGTCGGTCGAGCTGATCAACAATCGCCTGCCATACAAGGCCCTCGGCCGGATTGACGGGCACTCCTGGTTCACCACGAATGCCCATGACGGCCCGGATCGTGCCGGCCCGGTTCAGGTTGATATTGCGGCCAACCAAGATGACGGTCGGTGTGCCGTGGCCCGGAATGTAAGCACCCGAGGTATCAACGACATGGGTCAGGTTGACCTCGACGGCGAACAGCTTTTCAATCATCTTCTTGCCGAATTCGCGCTTCATGAACGAGTTGGCGGTGATCTGGCCGACGTAGCCCGCACTCTTGCCCTCTCGGTCGCCGGGCTTGGCAAGCTGGAAGAAGCGCTGCGCGAAAGGCACCGACAGGGCGTACTTGCCAGAACAGGCGTCGTACATCTCCCGATATGCCTCGTTGAGGCCTTTGTCCTTGACGGTAATGTAGGGCGGGTTGCCGACGACCACGTGATACCGGCCGACGCCGAGGATGCCCGGATGGTCCTTGATGTCCTCGCTCGCATATGCGAATTCGGTCATCGGATCGTCGCCGAACAGCGTGCCCGCCCTGTGCTTGATCAGCGAGTCACCCACGGCTAGGTGCATCGGGAAGACCGAGCCGGCAGAGTCCGACAGTGTCTTAGTGTCGCTGGCGCGGAGGGCGGCGACGAGGAGGCGGAAGCGGGCGATAGCTACTGCGAAGGGGTTGATGTCGACGCCGTGGACGGCGTCGAGGGCGAGGCGTACTCGCTCGTGGGGGTCTCGGTTGGGGGCGTGCCGCTCCCACTCCTTCAGCAGCCGGTGGAAGGCACCGAGGACGAAGTGGCCCGAGCCGCAGGTCGGGTCGATCATCTTGACCACGTCGTGACCGAACTCTTCGATCGCCGGGGTGAGGGTCAGGTCAAGGATGAACTCCTCGACGAACTCCGGCGTCTGGAGCAGGGCGTAGGTTTTGCGGGCTGCCTCGGAGAGGTCCTGGTAGAGGTCGCCGAGGAAGCGCGTGTCCCACTCGGGATCGGCGAAATCGTGCACCAGGCCGCCGGTCTCGCCGCGCCTGCGCCAGAAGCCGATCAGGTTCTTGGCCTCGTCATGCGACAGCGGGATCTGGTAGAGCGGGTTGTGCCGCTTGTCGAAGAGCGACCTACCAGCCTGGGTGCTGGCGATGGCGTCGAAGCCCTGGTGTAGCCAGTCGCGCAGCGTCTTGTCGGGCTGGTCGCGGAAGAACTGCGCCTCGGCCTCCTCAGCCAACACCAGCCGATCCCCCGAGCCGGCCAGGTAGGGGTCGGGCAGCAGCCGGTTGTCCTCACAGAACCGCACGAACACGGTGCCGAGCACCCAGGCGACGGCGACCTGGGTCACGCGCTCGTCGCGCCAGGCCGTCCAGGTGGCGGCGGTGCGCCCGACCTTGAAGGCGTGGTCGTACTCGCCACGCAGGCGGAGGCGCACCTCCTCGACCGAATCGGCCTGCTCCCGCAGGTCCTTTTCCAGGTTCTTGACCTGCTTCTGCAGGTCGGACAAGAGCAGCTTCCGGTCGATCACCCGACGACTCTAGCCGTCCCATCGACGGGACGGGGTAACCCGTAAGGCCTGTTTCCGTCGCCGGCCCGCTACCTACGGCTCCCGCATCCAGAGCTTGGGATCGTTCACGAAGACGCCCTTGCCCTGGTGGCGCCAAATCACCCGCAGCGCTTCGAGCCGCACGTAGACCTGCTTGACGGTGGACGGGCTGACCTTGTGTGTCGCGGCGAGCTGCGTGATTGAGGGCAGCTTGTCGCCCGGCTTGAGCTTCTTCGCTCTGATATCGGCGATGATCTCGTCGGCGATGCGGATGTAGTCGGCAGTGATCGGCATGGCTCCCCCTGCGTGGCACACCAATTCGATCACGCAACGACACCCTGCAACAACTCATCGTTTGACTCAGGTGACTGGGACAGCTAAGTTGGTGAGCGCCTCTCCCCTTGCGTGGCAACAAGGAGTAGAGGCATCCCCCTGGTCGGGGCGGGTGCCCGTGCCCGTCCCGACCCTCCGGGCTGCTCTGCTGTCGTACCGCTGAATCGAGCTGCGGCGGCCGAGCGGGCGGGTCGTCCGCGGCCCCCTCGCGGACGACCTGCCCTTCCAGACCCACCGCGCGGAGCCTGCGCGCTCCCGCCTGCCCGCAGAGAGGATCGTCGTGGCTCAGGTGTATCGGGGCGGTCAGCCCTACCCGGCCGGCTATCCGGGCCGGTTGACGCCGCACGAGGTGCGGACCCGCGAGTTCGCCGCGCGCCGGCGCGGCGTCGACCCCGATGAGGTACGCGAGTTCCAGGCCCGGGTCTCCGACGAGCTGGCGATGCTCAACGAGACGGTACGGCTGCTCAGCCAGGAGAACGACCGGATCAAGCGGGCGCTGCGCGACTGGCAGACCATGCACGCGCGGGAGTGCCGGCCACCGGAGGAGCACCACCGCAACTCCGGCCGCTGGTGATCGCGCGCCCCTCCCCCGGCGACCTGCTCGCCGTCGACGGCCGGGCCTCGGTGCAGTTCGCCGGGGACCCGCGCGCTGACCTTCCGCGTCGTCTCGGTGTGCGACCAGCCGACGTACGCCGGCTGGATCTGGCTGACCGGCTACGTCCTCGACCGGCGCGGCCAGGCGACCGACAAGCGCGAGATCTACGTCCAGCTCGCCGGCCTCCGGCAGCTACGGACCCGGCAGGTGGGCACGCTGCTGCCGGGCTCCCTCGCCGTTCGTCAGCGGGCCGGCGGCGCGAGGTCGCGCCGCTGATAGGTGTGCCAGAGCGGGGAGTATCCGAGCTTCGACCAGAACGCCATGGCCCCGCTGTTGTAGTAGCTGTAGTAGAGGTAGAGCCCCTCCACCCCGAACGACCGGAGACAGGCCTCCACGGACTCCGCGAGCAGACGGCCCGCTCCGCCGCCCCGGCACTCCGGCAGCACGCCGAACGTGTTCACGTAGCCGTAGAGCCCGGCGGGCAGCACCATGTCGAGGGCGACCTCCTGCCGCCGCACGAAACACTCCGTCATCGCGGTGATCTGGCCCCGATGTTCCAGCACTAGCACGAGCGGCGCGTCGTCGACCGCGGCCCCCCGATCCCACATCTCCGCGAGCCGGTCGTGAAATCGGGCCCGTACGCCAGGGACACGGCGGGCGAACGGGCTGTGCGGGATGTGGGCGGCCAGCACCTCCTCCTGGAGGCGGAGGAGCACTGGCTCGTCCGCGGGGGCCGCCGCCCTGACGGTGAACGCCGGCCCGATCCCGCTCCGCACCGAGGCCGGCCCCTGGAGGGGCTTGAAGGCGATACAGGCGTCTCGCACGAAACCATGCTCGGCGAGAGCGGGCTCGATGCTCACCTCGCGGCACGGCCACAGGAGGTTGGCGCCCGTCGCCCCGTGGGCGAGCCAATCCGCTTCGACGCGCTCCAACAACCGGCTCAGCGCGTCGAAACACCGCCCACCCGTCTCCCGCAGAGTCAGTGCGGCAGCGCTGCCGGTGTCGCGCTCGTAATAGGCCAGCTTGTCGCTGTCCGCCGGGTAGTGCTCCACCGTCGGCCAGGCCAGGGCAGCCACGCCGCCGGCTCCGCGCACCGCGCACACCGACGCCGCCGGATCGTGAACGGACGACTCGATCAGCGACGACAGGCATGACCGGTCGAGGCTCGGCAGACGATCGTCCACCCGCGCACGACGTCGGTGCTGCTCGACGATCGCGTCCAGCAAGTCCACCGCGACCACCCCGACCATGCCGTCCAGAACCGCAATTCTATGCGCCCGGAGTCACGGTGGATGGGCGTGTCGGGTTTGCTACTTCACGCAGGCTCCACCCGACGACTAATTGACCGGCGACGATGCGGCTGGCAGGCTCGGGCTCTGCCCAGAGCGGAGATTCGAATGCTGCGCGAGCTTCCGGTGACATCCCGGCATCCCTATCATCGGCTCCTTGGGCCTCGGCCGGTCTACTTCATCGGCTCGTGCCGCGCCGACGGGGCGCCGCACCTCTGCGCCGCCACCAACGTCACCTCCATCAGTTCGGACCCGGCGCTGATCGCGGTGGCTCTCTGGCCGGGCTGGGAGACGACCGCCAACGTGCGCCGAACGCGGAAGCTCACGGTGAGTCTCGCCCTGTCCACCCAGGTGTCCGCGGTCCGGCTGGCCGGTCACCGATACACCGGAGTCACCCTTCCCCCGGACGCGCCGGACAAGTTCGCGGCGGCCGGCCTCACTCCCCTGGCGACCAGGGCCGGCTATCCACCAGGGGTGGCGGAAAGCATCGCCGTGCTGATCTGCGACGTCGTGGACGTGGCCACCGGGCTCGGCGACCACGACGTGGCCGTGGCGAGCGTCGTCTCGGCGTGGGCGGACCCGGACGCCATCTCGGCAGACCTCGTCATGGACGTCAGTCGCCAGCATCCGCTCATGCAGATCACCGGTGACCGCTTCGCCGTGGCGCGGCCGATGGGATGACCGGCCCCGCCCCGCCGACGACCCTCACTGTCTGTGCAGGCTTGAGCCGATGACCTGCGCCGGGAGGCCTTGCGAGGCGCACCCCTCCTCGTACTCGTCCAGCACGCTCCGCCAGTCTTCGATACGCGAGACGGTGCCGTCGTGGTGGAAGTAGGTGATCGAGCCGAGAATGGAGAAGACGATGTCCACGCGTTCCTCACCGTGGACGACCAGCGTGTGGACGGTGCCGGCCTCCTCCACCAGATAGTCACCCGCCCCGCACCGGACGCCCAACTCCGGGTAGCCCCACGAACCGGCCAGGGTGACCGCGGTGACCGAGCCACTGTGTAGGTGTTGCTCGACGACGGTGCCCGGGCCGAAGCGGCTTCTCACCACCCACAGTCCCGAGAGACGATCGACCTGGAGCAGCATGAAACTGCCCCCGGTCGCCGGATCCTCCACCCAGGGCTGCGTCGCGCACTGCACAGCGGCAACGGAGGATGACCGGCGCCGGTCCGACAGGTCGATGCCGTACATACCGTTGCCTCTCCTGTCGGTCGCCGTACGCGAGGTCAGGCCCGAAGGGCGTCGAGGAAGCGAGCCAGCGGCACCTCGACCCGGGCGTCCACCTTGGTCTCCTCGAACGACTCGACGTCGATCAGGTGGATCTCGGTGAACTCCAGGCGGTAGAAACGCCAGGTGCCGTCTCCCTCGAACTCCGTCGGTGGCCTGTACCACCACTCCCGCACCTGCGGGTCGGGGAAGTTCGTGGCGAAGTAGTGCTCGCACACCGCCGCCAACTCGGGACCTGTCACCTCTGCGCACTCACCGACGAACTGCATCCCGTCGACGTCGTCCCCCACTGCGGTGGAGTCGAAGATGGCGGCGGCGACGCTCCTTGTGGCAGCGATGTGGCGAGAGTGCCTGGCAGTGGGGGTGGAATAGAAGTGAAGGTGGCTGCCCGGCCCGATCACATAGTTGATCGGCGCCGCCCAGGGCATGCCGCCCCCGCAGGTGGCAAGCGTGAGATAGCGGTTTTCCCGCACCAACTTCACGGCACGCCGCACCAGATCGTCTTCGGTCACGTCGCTATCCCTTCACCGTCAGGTCCGTTCGGGTGATCAGCAGCGGCGGCCGTCGCCGATCCGGCCAGGACGCTCCAGCACACCAGGGCGGACGACCTGTAGAGCAGGTGAAATGCCCTCGCGTCGTCGGCATCCTTCGGGCGTGGCGAGAAGCCATCCCGGAGGAGAATATCGACGAACGAGGTCAGTTCCAAGTGGGTGGGACACCAGTCGGGTGCCGGTTCGGGATAGCCCGAAAGAGCACCGTTCAGCAGCGGCAGCAGGGCCGCCCGTGACGCCGCCAGGTGAACGAAGGACCCGGGGTAATGGACAGCCAGATCGAAGCCCGGTTCGACCAACCGTTCCAGAACATCGTCCAGTTGCACCGGAAGCAGGTATTCCGGGCAAGGTCCGGCCGGTGAATCGACGGTGGCCGTCAGGTCGAGCGGGGCGGGCCCGAGGACCCGGCCACATCCGAGGCACGAACTTCCGACAACTCCCATGTCCGACGTGCCGAAGCGGAACTGGATGCGGGACCGGACGTGGCATCGGGGACAGACCCGCCACGTACCCGCCTTGAGCAGGTCTGGGCGATCGCCCGCGACGAGCAGCAGCGCCCGCAGCCGCCACCTCGCCCGCGCGAGCAGCCAGTCCGTACCGCTGCGAACGGCGGCGGAAACGCCGAAAACCTGCTCGACCATCCAGGTGTTGTGGCCTGCCAGCGCGTCGGTGAGCCGGCGGTGGCTGCCGAGTGCGTGGCGCAGCGCGGCGAACCCCTCCGCCACACGCCGGCGGCATGTCCGGCGCGAGGTGACCGCCCAACCCCGGCCCGCGAGATCGTGCCGCAGCGCGAGGGCGGCATTGACGACCTCCTGCTCCAGCTCCGGCACGCGTGACAGCGCCGCTGAGGACGCGATGCTCGACGCCAGCCGCCGCCCGGCCCACCGCCGGCCCAGAGCGGGGGTCATCCGGGTGCCGGGAACGGGATGGGTGCGTGGCAGCCGCACCCTGAACAACTGCTCGTCGTCGGCTGCGTCGTAGTCGACCGAAACCCACGTGACGGCGCAATCCCCTGGACGGCCGGCGCAGGACGCGGCGATCGGGGCTGCGACGCACGGTGTCAGCACCGCCAGGCTCGCGAGCATGTTGGGCTGGTGGCAATATCGCACCCTCACCGGGCCGCGGCCTGCGCCGGCCAGCACCGTCCGCAGATCGGCGAAGCTGCGGTGCACGCCGGCCGCGACATGGACGTGGCCCTCAGTCAACTAATCACCTCGTCCTCGCCTGGCGGCCTGCTCGTTGAACGAACGCACCGAGGACCGCCAGACCACATAGATGGCCACGAAGAAGAGGAGGGTCGCCAGCGTCGTCATGCCCTCCTGCCCGTAGAGCACCAGCTTGCAGGGGAAGTGTCTGCCGGGTATTCCCAGAACGACGCTGGCCGAGAAGAGCCCGCTGGCGAACGCGAGGGCGTGCAGCCCGCGCAGGACGCGCCGCGAATCCGCGAACTCGGAGAAGCCCGGGGCACGCTGAAGCTGGATGATCTTCTGGAACGTTGGCAGCACGATGAAGATCGCCACCGAGATCGCCGCCAGGCTGGCGGCGAGTGCCGTGGCATCCTTGATCGGCTCGGCAAGGCTCGGGTCCTGGTGCAACAGGCCCCGCAGCGGATTCGCCATCTGTCACCACCGCTTCAGGTCGACGGCATCCAGCTCGGACCGGAGCACCTGGTCCCGAGCCGCGAGCGAGCGGTAGACGGCCAACGCGGAGTCGTTGTCGGCGACGTCCGTCAACCCGGTCACCAGCTCGACGAACCGGCGGGTACGAGCCCGGATGTCGCCATGCCCGAGGATCCCGGAGTGGATCTCGAAGATGGTGTCGGCGCCCAGCTCTCTCATGTTCGGCCAAATGTTGATCATCTGGAGGTCGCCTTCGGCCACCCTGAAGGCACCCGGAATGCGCCGGCCCGGCACGTGCAGCGGCTGCGCCAGTGCCCGCACGGCGTCACTCCAGTTGATGTCGAAGCACTCCGCGCCGGTCGTCCCCGTGTGGACCGCGTCCGCGCCCGCGAGCCGGCTGAGCTTGGAGATGACCTGCTCGTCGACGCCGACCCGGTGCGTCCCGCCGGCAGACGGGCGGGAAACCATGCCGGAGCCCATGTTCGTCGCCACCAGACACACACCGAAACTGTGCGAGCTGAGATCCTCGAGCGTGCCCAGCCCCTGGGTGAAACCGTTGACCACGAAGCCCTTGGCCCCGTTCGCCGCTGCCCACTCCGCCTTGCGCAGGATCTGGCTCGGAGTGCCGGCGAGGCAGGTCACATACGCCTTCGGCCTACCGGTTTCGTCCGCCGCGCGTTGGCACAGCTCGACGAGCCGGGGAAGGCGGTGCTGCAGGCTCAGCGTCGGCGACGGCGGATCACCCAACAGCATGTCGTCGACGAGCAGATCAGCGCCGGCGACCAGCGCCTGACGGTAGAGGTCGAGGACCGACTGTTCGAGAGGCTGGGTGCGCGGCCCGGTCTCCAGGGCAAGCAGGGGCCGGCGCTGCACGCCCACGATCGACCGGATTCCGTCGATACCGAGTTGTGGACCGGGCACAGCCGACAGGAAGGGCCGGGGCAGGTCCACTCGTTGCAGCCACACACCATCTGCGTAGCTGTACTCGGCTGCGCTGGTCAGGAGCTGGAAGAGGTGGGCCAGCCCTTCGTTCGGGGCGGCGTGCGCGAGAGGCAGCGCGAGAGTGACGTCGGTCCAGTCCGAGATCGGGCCCACGTGGATGACGGCCCCGGCAACCTCGGGATCGGTGCTCCGATAGCGACGCTCGAGTCGCTGCGAGCGCTGCGTCAGGATCCGCAGCATCTGCACCGCGGCGTGGCGCAGATCCGCTCCGGCGGGAACCGCGAAGCTGTAGGTGGCCCTGACGAAGGCATCCAGATCCAGCGAGTCCGGGTCGAGAATCTGGTCGCGCCAGTTCATCACACCGGACGACTGGTTCGGGGCGGCTGCACCGGAGCTGACATGGGCTCCCCACCGTGGGAAGGATTACGAATACGAGGTCGACTTCCTTCTGCGCGACGCCCATTTTCGCAGAGCACACCGGAGCCGCGCCCGTCCGATATCTGACAGCGACGGCCCGGTGACGTTGCCGTCAGCTCGCGTGACTCCGGGCGAGGTCGCTACGGTGGGCGTTGACGACCCAGGCGTCCGGTAGGGCGATCCACTCGTTGTCGCCCACCCGCACCACCGCGCCGTCCAGCTTCGGTAGCAACGCCGGGTCCTCCATCGGGCAGAGCAACCACACGTCGCCCGCCCCGGCACGCGCCGCGTCGGCCAGCTCGTAGAGCCGGTCCACCGCCCGGTAACGCGCCAGCACCGCCGCGTCGTGCAGCAGCACCGGCCCCTCGCCGGCCCGCAACTCCGCGCGCAGCTCCGGCGCGGCGAGCTGCCACGCCTGCTCGACGTACTCGCCCAGCTTGATCGCCGCCCGAGAGCCGGGCTCCGCGACGTCCGCGCCGAGCACCGTCTCCCAGGTCGGCTTCGGTCGGGCGTCGACCAGGGCGTGCAGGTGCGCCAGGAAACGGGCCGCCACGTTCACCGGCCGCGCGTCGAAGCGCCGGACCAGTTCCTCCCGGGCCAGGGCGTACCGGTTGAGGCGTACCGTCAGGGCGCGGAAGCCGCCGACGGACCTGGCGCCCGTCAGCCGCTCCTCGGCTCGCATCGCCGCCGCCAGCTCCGGCGACTCGGCCGTCCACCGGCTCGGCGCCGCCGTCGCCGACGGGCGGCGCTGCATGATCGACATCGAGGACGAGGCGTTGCGGGGCGGCGGCGGGACGTACCGGTCGCGGTCCCAGCGCAGCTCGAAGCCGGCCTCGGCGAGCAGCCGGTCCAGCTTCGGGTGCCCTGGGAGCGGGTCCAGCTCCGGGAACCGCGCGGCCACCCGGTCGGCGACCTGCGTTGGCGTCAGCCCACGCCGGTCGGGGCCGGTAGCCGGGGGCACCACGCCGGCCTGGGCGAGTCGCAGCGCCCGGACCGGGTCGAGGTCGCGCGGGTAGAGCTCCAGCCGGGCCGTCGCGGCGGCCCGCTCCGAGGCCACGGCGGCGAGCAGCACCCGACGCCGGTCGTCGATCGCGTCTGCCGCCCCGCCGGGCGCGGTCACCGCCGCGAGGGTACGCAGCACCGTCGCCGGGCTCGGCAGCACCTCGCTGGCGGCGAGCTTGTCGGCGGCCTTGCCGAGGGCGTCGGCGTAGTCGAGGAGAGCCGGCGCGGCCGGGGTGTCCGGGGCGTCGTCCTCGCCCGCCTCGAGGGCCACCAGCAGCCGCTCGCCGTGCCGGCGCAGCAGCAGGCGCGGGTCGTCGGCGAGGGCGTCGACCTCCACGGCGGCCCGCACCGCGGCGAGCGCCACCGCACGGCGCAGCGCGTCGCCGGTGCGCACCGAGCCGCGACTGCCGAGCAGCGCCGTGGCCATCTCGCCGACGCCCATCACCCGGCCGCCGTCGCGCAGCAGCTCGATGATCTGCGTACGCACGCTGCCGACGACCGGGATGTCGTGCCAGCGTTTGCGCTGCTTGCCGAGGATCTGCGCGACCCGGCCGGAGGTGACGCCCAGCGCGGCGGCGACCTGCGGCTGCTGCGGCCAGTGCGGCAGCGCCGGCAGCGCGCCGGACTCGTCGGGCAGGTGCAGCAGCAGGCGGGTGCCCTCGATCTCGGTGCCGTTGCGGCCGTTTTTCGCCGGTAGCAGCAGCGTGGCGATGGCGTCCAGGCCGACGCGTACCAGATCGGCGTCGCCGTGCCCGGCGGTGGTCTCGGTGGCCACCTCGGCGCTGGCCGCCTTCCGGGCGGCGGGGGTGGTGGGGATGGTCTCCCGCTCCCCCAGCCGGTTGCGCCACTCCTTGACCCGGCGCTGGAGTTCCTTGCGGGTCCGCGCGCCGAGGCCGGGAAGGGTGGCGAGCTTGTTCGCCACGGTGAGCAGCTCGCCGACGGTGGTGGCCTCGAGCCGGTGGGCGGCGGAGACGGCGCGCGGGGTGAGGCCGGCGGCCTCCAGCGCCGTGGCCCGGGTCGCCCTCGACGCGGCCTCGTCGCGGGCCGCCTCGGCGGCGTTCTCGTCCGGCTCGTCGGCCTCGACGTCAGGATGGTCGGTGCCGACGGGGGTGCTCGCGTCGGAACGGCGGAACACCTCGTGCCAGGCGTCGCGCATGTCCTTGAGCGACGGATACCGCTCCCGGTGGTTCCGGTGCAGGGCCCGGTGGAAGAAGTCGACCAGGTCGTCGCGGATCGCCGGGTCGAACGCCTCCACGGCCAGCACCGGCGGGCCCTCGGTGAGCTGCGGCTCCGTGCCGCCGTCGCCCCACACCGGCAGCTCGCCGGAGGCCATCTCGTGCAGGGTGACCGCGAGGGCGTACCACTCGGCATGCTTGTCGAAGACCTGCCGGGCGGCGATGCCGAGGAACGGGTCGAGGTAGCGGGGGGTGCCGGCGGCGATCTCCTTGACCGACACACCGGCCAGGGAGAAGTCGAAGAGCACCAGTTGCCGGGTGCGGTTGGGGCGGATCCGGACGGCGATGTTGTCGGGCTTGATGTCGCGGTGGTAGACGCCCTCGCCCTCCAGGTAGTCGAGCGCACCGAAGAGATAGTCGCTGTAGGTCTCCAGCTCGTCGACGGTGAGCCGGCCGTCGTCGCGCAGCTTGCGGGCCAGCGTCAGCTCACCGGCGTGCTCCAGCACGACGACGGTGCGGCTGCCGAGTTGCAGCGGCTCGGGTCGCGCCAGCCGGATCACCCGGGAGTCGGTGAGCGGGCCGAGCACCCGGGCCTCGTGGGCCAGCCGGGCACCCTTCTCGTCGGAGAGGCCGACCTTGAGCACCTCGTCCTTGCCGGTGCGATCGTTGTGCGCGAGGAACGCCCGGCACGTCGAGCCGGTCCCCAGGCTCTTCGTGATCGTCCACTCCCCGACCCGATCGCCCCGGCGCGCCTCCAGCGGGTCGACCTGCTCGGGCTCCGGCTCCTCCGGGTGCACCGAGGCGGGCGGCGGGGCGGTCAGCTCGTCCTCGACCACCTGCAGCATCTCGACGAACTCGGCGACGGTGGTGAGCCGCTGGGCCGGCACCGGGGCGGTGGCCGCCTGGATCAGCTCGTCGGCGAACGTGCTGATCCCGTCGGCGACGGCGGCGGCCCGCAACCCGTTGTCCCGGGCCAGCCGGGAGAGCAGCTCGGGGCGCTTGGTCGCCGGGGGCTCGCCGGTCAGGATCAGGTAGGCCAGCGCGCCCAGCCCGAACACGTCCATCGCGACCGCGTCGGGGTTCGGGGCGGTCAGCTCGGGCGCGAGGTACGCCTCGGCGGAACGTTCGATGTGCGAGGCGGCGTGCGAGGAGAGGGTCACCGGATCGCCGCTGCTGCCGCCGGCGGTGTCAGCGCCCCGGGTCGCCGCCTGCCAGTCGCTGAGTTGCAGTTGAGGGGTCAGCCAGGCCTCGTCCTCGCTGCCACCCCGGCGTCTGCGGCCCGGGCTGACGAGCACGCTGCGGGCAGACAGTGCCCGGTGGTGCAGCCGGCGGCGGTGCGCGTACGCCACCGTCTCGGCGAGCTGACGGATCATGGCGAGCCGGCTCAGCGCGTCGAGGCGGTCGCCGTACTGAGCCATGTAGTGGTCCAGCCGGATCGAGCGGGGGTCGTACCGGAAGATCAGGGCCGGCCCGGCCTCGTGCGACTCCATCGAGTCGACCCGCACGATGCCCGGGTGGTTGATGCCGTGCAGGACGGTCATCTCGCGCTTGGCGGCGCGTTCGATGCTGGCCCGCTCGGCCTGCACGGCGTTGCGTTCGACCAGGTAGATCCGGATCCGCCGGTGCTCGCGCTCAAGGTCTCGGTGGCGGGCGTGGTGATCCTGCCACGTCGGGCCCAGGTCGAACGGGCGGGTTTCCAGCTCCCACGACCCGATCTGGTAGTGCTTGCGGCTGCGGGCGATACCGACGGCCTTGAGCAGCTCCGGCAGTGCGGCCGACATCTCCTTGGTGACGCGCTGCCGCTCGTCCTGCGGGGGGCGCTGGAGCAGCGAGCCGATCGCCGGCAGCGGACCCGGCTGGTGACCGGGGGCCGCCTCCGGTCCGTAGATGCCGTGCAGGTGGTGCTCGGCGAGATTCACGATCAGGCCGGGCTTGGAGAGGAAGACCGCCGCCTGCACGAACGGGATCTTGAGCGGCGGGCCCTTGCGCTGGCTCGCCGCCACCTGGAGCAGGGACTTGAGCTTCTTGGCCTTGGCGTCGGCCAGATGCAGGGGGTTGTCAAACGTGCGGGTGCTGTTCGGGCCGTGCAGGATCCAGTTGGAGCCGCTGGAGGTCAGCCGGCCGGTCAGGCTCTTGATCTCGATGAGGTAGAGCCCGCCCGGGCCGGCCACCAGCAGGTCCACTTCGTAGGGGTGGCCGGTCTGGGCGGTGAAGGTGAAGTTCGACCAGGCGCGGTAGGGCTCGGTGTCGGGCAGCAACACCTGAACGTGCGCCAACGCCTCCCGCTCGTGCGTGAACTGCGACGGCGTGATGGTCGTCCACCGGCCCTCCTGCATGCCGACGATCCTAGGGGCAGGTCAGCGGGTGGTGGCGACCCCCGCTGCCGATGAGCTCTCGGAGCAGCGGGACGGGGCTCGCTGACATGCCGCCCAGAGGCGTCGGGCGGTATGGGAGAAATGCCCGGACAGTCGCACTTGTCAAAATATCTGAATCGGCCGTCGTCACCTCGGCGTGACGGCGGCCAGTCCGGCCGCCGCCTTGTTAGCTTCAGGACGGATCATCGACACGTCACCGGCGACGAAGTGATGCCGCTCCGTGGCATGACACTCGTCGGTCAGAGCCTGCCCCGCCTAGCGAGCACACCGAAGGAGCCGTCCAGCCTGGCCACCCGCTCAGAGGGAATCCGCGACGAGGGAGGGCTGACATGACCGACGCCCCCAGCACCGAGTCGACACCTCCGGACGGCTGGAAACAACGCGGCAGCCGAGCGCTGAAGGCCGCGTGGGACGCGGGCAGGGACGTCGGCGAGTGGTCGAAGAAGCGCTGGAAGAGGCTGCACGCCACACTCCAGCAGCTGGAACTCGCCCCGGCGCCGGATCCGCCCGCGCCCGGCCGCGTCGTCGTACAACGGAGGGCGGAGCCGATCGCGGTGCCGGCCCGAGGCTACTTGTTCACCTTCACCGTGCACGCCACCTTCACGTGGTCGTCGCAGGGACTGCATCCCGAGTTGTTGAGCTGGCACGCCCAGTCCTTCATGCCGCACGCGACCCAGAGACTGGAACGGTTCGCGGCCGAGCGTTCCCGCAGCTTCCCACCCCACGCCGCGAGGGACCTGGAAGAGGAGCTGCAACAGAGGCTGCGCGCGATGAAACCGTGGTCCTACACCCGCAACGGCAGGGAGCTCACGTGTGAGCCCGACGCCTGGGTGCAGCTCGACGACCGCGTCAAGGCCGCCCTCCTGCCGTACGCGGAGGCGCGACTGAAACTGGAGCACGAACTCGACGTGCACCTCAGACAGGCCCGCCGCGCCGAGCAACTCAGCCAGAGGTGGATGACGATCCTGCAGAAGCACGTCGAGGGTTTCCCCGCCGACCATGCGGCGCAGGGAAGGGAGGACGAGCTGGCGAGGGCGCTTCAGGAGATCACGGCGATGCGGAAGGCCGCCGCCCAGTGGATCGAGGAGCTGCTCGGCCACCGGTTGCGCCACGACGACACCCGCCGCGAGGAAGGCGGTTCGGGCGGCGCGAAGGACCGTCAGGGCCAGGGGCCTGCCGCGCCGCGGAGCGAACCGTCGAGCGATCCGCCGACCGCCGGCGCCGGCTGACCGCCAAGTCGTCAACTGTCGTTGTGGCCCAGTTCGTCCTGCCGGTTCGCCGGGGCCGGCAGGGGTGCGGGACGCATTGTTGCCTGCTCAAGAAACCCGCATGTCACAAAGACCTTTGCGCCCTGCTCGCCGCGGCACTGCTCGGCAGTACCCAGGACGGCGCCGGCCAGCGGGCTGGGCCGGTGGGCACGGGTCCGGGCCGTTCACGCTCGTCGGCGCCGCGCCGGCCGGTGATCGGCCGGCGCGGCGCCGGTTGCGTCGAAGGAGCTACTCCTTGTCGAGCCAGGGGTCCGCGGGCCTCGGCCGGTCGAACGTGGGCCGCGCCTCCTGCCAGTGCCCGCGGGTGAAGTCGGGCACCTTGACCGGGTGCATCCGGCCGGTCTTCAACGACTCGTGGCTGAGCGGGATCACCGAACACCAGGCCGCCGAGTCGTAGACGTCGATGTCGGGGGTCATGCCGAGCCGCATCGTCTGGACCAGGCGCCAGATGGAGATGAAGTCGCCGCCGCCGTGGCCGCCGTACTGGCTGGCCAACTGCTCCAGCGTCGGCCACAACCAGTGGTCGTGCTGGCGCAGGATGGTGTTGTACTCGGTGCCGCTCCGCCAGGTGTGGTTCGTGTGGCCGAGCGACTCGAGGTAGATCCGGGCGTTGTCGACCTCGATGGACCCTCGGGTGCCGGTGAGCGTGGTCTCCCGGCTGTACGGGTGCGGCGAGTTGACGTCGTGCTCGATCCGGATGAAGCGACCACTGGTGGTGGTGACGAAACAGGTGTGCCGGTCGCCGGAGATGTAGGGGGCGTCGTCCCACGACGAGTGGTCGGAGCCGACCCGGGGGTCCTCCTCGCGGAAGAGGGCCAGCGCCTTGGGCAGGGACGCGACCGCGATCAGTTCCTCGAACCGGTCGCCGCGGTTGATGCCCAGGGTGGCCGACACCGGCCCCAGGCCGTGGGTCGGGTAGTGCGAGGCGTTCATTTTGGTCTGCCACCGGCGCCGCCAGTGCTCCGGGTGGTAGGCGCCGCCGAACAGGTACGGCCAGCGCAGGTCGTGGACGTACCCGCCGGAGGCGTGCTGCAGGTCGCCGAACAGCCCCCGGTGGGCCATGTTGAACATGGCCATCTCGGGCCGGAAGTAGTTGACGTTCTCCAGCAGGATGCAGTGCTTCCTGGTCCGTTCCGAGGTGCGGACGAGGTCCCAGATCTGGTCCAGGTACGGCGCGATCGGCAGTTCGACGGCGACGTGCTTGCCGTGCTCCATGGCCGCCTTCGCCATGGGGTAGTGCCACTCCCAGGGGGTGGCGATGTAGACGAGGTCGATGTCGTCGCGGCGGAGGAGGTTGAGGTAGTCCTCCTCGCCGGCGGAGTAGCCGACCGGCGCGGTGTCCTGGAAACCCTGCCGCATGATCCGGCCGACGGTGCGGTTGACCCGCTCGGGGCGGATGTCGCAGACGGCGGTGATCGTCGAGACGGCGGCGAACCGCAGGTCCTGGCCGCCGCCGCGTTCGCCGAGACCGATGAGCCCGACGCGGACCTGGTCGAAGCCTTCGAACGGCACATTGGTCATGCTTTTTTCGCCGTTTCCGCGCTCGGGCGCGGCGTCGGCGGGGTCGGCCGCGGCGGGGGCGCCGACGGCGCCGCCGAGGCCGGCGGCGGCGCCGAGCACGACACCGGATCGGAGCAGGTCACGACGGGACGGATTGAACTCAGGCGTTGGGACCACAGTGATCACTCCTCGATGACGGAGCCTGATCGAACTTGCCTACTTGCCATGGCTGTTGAGCAGTGTCAATCAAACGTTCATCGATGGCAAGGGGCAGTCCGCCATGTCTGGGCGCTCATGCGCGGATCGTGCGGACAGCATTGCTGAACGGGGTGGCGGCCATTTACGCTCGGATCCCTGCCAGACCGCGCGGTTTCGCGCGGACGAGGTGCGTCGTGGGCTGCCACGCCAGGGTGCCACGCACGCCGGCGGTGAAGGCGACGTTCAGCGCCGTACCGAAGTCAGCCGGAGCTGGTCGATCCGCGCCGTCGTCTGGCACCGGCACGGGAGGCGATGGCCGTCACGGTCGCCCACTTCTGCCGGGTCGTGGCCGGCGAGCGGGATCCACAGGCGTCGGTGTCCGTCGCGCATCGACCGTGACCGAATCGTGAGCGGTTGGTCTTGACGCTCATCGGCGAGCATCGCAGAATCCCTGCTACAGCACGATCGTGAGAGGTTCATGGGCTAACCAGTCAGGAACGAGCCGCGACCACGCGCGTCTGATCACGGCTGTTCACGTTCCGTCCCTTGTGGAGGCAGAAGTGAAACGATTCCTGCGTACGACGGCGGCGCTCGCGATCACCGGCCTGGCCCTGACCGCCTGCGGGTTCGGCGGCAAGGACGAGGCGAGCGGTGACAGCAAGACGGTGTCGCTGCTCGTCCCCAGCTACAGCACCGGCACCAAGGCCCTCTGGGAGGGCATCATCGCCGACTTCCAGGCCAAGAACCAGGGCATCACCGTCAACCTCGAGATCCAGTCCTGGGACAACATCAACGACGTCATCCGCACCAAGGTGCAGGCGAACTCCGCGCCGGACATCCTCAACATCGACGCGTTCTCCGGCTTCGCCGCCGACGACCTGCTCTACCCGGCCAGCGAGGTCCTCTCCCCTGAGACCCTGAGCGACTTCCAGGACTCCTTCGCCAAGAACGCCTCGATCGACGGCACCATGTACGGCCTGCCGATGATCGCCTCGGCCCGCACCCTCTTCTACAACCAGGACGTGTTCACCAGGGCCGGCGTGGCCAAGCCCCCGGCGACCTGGCAGGAACTGTACGACGCCGCGCAGAAGATCAAGGGGCTCAACGCCGGCGTCTACGGCTACGGCATGCCGCTGGGCAGCGAGGAGGCCCAAGCGGAGACGTCGATCTGGGTCTTCGGCAACGGCGGCTCGTGGAACGAGGGCGACAAGATCACCGCGAACAGCCCCCGCAACCTCGAGGCGGTGCAGTTCATGAAGCGGATGATCGACGCGGGGCTGACCCAGCCCGACCCCGGCGCGAGCGACCGCACCCCGATGCTGGACGTGTTCATCCAGGGCAAGATCGCCATGGCCGTGGGGCTGCCGCCCACGGTGGGGCAGATCGCGCAGAAGAACCCGAGCCTCAAGTACGGGACCGCGCCGATTCCGACCCGCGACGGGCAGCCGATGACCCTCGGTGTGGCCGACCACCTCATGGCGTTCAAGAACGACGGCAGCAAGCGGGAGGCGGTCAAGGCGTTCCTGGACCATTTCTACAGCGCCGAGGTCTACAAGAAGTTCGTCGACACCGAGGGCTTCCTGCCCACCACCAAGTCGGGGGCCGAGGCGCTGAAGGACAAGAAGGAGATCGCCAGCTTCCTGCAGGTCCTGCCGGGCGCCCGGTTCTACCCGAGCACCAACTCCCGCTGGGCGGCCACGCAGGGCGCGATCCAGAGCCAGATCGGCCAGATCGGGCAGGGCAAGGATCCGCAGGCGGTACTGAGCGACATCCAGGCCAAGGCCGACGCCTGACGGTGCGGCGCCCGTACGCATTCCGATCGAGGACACGATGAGCGAGCAGACCAGGCAGGCGCCGGCGCCGACCGGCAGGTCCGCGCGAGCGGCCCACCGGCAGTTGGCGACGGCCCTGCCCTGGCTGCTGCCCGCGCTGGGTCTGATCGTCACGATCGTCCTGTTCCCCGCCGCCTACATGGTGTGGACGTCCTCGCGGGACGTCTCGCAGGCCGGAGTCGACCGCGGCCCGGCGGGGCTGGACAACTACGCCGCGCTGCTGAACGCCCCCGCGCTGGGGCGGGTGTTCGGCAACACCGTGATCTGGGTGATCGGTGTGGTCGTGGCGACGCTGCTGATCTCCCTGGCCCTGGCCCAGTTCCTGAACCACGCCTTCCCCGGCCGGCGCCTGGTCCGGCTGGCGGTGATCGTGCCGTGGGCGGCCAGCGTCGTCATGACCTCCACCGTCTTCTACTACGCCCTCGACCCGTTCTACGGGATCGTCAACCAGTTCCTGGTGGACCTCGGCATCCTCGACGCCGGGTTCGGGTTCACCCGTCGACCGGTGCCCGCGTTCGTGGTGTCCATGGTGGTGGCCGTCTTCGTGTCCCTTCCGTTCACCACCTACACCCTCCTCGCCGGGTTGCAGATGGTGCCCGAGGACGTGGTCGAGGCGGCCCGGATGGACGGCGCCGGGCCCGGCCGCGTCTACCGCAGCATCATCCTGCCCACCCTGCGGCCCGCGATCGCCGTCGCGGTGCTCATCAACATCATCAACGTGTTCAACTCCCTGCCCATCCTGCGCACGATGACCGGCAGCATCCCCGGGTACGACGCGGACACCACGACGACGCTGATCTTCAAGTACATCCAGCAGGACCGTCAGGTCGACCTCGCCAGCGCGCTCAGCGTGGTGAACTTCCTGATCGTCCTCGCGGTGATCGGCATCTACCTGGCGGCTCTGCGGCCAATGAGAGACGAGTAGCCGTGGTGACGACGACCCCAGACACGACCGACCGGCAGGTAGGCGCGGGCGCCGCGGGCGCGCGCCGGGGCAACCGACCCCGGAGGCGGGGCGGCCGGCGGTGGCTCAAGACGGCGGCGGGCGCGGTGGTGGCGCTGGTGTTCCTCGCGCCGTACCTGGTGATGCTCGTCGGGTCCTTCAAGCGGCACGCGGAGATCCTGCGCATCCCGCCCACCTACCTGCCGACGGAGTGGATCCCGTCCAACTACGCCACCATGTGGTCCACGCCGGAGACGCCGCTGCCGTACAACCTCGTCTCCACCCTCGTCATCTCCGTCTGCGGCACCCTGCTGGTGCTCGCGGTCGCCCTGCCCGCCGCCTACTACACGGCCAAGCACCGGTTCCCCGGCCGCGGCGTCTTCCTCCTGCTGGTACTGGCCACGCAGATGCTCCAGCCGACCGTGCTGGCGCCGGGACTGTTCCGGCAGTTCCTGGCGGTCGGCCTGGACGACACCTGGCTCGCGATGATCCTCGTCAACGCCGCCTTCAACCTGAGCTTCGCCGTGTGGATCATGCACAGCTTCTTCTCCGGCATACCCAAGGAGATCGACGAGGCCGCGATGATGGACGGCGCCGGCAAGCTGCAGACGCTGCGCCGGGTGACCCTGCCCCTGGTGTGGCCCGGCATCGTCACCGCCATCATCTTCACCTTCGTCGCCTGCTGGAACGAGTTCGCGGCGAGCCTGGTCGTCCTGACCACGGCGGAGAACCAGCCCCTGTCGGTGGCGATCACGAAGTTCGTCGGCCAGTACGACTCCGCCTGGCACTACGTCTTCGGCGTCTCGGTCGTCAGCATCATTCCCGTGGTCCTCCTCTTCGCCGCGGTCGAGAAGCGCCTGGTCGCCGGTCTCACGGCGGGAGCCGTCAAGTGACCTCCACCGACACCACGACGGGGGCCACCGCGTCGGGCGGGATGGCGGACCGCTCCCGCCGGCTGCAGGCGTTGCTGGAGATCCTGGCCGCGCAGGGCGGGCGGCTCTCCGTCGTCGAGGCCGCCAACGCGCTGCGGGTCTCCGAGGCGACCGTCCGCCGTGATTTCACCGCTCTGGCCGAGCAGCAGCTGGTGACCCGTACCCACGGTGGCATCGTGGCCAGCTCCGTCGCCTACGACCTGCCCGTCCGCTACCGCTACCGCGGCGACGACAGCACCAAGGAACGCATCGCCGCAGCCGCCGCCGAACTCGTCGAACCGGGCAGCGTCGTCGGGTTGAACGGCGGCACCACGACGTCGGCGACCGCCCGTCATCTCGCCGCGCGACCCGACCTGACCCAGGCCACCCACCGGCCGGCCCTGACCGTGGTGACCAACGCGCTGAACATCGCCACCGAGATGGTGCTGCGGCCGTACCTGCGCACCGTCATCCTCGGCGGGGTCGCCCTGCCCCAGTCGTACGAGCTGACCGGGCCGCTGACCAGCATGGTGATGCAGTCCCTGTGGTTGGACGTCCTCTTTCTCGGGGTGGACGGGTTCTCCACCGAGGGGACGTCCTGCCATGACGAGAGTGAGGCGGGCATCGACGCGTTGATGGTCAACCGGGCGCGGCAGGTGGTGGTCGTCGCCGGCTCCGAGAAGCTCGGCCGCCACTCCTTCGCGAAGATCTGTGACGCCGCCGCGGTGGACACGCTGGTGACCGACGGCGCCGCGGACGAGAAGATCGTGGCGGATCTGCGGGCATCAGGTGTCACCGTGCACCTGACCTGACCCGCCGACGTCCGGTGCGCGCACCGGCGGCCCCGCGTCAGCCGGTCCGGCGGGGCGGCGCGGCCACGGGCGACGCCGGCCCGGGCTACCGCGACCGCGCGGGCGGGAGGGGCAGTTCTGCGGCGTAGCGGTCGACCAGGTCCCAGAGGCGGGGGTCGGTCCAGTAGCCGGAGTGACGGCCGAGGACGGGTGGCTGCTGGCCGTGCACGTACCAGGCGGTCGGCGGGTCGGTGAGCAGCTGGTCGACGTCGTTCGCCGGGTCGTCGGGGAAGATCGGGCCGCCGATGAAGTCGGTCTCGTAGTAGAAATTCCGCCATCGCCACACCGTGGGCCGGTCCGCGCCCAGCGCGCCGTCGGCGAAGTAGGCGGGAAAGCCCCAGGCGTACAGCTTGGTCAGCGGGCTGCCGAAGGTGACCAGCGCGACGTGGCCGGCGGGCCGGCCCTCGCACTGCGGCCGGCTCTTCTCCTGCAGGAGTGCGGCGACCGCCATGACGGTGCCCTGGCTGTGCGCGGCCAGCACCACCGCACCGCCGTGGTCGTGGACGCGCCACAGCCGGCGTTGCAGGTCCGGCACGGCGCGCTCGGTGTACGACGGTGGGGCGAGCGGATGGTAGGCGCGGGGCCAGAAGGTGCCGATGTCCCACAGCACGCCGAGGTGGCGGCGGTCCGCCAGCCCGCGCCAGCCCCGCAGCATCAGGGTCAGCACCGCCACCGGCGCCCCGGCGGCGAGCCAGGTCGACACGGTGAGCGCGCCGCGCGGCGCCCACGGCAGCGAGTGGTGGACCGCGGCGACGACCAGCACGTACCCGAAGACGGCGAGGGCGGCGACGGTCAGGAGGCTGAACAACAGGTCGACGTCCCGGGCCAGCACGGCCAACTGCCGGCCCCGGGCGATCCGGGCGGTCCAGCCGCCGGGCCACGCTCGGGTGTGGCGCGCCGGCTCGTTCAGGGCGGACGCGTCCCAGGCGCTCGGCGGCTCCGGTGTCGACAGGGCGGCGTACTCGTCGTGGATGCGCCGGCGGCGGTCGGGCCCGGCCGCCCGCCACAGCACCACCGCCTGCACCAGCGCGAATCCCACCACGATCGCGATCGGCAGCAGCGTCAGGTAGGGCGTGAGGGCGTAGACCATGTCGTAGACGTAGAGCCGGTCGGGGCGGCCGTCGCCGGTGCCGGGGTTGGACACCGTGCCGAGCAGGTCGGCGACGCGGATCATCGTGCCGACCCCGACCGCGTTGAGCACCACCGCCGCCAGCACGGTCAGCGCGAACGGGCCGGCGTAGCGGAACGCCCCGCGCCGGTGCCCGTTGACGGCGGCCGACGCGAGCACGGCCGCCGTCGCGCCGAGGCAGAGGGCGTACGTCCAGTCCACCGCCGTCTGCATGCCCGGCAGTGGCGCCCACCGGCCGGCCCCGGGCGGGGCGACCGCCGGCTGTGCCAGCGCGACGACCACCGCCCCGGTCACCGCCAGCACGCCGAGCCCGGTGACGGAGAGCGCCGCCGCCCGCCCGATCCGGGCCGGCGTCAGCAGCAGCACCGCGCCCAGGCCGGCCGCCGCCGCGAGCCAGGTCACCAGGGTCGCCAATCCGTCGTACGCCGGCACCACACCCGCCGCCAGGGGGATCGACCGGGCGGTGTACACGGTGATCCAGCCGACGAAGCCGCAGGCCGCGCCCAGGTGCAGCAGCGCGAGCCGGGCGACGCTGCCGCCGCCGTTCCAGAAGTCGGGGTCGGCCAGGCCCACCCCGGGCCGGGCCGGCGTCACGTCGCTCATCGCCCGCAGCGACTCGCCCCGTTGCGGCGGCGGCACCTGCTCGTAGCGGGACAGCGACCGGCCGCTGAGGGCCAGCAGCCCGATCGCGACCAGCAACGGCACCAGGGCGCCGACGAGGACCCGGCGCGCCGGATGGTCGACGAACCCGTCGGTGTGCAGCCACCGCAGCCACCACCGGTCGGCGCAGGCGGCCCGGGCGCCGCACTGGTAGGCGACGACGTCCATCGTGGTCATCGCGACGAGCAGCAGCAGGTTGACCGTCAGGCCCAGCGCCGCCCAGCGGACCACCGCGCGGTGCACCCGGAACCGCACGGCACCACGCCATGCCGTCGGCGTGCACATCCAGCCCGCGACGTTGACCAGGGTGAACGGCAGCAGCAGCAACCACAGCGCGCGGGTGGCGCTGCGCGAGGTCAGCCCGCCCCAGGAGTACGCCTCGACGTGGCGCCCCTTGACGTCGGCGGTGCGGAAGAAGCCGGCCACCCCGTCGCCGGAGACGAGCTGCGGCGCCACGTCGGCGAGCAGGTTCTCCGGTGTCGTGCCACCGACCCCGTGCAGCCGCAGTTCCGTCACGCCGTCGAGCGCGACGGCCGGTGGGACCAGACCCGACGGCCGCTCCACCGGACGGTCATCGTGCTTCTGCACCGGCATCTCGCACCGACCCAACGCTGACTACGACAGGTAACGGATACGTTACTTCATGCAGTCGGCCAACTCCCGCCCGCCCGAACCGGGGAGCACCTCCGGACGCCCCGCTCCCTTCGAGGGCGCCCGGGGCGTCTCCGCACAGGATCAGCTCGGGACGTCGCGGCGGCGGAAGCCGGCCAGGCCGGCCGCGAGCAGCACCACCGCCACCCCCGTCAGCACGACCAGCGGCAGCGCCGCCAGGTCGACCGCCGGCACCGACGGCACGTGCGTGTACGGGGACAGGTTCAGCGCCGCCTGCGGCAGGTCGAGCACCGCGCCGAGCTGCCCGAGCAGCAGGAACCCGATCAGCGCCGCCCAGGACAGCGCCACCGACCAGCGGGGCAGCAGCCCGAACAGCGCCGTCACCACCCCGACCACCACCAGCAGGGCCGGCAGCCGCACCAGCGCCGCCCCGCCCAGCTGGGCGGTCTGCCCGAGCGGGTCGCCGGTGACCAGGCCGTAGCCGAGCCCGGTGGTGAGGCCGCCCAGCAGCACCAGGGCGAGCGCGCCGAGCGTGGCGGCGACCACCTGGGTGGTCAGCCAGCGGGTGCGGCTGACCGCCGTGGCCAGGATCGCCTCCAGCGGGCCGCCGGCCTCGTCGCCGCGCGTGCGCAACAGCGCCTGCACGACGTACGCCCCGATGGTCAGCGCGAACAACCCCAGCATCGCCGCCAGGTACGCGTCGATCAGTTTCGCGCCGCCGCCCATCGCGCTGATGGCCTCGGCGGCGGCCGGGTTCTCCTCGATCATGGCGTTGAACTCGTCCCCGGCGATGCCCATCGACAACCCGAGCACCGCCACCCCGATCGCCCAGCCGAGCAGCGCGCCGCGCTGCAACCGCCAGGCCAGCCCGGCGGGGCTGAGCAGCCGGGGCGAGGCCGCCGCCGGCCCCCGTCGGGGCGCGACGAGCCCCGCGCCGACGTCCCGCCGCTCGGCGAGGGCGTAGGCGAGTGCCACGCCGGCGACCAGCAGCGCGACGGGCAGCGCGAGCACCCACCACCGTTCGCCGCCGAACGCGCGGACCTGGTTGCCCCAGCCGATCGGGGAGAGCCAGGACGGCCAGGCGCTGACCACGCGCACGCCGCCGTCGGTCTGCTCGCCGAGCACGTCGCCGGCGGCCCGGAGCAGGAAGGCGACCCCGACGGTCGCGGCGGCGAGCGCGTTGGCGCCCCGGGAGGTGACCGACACCTGGGCGGTGACCGCGGCGATACCGGTGAAGGACACCCCGACGCCGCCGACGGCGGCCGCCGCCGCGACGGACCCGGCAAGCGGCAGGCCGGCGCCGGCCAGGGCGACGGCGAGCAGGGCCGCGGCCAGCACGTTCGCCGCGACGACGACCAGCAGGGCGGCGGTGAGCAGCGCGTACCGGCCGACGACGGAGGCGCCCAGCAGCTCCGCCCGGCCGGTCTCCTCGTTCTGCCGGGTGTGCCGGACCACCGCGAAGGTGCTCAGCAGCGCGGCGAGCAGGGCCAGCGTCACGTACGTCTCGGCGACCACCACCGCGCCGAGGTCGGTGCCGGCGATGGGGCCGTTGAACGCGCGGGCGACCAGGCTGGACGCCGACGTGGTGGCGTACCCGACCCGGGACGCCTCGTCCGGGTAGAACTCCTTGACGCTGCCGGCGAGGGCGTAGCCGAGCAGGGGCGTGCCGAGCACCCAGACGGCGAGCCGGACCCGGTCGCGGCGCAGCACGAGCCGGGCGAGCCGCCCGGTGCCGGTGAACGCGCTCATCGGGCGCCCGCCTGCCGCTCGGTGCCGGCCCGGTGACCGTTGGCGGCGACGGCCGCGCGCTCGTCGCCGTAGTGGCGCAGGAACAGCTCCTCGAGGGTGGGCGGGGCGCTGGTCAGGGCGCGGACGCCGAAGCGGACGAGGTGTCCGAGCAGCTCGTCGAGGTGGGCGGGCTCGATCTCCAGGTGGATGCGGCCGTCGACCTCGCGCACCTCGTGGACGCCCGGCAGGGCCGCCAGGCCGGTCGCCGGCCGCGCGGTCTCGACCGTGACCGCCGTACGCGTGAGGTGGCGCAGCTCGGCGAGGGTGCCGGACTCGACGGCCCGGCCGTCGCGGATGATGCTGACCCGGTCGCAGAGCGCCTCGACCTCGGCCAGCACGTGGCTGGAGAGCAGCACGGTGGCGCCGTCGCGCTTGAGCTGGCGGACCTCGTCCTGGAACACGGCCTCCATCAGCGGGTCCAGCCCGGAGGTCGGCTCGTCGAGCACGTAGAGCTCGACGTCGGACGCGAAGGCCGCGACGATCGCGACCTTCTGCCGGTTGCCCTTGGAGTAGGTGCGGCACTTGCGCGTCGGGTCGAGGTCGAAGCGTTCCAGCAGGGCGTCGCGGCGGCGCCGGTCGAGCCCGCCGCGCAGCTTGCCGAACAGGTCGATCGCCTCGCCCCCGGAGAGGTTCGGCCACAGGTTCACGTCGCCCGGCACGTACGCCAGCCGGCGGTGCAGGGCGACCGCCTCCCGCCACGGGTCGGCGTCGAACACCCGCACGTCGCCCGCGTCGCGGCGCAGCAGGCCGAGCAGGATCCGGATGGTGGTGGACTTGCCGGAGCCGTTGGGGCCGAGGAAGCCGTGCACCTCCCCCGCCTCGACCCGCAGGTCCAGTTCGTCGAGCGCCCGGACACTGCCGAACGTCTTGACGAGGTTGTCGATGGAGATGACGGGCATGACCCCTCCTGCCACTGGCGATGCCGACCGCCCCCACTGTACTGACCGTCGGTCAGCCGCATCAACGGTGGTGTCACCCACCGGTCAGACGCGGCTACGCTTTCCGGCATGACCGTCGAGGCACCCGACGACACGCGCACCCGGATCCTGCGCGCCGCGCTCGACCTGTTCGCCGAGCACGGCTACCAGCGCACCTCGCTGCGCCAGATCGGCGAGCGGCTGCGGCTGACCAAGGCCGCGATCCTCTACCACTTCCCCACCAAGGAGCACCTGCTCACGGCCCTGGTCGAGCCGCTGGTGGCCGACCTGGAGACGCTGCTGGACACGGCCGAGGCGGGGCCGGCCGAGCGGGCTCGCCGGACGGTCCTGGAGGGCTGGGTGGACACCATGCTGACCCACCGCCGCCCGCTCGGCATGCTCTTTCACGACATCGCCCTCATCACGCGCGGCGACACGTACCACCGCCTGATGCGGATCGCCATGCGCGCCAACAACCTCATCGCCGGGCCCGACGCCGGGCGGCGGGAGCGGGTCCGGGCGGTGCAGGCGGTCGCCATGTGCAGCGACCCGATCGTCTTCTTCACCGACGTGCCCGACGAGGTGCTGCGGGCGGACATGCTCGACGGCGTGCACCGCCTGCTGGACGGCACGCCGCCCAGGGACCACCCGGGCGCGGCCGGGGACGGTGGCGACGCGGCGAGCGGCCGACGCCGGCCCGGCCGGCCGCGGGCGATGAGCCCGGAGCAGGTCGAGGCGGCCCGGCGGATGCACGCCGCCGGCAGCCACTCGGCGGACGAGATCGCCGCCGCGCTGGGGGTCTCGCGGGCCACCGTCTACCGCCACCTGGACCCGGTCGTCGCGGAATAATGAAACACGTTACGAGACTGTTCTGAGACGCCGCAGGAGCCCGCCGACCGGTCAGCCGTCGTGCCACATCGGGGCGCCCCGGCGCAGGGTCCGCGCGGCGATGTCCGGGGCGGACAACACGTCGACCAGCCTGCGGGCCGCGGCCACCGCAGGCGCCCCCAGCGTCGGGTGGCCGACCACCGCGTGGCACGCCTGCAAGCCGATCTCGGCCAGCTCCCGTCGGCCCAGCTCCATCCGCCGCCCGCGGGCCCGCCGCTCGGCGAGCACCGCCCGGAGCCGGTCACGCACCTCCGCCCGCTCGTCGACGACGCGCCGGACCACCGCCACCGACCAGCTCCAGGTCTGCACGAGCAGCAGCGGATCGGTGCGGTCGTCGGAGTCGTCGGGGCAGTCGGCCAGGAACAGCTGCTCGTGGCAGAGGGCGAGGGCCGCGCCGGTGTCCCCGTCCCCGTCGAGCATGATCCGGGCCAGCATTCCCGCGCCGAGGGGCGTCGACCGACGCGGGGCGTCGTCGCTCTCCGCCGCGAGCAGCCGCTCCAGGTGCTGCCGAGCCGCGTCGACGTCACCCTCCGCGTAGCGGACGACCGCCAGGAACTCCCAGGTGGCGGACAGGGGCCCGCCCGCCTGGTCCTCCCCACGCAGCAGCGCGTCGCCGGCGGCCCGCAGCTCGGCCAGCGGCGCGGCGGCGGCAACCAGCTCGGAGACGCGCCGACGCTGCGCCGCCGGTGGCGTCGCACCCGTGCGTGCGAGCGGCGCCGGCATCGACGCCAACAGGTCCCCCAGCCGGCTCCACTCCCCGGCGGCGGCGCCCACCAGCAGCGCCTTGCGCAGCGCGGCCAGGGTGAGGTCGTCGGCCGGCCCGACGTTCGCCGCGCGGGCCCGCGTGACGGCGGCGAACACGCCGAGCGCCTCCGGCCAGAACCCCGCCCGGGCCAGCTCGACGCCGAACTCCTCGCGCGGCCGGCCGCCCCGCCGCCCCGCCAGCGAGCCCGCCGCCAGCCTGCTCTGCAGACGGCCGTGCCGGAACCGGTACGCCCCGGCGCCGTGCCGCAACAGACCGACCGTCTCGGCGTGGCCGAGGAACGCCAGCAGCCGGTGCGGCAGGCGGCCGCGTGCCGCCAGCACCATCCGGGCCAGACAGAACCGGACCCACGCGCCGCCCCCGCGCGTGTGCACCCACCAGCCCAGCCCCGCGCCGAGCCCGGCGTAGCCGAGGGCCTGCGGCGAGGGCAGCCGGGGCAGCAGGCCGGTCACCCACAGCAGCGCGGAGCCGGCCAGCACACCGACAAACCCGGCGGCGACGCTCGGCACCACCGACGCGATCGTCGCCGCGCGGTCGGCCCGGACGGTCTCGACCACGCCGGTGGCCCCGAGTTCCGCGGCCGGGGCGGCGACGTCTACCCGCAGCGCGGACCGGACCGCGACGAGGACGAACCAGACGGCGCCGAGCACGACCGCGGCCCGCAGCTCGACCGGCCATCCGGTCAGCCCGGGCAGCCGGCCCGTCGCGGCGGCCAGCTCGGGTGGCGGGGTGAACAGCCACAGCACGAACCAGGTCAGGAACCCCCAGAACGCTCCCCGGAGCAGCCCGTCGAGCACCCCCTCGCGGAGCGCGCCCCGGCCGCCGACGAACACCACCCGGGTGGGTCGGCTGCCCGGGTCGCGGGCGCCACCGCCCAGCGCGGCGGCCGGCACGGCCACCGCGGCGGCCGCCACCCCCAGGTCGGCGGGGTGGTCGGCGAGAGCAGTGAGCAGCTCGCGGGTGCCCGGGTCGGCGACCATCCCGGCCACCGACCGGAGCGCCTCCCCGGCGAGGGCGAGGACCAGCCACACCGCCAGCCCGGTACGCAGGCCGCCGACGACGGCCCAGAACAACCGGGGCAGCGCGGCCGGCAGCTGCCACCAGCGGAACTCGCGGACGCCGAGCGATTCCAGGTGCGCGGCCAGGAACGTCAGGTAACGCCGGGCCCGGTCCGGTTCCCACCGGCGTAGCCCCTGGGCGCCCCGGCGCGACCGCAGCGCGGCGTCGACCGCCCGGGACAGCAGCTCGTCCTCCACGGCGCCCCGCCCCCGGCTGACCGCCAGCGGCACGAGGTCCCGGGGGTCGGTGCCGGGCTGGTCGAACGCGCTGCGGGCCATCGCCACCATCAACGGCGTGGCCAGCGCCCCGCTCAGTTCCGGGTCGCCGTCGATGCGCGCCGCGACGGTCGACCAGTTGCCGGCCTGGTGCAGGGGCGCGGCGTCGACCAGGTACTCCGCCACCTCGTCCGGAACCAGCGGCTCGACCACCACCACCGCGGCGCCGCGCACCTTCTCGCCCTGGTCGAGGTACCTCTCGTACACCGACGTCCGGCAGGTCAGGACGAAACGCTGCGTGGGCAACTCGTTGAGTTCCTCGAGGCAGGCGGTCACCTGATCCTCGGGCACCTCGTCCAGGCCGTCGAGCACGGGCACGACGAGGTCCGTCTCGACCAGGTCCCGCAGCACCGCCACGCGACGGGGATGGCGGGGTGCGAGCTGCGTGTACCGCCGGGCGAGGCGGTCCACCAGCCAGTCGCGGAACGTCTCCACGGTCGGGTCCCACGACGCGACGGGCAGCAGCACCGGCACGGGCGCCTCGGGGTCCCGGTGCGGCGGCAGCTCACGCGCCATCCGCAGGGCGATGACCGACTTGCCGGATCCGGCCGGTCCCAGCACCAGCAACCGCCCGGACGGGATGCTCCGGTAGCGGCTCCACAGTGTCCCGTGGCGGCCGGACAGGTCCATCGGACCGGCCTCGCTGGACCGGCCGATGGCCCGCCAGGACGGCATGAGCCGCTCGGCGGCGGTGCGCCAGGTCACCGGGAGCGGGTACGGCTCGTCGACCGCCCGCAGCAGCGCCTCGTCGCTCGGCTCGCGCCGGACCAGTTCGAAGAGTTCGTCCGCGGCCGCCCGGCGGTGGACCGCCGCCGCTGCCGAGCCGGCCTGCCGGTTGGTGAGGACCTGGTCCAGCACGACGTAGACGGCGATGACACCGGCGATCACGCCCCAGGCCCAGTTGACCTTCTCGAAGTCGTACCGCAACCAGACCCAGGCGGTCCCGGCCGCGGCGACGACGGCCACGAGGACGAGCAGGGCCCATGTCCACCCCCGACGCTGCACCGCCTGATTGTGATCGTCCAGCGGCCGCGCGGGCGGCCCGGGGTCGGATGCCGGCGCGCACCGCCGACCGCAGCCCCGGCCGTCAGGCGGCCAGCGTCGCGTAGCGGCCGGCGCGCTCCAGCAGGTCGTCGTGGGTGCCGGACTCGACGACACGGCCGTGGTCGAGCACGGCGATCCGGTCCGCGTCCCGCACGGTGGAGAGCCGGTGGGCGATGGTGATGGTGGTGCGGCCCCGGGCCACCTCGTCGAACGCCCGCTGCACCGCGCGTTCGGTCTCGGTGTCCAGCGCGCTGGTGGCCTCGTCGAGGATCAGGATGCGCGGGTCGCGCAGCAGCGTGCGGGCGATGGCGAGGCGCTGCTTCTCGCCGCCGGAGAAACGGTGCCCCCGCGAGCCGACGACCGTGTCGTACCCGTCGGGCAGGCCGGCGATCAGGTCGTGGATCCGGGCGGCGCGGGCGGCGGCCTCGATCTCGGCGTCGGTGGCGTCCGGGCGGGCGTAGCGCAGGTTCTCCCGCACGGTGGTGTGCAGCAGGTAGGTCTCCTGGCTGACCACGCCGACGATCGCCGCCAGGTCGGCCAGGCGCAGGTCGCGCAGGTCGACGCCGTCGACGGTGATCCGGCCGCTCGTCGGGTCGTGCAGCCGGCTGACCAGCGCGGCCAGGGTGCTCTTGCCGGAGCCGGTCTCGCCGACCAGGGCGAGGCCGGTGCCGGCCGGCACGTCGAGGGTGATCCCGGCGACGGCGGCGGTGTCGCTGCCGGGGTAGCTGAAGGTGACGTCGGTGAACCGCAGGTCGCCCCGGACCCGGCGCGGGTCGACGTCGACCGGCTCGGCGGGGTCGTCGACCTCGACCGGCAGGTCCAGGTACTCGAAGATCCGGGCGAACAGCGCCAGCGAGGCGGTCACCGAGACGCCCACGTTGAGCAGGCCCATCAGCGGCCGGAACAGCCCGCCCTGCAACGCGGTGAAGGCGACCAGGGTGCCGATGCTGAGCGTGCCGGCGGCGCCGGGCAGGCCTGCGCTGAGGTAGATGACCGCCGGGATGGCGGCGAAGACGACGCTCATCGAGGCCATCCGCCAGCGGCCGGCGAGTTCGGAGCGCAGCTCGAGGTCGACCAGGCGGGCCGACGAGGCGGCGAAGCGCGCCGCCAGCGCCGGGCCGGTGCCGAGGGTCTTCGCCAGGTGTACGCCGCTGACCGACAGCCCCTCCTCGACGGTGACGTTGAGGTCGGCGAGTTCGCGCTGGCGTCGCGCGGTGATCTCGCGGCGCAGGTGGGCGACCCGGCGGGTCAGCCAGACGGCC
This sequence comes from Micromonospora sp. NPDC047620, assembly GCF_043205005.1. Classification (NCBI taxonomy): domain Bacteria; kingdom Bacillati; phylum Actinomycetota; class Actinomycetes; order Micromonosporales; family Micromonosporaceae; genus Micromonospora; species Micromonospora sp. NPDC047620. The sequence goes on along the minus strand of NZ_JBIDDG010000006.1, from coordinate 66,472 downwards.
GGCGGCAGCACGACGAGGGAGACCAGCGAGAGCCGCCAGGAGAGCGCGACCATCGCCGCCGCGGTCGCCACCACGGTGGTCAGGTTGGACGCGATCGAGGTGGCGGTGGAGGTGACCACGCTCTGCATGCCGCCGATGTCGTTGGTGATCCGCGACTGCACCTCGCCGGTGCGGGTGCGGGTGAAGAACGCCAGCGACTGCCGTTGCAGGTGGGTGAAGACGTCGGTGCGCAGCCGGTGCATGACCTGCTGCCCGACCCGGGTGGAGATCCAGGTCTGGAGGACGCCGAGCACCGAGGTCACCGCGGCGACCGCGACCATGCCGGCCACCAGCCAGACGAGCAGCGCTAGGTCGCCTTCCGGCAGGGCCCGGTCGATCACGGCGCGGAGCAGGAAGGGGGAGGCCATGGCGAGCACCGAGGACACCACGATGATCGCGGTGACCGTGGCGAGCGCGCCCCGGTGCCGGGCGAACAGCCCGCCGATGCGCCGCAGCGACACCTGGCGGGCCTGTGCCTTCTCGGCGGCGCTGACCTTGCGGGGGCCGCGGTCGCGGCCGGAGGGGTGGGGTTCCAAGGGGTACTCCCTCACGTCGGAGATGCTGAGGTTACCTCAACATGAGGGAACAACAGCTCCCCCTGCTACCGTATTCCCGTGACCGGAGACACCGACGACGTCGGGGACGGCCTCGCCGAGGCGTTCTGGGCGGTGACCCGGCGGCTGCGACACCGCACCCGGGAGGCGCTCGCGCCGTGGGACGTCACGCCCGGCCAGTCCCGGGCGCTCGGCATGCTCATCCGGCACGGCGCGCTGCGGCCCGGCGCGCTCGCCGAGCACCTCCGTATCGCCCCGCGCTCGGCCACCGAGGTCGTCGACGACCTGGAGGCGCGCGGCCTCGTGCGACGCCGACCCGACCCCGCGGACCGGCGCGCCACCCTGGTCGCCCCGACCGAGGAGGGCACGCGGGCCGGCAAGGCCATCCACGCCGCCCGCAGGGCCGCCGCCGAGGACCTCTTCGGCGGCCTCGCGCCGGCCGACCGGGCACAGCTCGCCCGCATCCTGCGTACGCTGCGCGACTGACCGGCCGCCGACGGACCCGGCGCCGCCCCGGCCCGGGCCACTCGCCGGCGTTTGACCCGGCCGGGGTCGGGTAGCCCAGCCGCCCGTCCTGGCGACGGAACCGGGCCCCTGCGAACGGGTGGTCCGCCACCTGCGACGCCGACGGGAGTGGTGACGGTGGGTCCGGTCCCCCGGAAGGCCGGTGATCGCTGACGATGTGCGGCATCAGTGGCGAGGCGAGGTTCGACGGGTCGACGCCCGACGCCGACGCGGTGACCCGGATGACCGAGGCGATGCGGTCCCGGGGACCCGACGGCGAGGGCCTGTGGAACGACGGCTGGGTGACCCTCGGGCACCGCCGCCTCACCATCATCGACCTCTCCGAGGCGGGCGGCCAGCCGATGGTGCGCGAGGACCTCGGGTTGGGGCTGGTCTTCAACGGCTGCGTCTACAACTACCCACAACTGCGCGACGAGCTGCGGGAGGCCGGGCACACCTTCCACTCCACCGGCGACACCGAGGTGATCCTGGCGGCGTACGCGCAGTGGGGCGAACGCTTCGTCGACCACCTGGTCGGCATGTTCGCCGTGGTCCTCGTGGACCGGCAGCGGCGGCGGCTGGTGCTGGCCCGCGACCGGCTCGGCATCAAGCCGCTGTACCTGGCCGAGTCCCCCGGCCGGCTGCGGTTCGCCTCCACCCTGCCCGCGCTGCTGCGCGCCGGCGACGTGGACACCACGATCGACGCGGTGGCGCTGCACCACTACCTGTCCTGGCACTCGATCGTGCCGGCGCCCCGCACCGTGCTGCGCGGTGTGCGCAAGCTCCCCCCGGCCACCGTACGGGTCGTGGAGGCCGACGGGCGCAGCCGCGAGCACGTCTACTGGCGGCCCGACTACGCCCGGGACCCCGCCCACGGCGGGATGGACGCGCGGGACTGGCGGGCCGCGATCGGCGGCGCGCTGCGCACGGCGGTCCGACGGCGGCTCGTCGCCGACGTCCCGGTCGGCGTGCTGCTCTCCGGCGGCCTGGACTCCAGCATGATCGTGGCGCTGCTGGCCGAGGCCGGGCAGCACCACCTCCAGACGTTCAGCATCGGCTTCGACAGCCGCGGCGGCGAGGTCGGCGACGAGTTCCACTACTCCGACCTCGTCGCCCGCGCCTTCGACACCGACCACCACCGCATCCGGCTCGCCGACGACGACCTGGTCCCGGCGGTACGCCGGACCGTCCACGCGATGACCGAGCCGATGGGCAGCCACGACGTGGTCGCCTTCCACCTGCTGTCCGAGCAGGTCGCGCGGCACGTCAAGGTGGCCCAGTCCGGGCAGGGCGCCGACGAGGTCTTCGCCGGCTACGGCTACCACCAGCCCCTCGCCCGGGTGCCCCGCGACGGCGCGGCGGACGCCTTCGCCGACGCGTTCTTCGACCGGGGCCACGCCGAACTGTGCCGGTTGGTCAGCCCCGCGTACGCCTGCGACCGCGACGCCAGCCGCGAACTGCTCGCCGCCGACCTGGCGGCGAGCAGGGCGGACACCGCGCTGGACGCCGTGCTGCGCCTGGACACCCACCTGATGCTCCCCGACGACCCGGTGAAGCGGGTGGACAGCATGAGCATGGCGTGGGGCCTGGAGGTGCGCACGCCCTTCCTCGACCAGGATCTGGTCGCCCTCGCGGCGGCCTGCCCGCCCGAGCACAAGGTGGCCGGCGGCGGCAAGGGCGTGCTGAAGGAGATCGCCCGGGAGGTGCTGCCGGCCGAGGTGGTCGACCGGCCGAAGGGCTATTTCCCGGTGCCGGCGCTGCGCAACGTCGACGGCCCCGTACGGCAGCTCGTCACCGAGGCCCTCGCCGCCCCCGCCGCCCGGGAACGCGGCCTGTTCCGCCGTGAGTACGTCGACCAGTTGCTCGCCGAGCCGGACCGGGCGCGGGCCACCGCCGGCAGCAACAAGCTGTGGCAGCTCGGCCTGCTGGAGCTGTGGCTCCAGTCCCACGACATCCGCTGACCGGCACGCCCCGCTCCGCCTCGGCCCGCACCCCCTCCGACCCCTCGACCCGGCCTCGGTGGAGGCGACCCGGCGGCGCCACCCCGGCGGCCAGCACCGTAGACACCGCCAACCCGGCCTGGGTCGAGCCCGGCCGGTGCCCTCACGAGTGGAACGCCATGGGTGTCACCCGGCGATGGTGACACCCGTGGCGTTCCACCGGTCACCACCACCGCTCGGTGTGGGGGCGCCACCCTGCGCCGCCGGTGCCCGGTGGCGGGGCGGCACCCGGGGTCGGGCGGCTTCAGCAGGCGAGGGTCTCGGCGGCCAGGTGGTCCAGGACGGCCCGTACGTCGTTGTCGGTGCGGGCCATCACCCGGCGCTGCCGGGCGGCACCGTTGCCGTCCCGGCGCACCCGGGCCACCTGGTCACGTACGTGGTCGAGGTCGCCGTGACGCGCCAGGGCGGGCGCGACGGTGGCGACGAGGTCGTCGACCAGGTCCCACGCGGGGCGGGCGCCGCCGGAACGCAGGTCGATCAGGTCGCCCTCCAGTCCGTCGTGGGCGGCCCGCCAGTGCGCGGCGGAGACCAGACAGTCCCGGATCCGGGGCGCGGGAACCCCGGCGCGGACGTCGTCGGCCAGCGTCGCGACGAGCGCCCGGACCAGGCCGGCGACGAGCACCGTGTCGTCCACGCCCGGGCAGACGTCGCCCACCCGGATCTCGACCGTGGGGTACGCGGTGGAGGGGCGGGCGTACCAGTAGACCATCGCGGCGTCGAGCATGATCCCGGCGCGGATCAGGTCGTCCACGGTCGCGTCGTAGTCGGCGGCCGACTCGAAATGCGGGGTCGGCCCGATGCTGGGCCAGCGTTCCAGCTGCATCGAGCGCCAGCTGGCGTGCCCGGTGTCGCGGCCGTCGTGCAGCGGCGAGTTGGCGGTGACGGCCTGCACCACCGGCAGCCACGGGCGCAGGTGGTTGCACACCTGGACGGCCAGCTCGCGGTCGGGCAGCCCGACGTGGACGTGGCAGCCGCAGACCGCCGGATCGTGCGCGACCGGGCCGAAGCGGCGGGACATGGCGTGGTAGCGAGGTTTGTCCGGTACCGTCCGGTGCGGCTCGTGTACGGGGGTGGCACCGACCGCGACGAGCCGGGCCCCGGCGGCACGGGCCGCGTCGGCGGCCGAACGGCGCAGCGCCACCAGGTAGGCCCGCAGCTCGGTCAGGTCGGCGGTGACCGGCGTGACCATCTCCACCATGCTGTGCCGGAACTCCTGGCGGCTCTGGTCCCGGGCCGTCCCGGACAGGGCGGCGAGCACCCGGTCGGCGACCGGAAGACTCTCCCCCGTCCGGGGATCGAGCAGCAGGTACTCCTCCTCGACCCCGAGGGTGAGGGCGGCCAGGTCGGGCACCGCGGTGGTGACTGCCGGGCGGTACGTCATGGGCCGTCGGCGTCCGTTCGTCGGGCGGCGCGTCGGGGCGCCGCGCTGCCGGGAAACCCGCGTTCCCGGCCCCGGGAGCGGGCAAACGCCGGGCACCGCCGCCCGGCCGTCCGGCGGTGCCCGGCGACCGCCGGCGGCCCGCAGCACTGTCCGGCGGCCCGGCAGCGCTGCCCCGGCGGCCCGCTGCACGCTCCGGCGGCCCCGCAGCGCTGCCCCGGCGGCCCGCAGCACGGCCCGGCGGCCCCGCAGCGCAGCCCCGGCGGCCCGGAAGCGCGCTGGCGAGCCGAGGCGACCGCCGGCGGGCGGCGCTATACGGCGGATCGTGCCGCGACCGCCCGCGCGGCCAGGAAGGCGCGTTCGGCCGCGTTGTCCGTCCGCTCCGCGGCCGTCCGGTACGCCTCGGCCGCCTCCCCCGCCCGGCCCAGTCGGCGCAACAGATCGGCCCGGACGGCGTGGAACACGTGGTAGCCGGCCAGGTCGAGGCGGTCGACGGCGGCCAGCGCCACCGCCGGCCCGGCCACCTCAGCCAGCGCGACGGCCCGGTTCAGCGCCACCACCGGCCCGGGGGCACACGCGGTGAGCTGGTCGTACAGCAAGAGGATCTGGGCCCAGTCGGTGCCGGCGGCGCTGGGCGCGTCGCTGTGCACGGCGGCGATCGCGGCCTGGATCTGGTACGGACCGGGCCGGTCGCGGCGCAGGCACCGGCGGACCAGGGCCTGCCCCTCCGCGACGAGCCCGGCGTCCCACCGGCGGCGGTCCTGCTCGCCCAGCGGGACCAGCACGCCGTCGGCGGTGGTGCGGGCGGGGCGGCGCGCCTCGGTGAGCAGCATCAGCGCCAGCAGCCCCAGCGCCTCCGGCTCGTCCGGCATCAACTCCACCAGCAGCCGGCCCAGCCGGATCGCCTCGGCGCACAGGTCGTCGCGGACCAGCCGGTCCCCGGAGCTGGCGGTGTGCCCCTCGGTGAAGATCAGGTAGAGCACGGCCAGCACGGCGGAGAGCCGGTCCGGCAGGTCGGCGTCACCCGGCACCCGGTACGGGATGCGGGCATCGCGGATCTTGGCCTTGGCCCGGACGATCCGCTGGGCCATCGTCGCCTCCGGCACCAGAAAGGCCCGGGCGATCTCGGCGGTGGTCAGCCCCCCGAGCAGCCGCAGGGTCAGCGCGACCCGGGCGGCCGGGTTGAGCGCCGGGTGGCAGCAGGTGAAGATCAGGCGGAGCCGGTCGTCGCGCACGGGTCCCTCCCCGGCCGGTACGTCGTGGGTGTGCAGCAGAGCGGCCTGGGCGTGCCGGTCGGCCCGGGACGCCTCCCGCCGCAGCCGGTCGATCGCCCGGTTCCGGGCGGTGGTGATGATCCAGCCGGCCGGGCTGGGCGGCGGCCCCGTCTCGGGCCACCGCGCCACCGCCACCGTGAACGCCTCCTGCACCGCCTCCTCGGCGAGGTCGATGTCGCCGAGGAGGCGGACCAGGACGGCGACCGCGCGGCCGTACTCCGCGCGGAACGCCGCCTCCACGTCCGACACGCTCAGTCCTCGCCCTGGAAGGGGCGCACCTCGATCGGCAGGGTGGTGGCCAGCGCGTACCGGCGGCCCCACGTCAGCGCGGCGTCCAGGTCGGGCGCCCGGATGATGGTGAAGCCGCCGAGGTACTCCTTGCCCTCGACGAACGGCCCGTCGGTGACCAGCACGTCACCGTCGGACGGCCGCAGCACGGTCGCCGTCTCCGGCGCGTGCAGTCCCTGGCCGAAGACCCAGCATCCGGACGCCTCCAGCTCCTCGCGGATCGCGCCCAGCTCGCGCATCACCCCGGCCAGGAACTCCGGGTCCACCAGTTCCTCGCCGCCGGGCTGGTAGATGCTGAGCAGGTACTGCTTCATGGCTTCTCCTCGCGTCGACGGCCGGCGCCACCGCCGGCCTCTCATCCTCCATACGAACGAGGCGAGCCCGGATCGACAGCCGGTGGGCGATTCGGCGACCCGACCGTCGACGGTGGGGCCACATCATCGTTTGTGGATGTGCTGACGACCGTCAGCGTGGTGATTTCACCAGTGCGGCGAGAATCGGTCCCATGACAGACGACAGCGCCCCGGCCGACGACCGGCCGTCCGACCCGACGTACTCCGCCGACTACGAGATGGCCGTCCGCCGGAAGATGCGGGCTCTCGGGCTCTCCACCGGCTCCGACTACTGGGTGTACGTACACGACGATCCGGAGCTCGTCGCGCTTCGTCGGTCGCATGCTGACCCGGCCGCGCAGACCGACCAGTCACGGGTCGCCGGAACCACCGATCCCGGGACAGCCCCGGTCGGCGACCCCAGCTAGCCACGCCCGATCTCCGGTAGCCACGCCCGCTCTCCGGGTCCTCGGCCGCCGATGCCGGGGCCGGCCCGACCCAGCTCGCCGGCGGTAGCCCGGCCTGCGGCCGACGAGCCCCTCGGCCCGTCGTGCAGGTCGGACGTCCCGCCGGCTCTCCGTCAGCTCGGCGCGCCCGCCAGCAGCGCAGTCACGGCGTCGGCGGTCGCCGGATGCGCGGCCAGCAGGGCGGCCAGCCCCGGCGGGGTGGCGGTCGCGGCGGCGGCCTCCTCGCGCCACCCGCCGTCGCACCCGAGCAGGGCGGCGACGGCGTCGACGGCCTCCGGGTGGCCGGACAGCAGGGTGGCCACCGGACCGGACGCGACGGCGGGGACCGCCGGCGCGGGCGGAGACGCCGACGCCGACCACGGCGGCACCCAGGCGTCCAGCGCGGGCAGCGACGCGGGGAAGGTACGGCCCGCCTCCCGCACCAGCAGTGGCACCAGTTCCGGGCCGTGGTCGCGCAGGGTGGTAATCAGCGTGGGCAGCCAGGGCAGCAGGACCGGGTCGGGCAGCCGGGCGAACGCCGAGGACATCACCTCCACGACGAACGGGGCGAGCCCCGGCACCGACTCCAGGGCCTGTACGAAGCCGCTGAGGTACTGCGGGAAGGCGGGCACCACCAGCGGGTTGCCGAGCAGGTCGGCGCACCGCCGGCGCAGCTCGGCCAGGGACAGCAGGCCGAGCTGGTGCCGGGCGACCCAGAGCAGCGCGACCTTGGCCGGCGCCTCCGGGTGGGACTGCGCGACGGCGAGTTCGAGCTGGGACCGGTCGCAGCCCAGGGAGAGCGCCAGGCTCTCCATGCCGAACAGGAAGCCGAGCATGGCGCCGACCTGCCGGACCCCGCTCCCCTCGTCGACGAACGCCGTGGGCAGCAGCGTGCAGTAGTGGGCGTACCCGGTGGTCACGAACGCCTCGCACCAGGCCGGCAGCGGCCCGGTGGCGCGATGGTGGGCCAGCAGCCGCCGGATCCGGCGCAGCACCTCGGGGGCGTCGTCGACGGTGCGTTCGGCGGCGAGCAGCTCCACCGCCCGGTTGCCCAGTTCGTCGACCAGGCGCGGGCTGTCGAGCAGTCGTACGGCGTCCTCGACGGCCTCCAGCGCGACCGAGGCCGTGGCGTTCGGGCCCCGGACGGCGCGCCGCAGCCGCTGCTCCAGCACCTGCTCGACGGTGACGCCCTCGTAGCCCAGCTCGATCAGCGCCCGCTGGTGGCGGCCGAGGGCCAGGTCCCAGCTCTCCTGGATCGAGCGGTGCCCCAACCGGCGCTCGCCCATGATGGGTCGTACCGCGTCGGGGGGCAGCAGGTGCCGCAGCCGCCAGAGCAGGTCGGAGCAGGGCGCCAGCCCGGGGTCGGCGTGCAGGTCCAGCAGCGCCCGCTGGACCGGGCGCTTCTCCAGGTCCAGCCCGAGCGGGGCGAGCCGGTCGTGGACGTCGCGGGCGAGCGGCGGAAGGGCCTCGTAGCCCACCTGGCCGATCCGGTCGCCGCCGAACAAGATTTCGCAGAGCCGGCGGACGTCCCGGCGCCCCGGGACGACGTCCTTCTCGATGCAGGTGACCGCCGCGTCGGCGAAGTCGTACGGCGTGGGACGGGCCCGGTTGCGCAGGCCGGCGAGGAGGATCGAGGTCTCGAAGACGGCGATGGCGTCGGCGGTGCTGGCCAGGTAGCCGTTGCGCCGGGCCAACCGGACGATGTCGACGCACCAGCCCCGCAGCTCCGCCTCGTCGAGGCCCTGCACCGCCGGTGGCCGCGCGAGATAGCCGGAGAGCCGGTCGGCGACCGGGGCGGCGGGCGCGGGGGCCGGTGCGGCGCGGCGACGCCCGGTGCGGGTGCGGGTGCCGCGCTGCCCCTCCAGCTGGAACGGCGACAGCCCGGACCGGGCGACCGCCTTCGTCCAGGTGGCCGCGGCGATCGACACCGACCCGGCCGCGAGCCCGAACTGCGCCTCGATGGCGGAGTGGCTGGAGGGGATCAAGCCGTAGTGCCACCGGGTGCCGGTGCGCGGGGTGATCTCGAACGGGGCGTCGGCGCGGAGCCCGAACTGCTCGACCCGGCTGGCGGCGTGGAACGCCCCGCAGACGTGGAGACACTCCGCCGGATCCGCACCCGAACTGGCCAGGTGCTCCCGGATCCGGGTCCACATGTGGCGTTCCCGGTCCTCGTCGCGGTCGCGCCGGTCCGCCCCGGCCGGGCGCAGCCGCCGGAACAGGCTGCCGATCAGCACCATCACCTGCCGGTAGGTGTCGTGGTCGGCGTCGGCGAGCGGCTGCTCGACGTACTGGTCCCACCACTCCGACCAGTGCCGCACCTTGCCGTGGTGCAGCAGGTACGCCTCGAGTTCCGCGAAGCGGGGCCGCAGGTCCCCGATCTCGACCCCGACGGCGTCCCCGTGCAGGGCCGCCTCCTCCTCCACCGGCGCGGTCGGCTCGACGTCCCCGCCCGCCGGGGCGTCGTCGGCGGTGCCGGGTGGGCGGGGCAGCCACTGGAAGACGTGGTCGGTGGAGCGGTCCACCAGGACCAGCTCGACCCCGGGCGTCTCCAGCGCGTACGCGATGGCCTGGTATTCGGCGCTGGCCTCGGTGATCGGCGCGACCACGCTGAGCGGCCCCCAGTCGGCCGGGAAGCCCTCCAACTCCGAGGCGAACGCCTGCACCGCCACCGGGAGGCGGCAGTTGCGCAGCTCGCCCAACAGCGGCTGGAGGTCCTCGCAGAGCTCCAGGTAGATCACCTTCGGCTGCTTGGCGCGCAGCCGTCGGACCATGGCCAGCGCGGACGCCGGCGAGTGGTGGCAGACCGGGAAGATCTCCAGTTCCTCGCCGAGGGCGCGGTCGACGTCGTCGACCATGCCGGCGAGGATGTCGGCGACGGCGCCCGGACTGTCGGCGAAGGCGGCGGCGGCGGCGGTGAGCTGCTGGCGCAGCTCGCCGAACGGCCCGGCCTCGGTGGGCGCGGTCACGACAGGGAGGCGATGGCCTGGCGGCCGCCGTCGAGGAAGCCCTCCCAGGGGCCGCCGTCCTGCTTGGCGCGCGGTTCCACCACCCCGTGCAGGTACTTGTTGAGGATCGCCAGATCCTCCGGGCTGCGCCGGGCCAGGGAGCCGACCAGCGACCCGGCCAGCGTCGCGGCGCGCAGGGTGCGGTCGCCGAAGAACTGGCTGTGCAGGATGGCGTCCTCCAGGACGCCGATCTGCTCGGCGGTGGACAGCGCCGACTCCAGCTTCTCGTCGTCGCTGGTCGCCGAGGAGGCGGCGGCGCGCAGGTCGGCGAAGCTCTGCAACAGGATGTCCAGCAGGGTGGGCGGCACGTCGAGCGTGATCTGGTGCCGGCGCAGCAGCTCCTCGGTGCGGAAGCGGACGATCTCCGCCTCGCTGCGCTTGTTGGTCACCACGGGGATCCGGACGAAGTTGAACCGCCGTTTGAGCGCGGACGAGAGGTCGTTCACGCCCCGGTCCCGGCTGTTCGCGGTGGCGATGATCGAGAAGCCGGGCTTCGCGAAGACGATGTTGTCGTGGTCCAGCTCCGGGATGGAGACGTACTTCTCCGACAGGATCGAGATCAGCGCGTCCTGCACGTCGCTGGTGGAGCGGGTCAGCTCCTCGAACCGGCCGACCACGCCCTGCTCCATCGCCGTCATGATCGGCGACGGGATCATGGACTCCCGGGACTGGCCCCTGGCGATCACCATCGACACGTTCCACGAGTACTTGATGTGGTCCTCGGTGGTGCCGGCGGTGCCCTGCACCACCAGCGTCGAGTTGCGGCAGACCGCGGCGGCCAGCAGCTCGGCGAGCCAGCTCTTGCCGGTGCCCGGGTCGCCGATCAGCAGCAGGCCCCGGTCCGACGCCAGGGTCACGATGCTCCGTTCGACGAACGTACGGTCGCCGAACCACTTCTGCGGGATCTCCCGGTCGAGCCCGTCGGCCCGCTCCGAGCCGAGGATGAACAGTCGGACCATCCGCGGGCTCAGCCGCCACGAGAACGGCTTCGGGTCGGTGTCGACCGACTCCAGGTAGTCGAGTTCCTCGGCGTACTTGACCTCGGCGGGGGCACGCAGCATCTCGGACATGAGGGGTTCGTTCTCCTAGGTGAGGAAGCTCTTGAGCTCGAAGACGAGTTTGCGGATGTGGCCGGAGATCACCGGCGTGCCCAGGTCCTTGAAGCGTTGCCGGAACCAGGGGTTGACGCTCTGCTGGCCCGAGCTGTTGACCGAGCCGACCGGGATGAACCGCACCCCGGAGCGGTGCACCGCCTCGATGCCGTCGAACAGCGGCTGGGAGCGGTTGAACTCGTAGAAGTCCGAGATCCACACCATGACCGTGTTCCTCGGCTCGACGATCTTGGGGCGGGCCAGCGCCATCGCGACCGGGCCGTCGTTGCCGCCGCCCAGGTTGGTGCGCAGCAGCACCTCGAACGGGTCGTGCACCCACGGCGTCAGGTCCAGCGCCCGCGTGTCGTACGCGATCAGGTGCACGTCCACCTTGGGCAGCCCGGCGAAGATCGACGCGAGGATGGTGCAGTTGACCATCGAGTCGACCATGGAGCCCGACTGGTCCACCACCACGATCAGCCGGGCCGGCGTGACCCGGCGGGCCGTCTGCCGGTAGTAGAGCCGGTCGACGTAGAGGCGCTCGTCCTCCGGGCTCCAGTTGGGCAGGTTCTGCCAGATGGTGCGGTCGAGGTCGAGGTTGCGGTACACGCGCTTCGGCGGCACGGACCGGTCGACGACGCCGACGCTGGTCTGCGCGACCTGCGTACGCAGCACCTCCGCGACCTCGTCGACGAAGCGGCGGATGAGCGCCTTGGCGTTGGCCAGGGCCACGCCGGAGAGGTTGGCCTTGTCCCGCAGCAGTTGCTCGATCAGCGACATGCTCGGCGTCAGCCGGCTGGCCAGCACCGGGTCGGCCAGCACCTCCCGCAGGTGCATCCGGCGAACCAGGTCGCCCTCGAGGCCGGCGAGCACCCCGCCGAGGCCGTCGGCACCGCCCTGCCGGCGCAGCCCCCCGGGCTCCAGGCCGAGCGCCTGCTCGAACCAGCCCGCGTCGGACTGCCACCGGGCCAGTTGACCGGCATCGACCGCCCCGTGGCCGGTGGCGAACACGTTGAGCAGCAGCTTCGACACCAGCGCGGCGCGGCGTACCTCCGCGGCGCCCGGCCCGGTCGCCGGCCCGTCACCGCCCGATCCCGCACCGCCCGACCCGACGGCGCCGGACACCGTGTCCGCCACCGCGCCGGATCCGGCGCCCGTCGTGCTGGCGGGGCTGGCCCCCGCCGGGGCGCCCGGCCTGGTGTCGACGCCGGGCCCGAGGTCGATGCCCGACCCGGTGCCCGTCGTGGCGCCCGATCCGGTGTCGGCGCCGGCCCCGGCGTCGGTCGTGGCGGCGGGGCCGGGCGGGGTGTGCCCACCGGCCGGCGGCTGGCCCGCGCCCGCGTCCTGCCCCGGTTGGAGCAGGCCGCGCAGCTCGGCGGCGAGGGCCGGGAAGCGCTGGACGACGGTGTCCACCGACACCGCCGGGTCCAGCAGGGCGGCCGGCAGGCCGAGGTCGTCGACGACCGCCATGCTGGCCGACTCCAGGGCGGGCTGCTCGTCGGGGTCGAAGAGCCGGGCGAGCAGGCGCCAGTAGAGCACCTGGCGTCGGTTGGCGTCGGCGTGGTCCGCGGGGGCGAGGGAGTCGGTCATCGGCGCAGCAACCGTCCCGCGCGCTCGCGTAGCACCGCCACGGCGTCGCCCGCCTTGGCGTCGGCCTTGGCGGCCTTCGGGTCGGTGACTCCGCACGCCCAGTCGCCGGTGTGCGCGCCGACCGGCTTGCGCTTGACGGTGGCCTGCACCGCCAGCGGCTGGAGCAGCCACCGGCCGTCGTCCCACCGGATCAGGCCGAGGCACGCCGACGAGGCCGCGACCAGGTCGGGCGTGAGCGGGCCGCAGGACGGCAGCCGGTCGACCGCGACGGCGAGCGGATGGCCGTCGAGCTCGACGGTGAGCGCGCCGTCGTCGTCGCGCACGGTGTAGCCCTCCAGCAGGACGGGCTCGGCGATCCCGACCGGGTGCCGGTCCAGCGGCGCCGGCGCCGCCGCGACCGCCGCCGGCAGCAGGACCCGCGCGGTGGCGAACGGGTCGGCTGCCTCGCCGGGTCGCGCCCGGTCGTCACGCCAGATCAGATCCGCGCCGCGCAGCGGAAGGCCGCTGACCGTCAGGCCCCGCCGTTCGGCCAGCGCGGCCAACAGCACGGGGTGGGCATCCAGCAGGCGCCACAGCGCCGGCCCGACGATCGTCTCCACCTTGACCGCCCCGACGGCGGCGCGGACCAGGCGGGGCGTCCCACCGCCGGCCGGTTCGAGGATGCCGTGCACCTGTGCCTGCACGGCGGTGTCGTGCTCGTGCACGTCGACACCGAGCACGAGGAGCCGCCCGGACACCTCCTCGACGGCCGGCGGGGCGGTCACGGCCGCCGCGTCCTGGGCGAGCAGCAGGCCCCGCGCCCACAGGTCGGCCCAGCGCCGGACCGGCGGATGCGCCATCGTGGCGACCGGCGCGCAGGCCCGCAGCTCGGCGGCCAGGCCGTCGAGCAGCACCGCCAGCCGACGCAGGCCCGGCTCGGCGAGCGCGGCCTCGATCGGCGTCGCGGCCGCGGCGACGAGCTCGTGGTCGACGCCGCCCCACCCCGCGAGCGCCAGCTCGTGCAGCCACGCGCGGACGCCGGCGAGCGGCGGCGGCGCGTCCGCCGCGGGCCCGGGCGGGCCCTGCGCCCAGGGCGCGCGCGCCCGGCCGAGGGCGGTGTCGAGCTGCCCGAGCAACGCGTCGTGGGCCGCGCCGAGCAGCGCGCACCGGGCACCGGCGAGGGCGACGAGATGGTCCTCGGTCACCGAACCGGCGGTCACCTTTCCGACCGCCTCGGCCACCAGGTCGCCGAGCGGGGTGGGGGCGAGCGCTCCGGCCAGCGCGGCCAGCGCCGCCGCGTCCTCCTCGTTGACCCGGGCGAACCCACGGACCAGGGCGCCGTCGAGACCGGCGACGAGATCGAGGGCGTCGGTCAGACCGGTCGGTGCGCCGTCACGCAGGACGGCGAGCTGCGTGCCGAGCATCAGCGGCCCGCCCCGGTGGCTGGGAACCAGTGCAGCTCGGGCAGGGGCACCGTGCTGCCGGGGAGTTCCAGATAGGACAGGTGGCGCAGGAAGCGGCTGAACACGACCGCGGCGGGCGTCGGCTCGTGCCGCGCGTCCAGGGTGGCGATCAGGTCCGCGCCGCTGCTCGCCCCGTCGCCGACCTCGACCCGCAGGTAGCGGGCGACCCGGTCGACGCCGTACTGGAGGACGGCCTCGTCCACCAGGGCGTGCAGGTGCTTGCACAGGGCACCGCGCAGCCCGCCGCAGGGGCGGTTGTTGTTGGTGCTGCAGTGGTAGGCGTGGGTGCCGGCCGCGATCGAGGACACGTAGACCCGCTCGACGTCCGACCCGCTGGACACCACGCCCTGCAACCGCCCGTCGGCCAGCTCCACGAAGGGCACCTTGGCCAGCTTGCGGGGCCGCGCGGGCGGCACCACCCGCACGGTGCTGCGCCGTCTCCACGCGGCCAGTTCCGCGTCTGCCACTGTCCGAACCTCCCGTCCGCCGCCGCGCGGCGCCGCCGTGACCACGCCGACGCCGGATGGACCCGGCGCCGCCGTCACGACAAGGATCATGGACCACGGGTGCGACATCGTCGCCCGGGGCCGGCGATCCCAGGGGGCGACGACGGCCGGCGCGGCGCCGCGGGTGGTCGGGGTCAGGGCGCACCGGCGTACGACGGGCCGTCGCGTCTCCGACACCGACCCGCGTTCATCAGATCTCGCCTAATTAAGTTGAAGTTGATATAAATGACGGGTGCACGCCTTCGATGTGCTCGGCGACCCGGTGCGGCGCCGCATCCTCGAACTGCTCACCGACGGTGAGATGACCGCCGGCGGGCTGTGCGACGTGATCCGGCGCGAGTTCGGGATCTCCCAGCCCGCCGTCTCGCAGCACCTCAAGGTGTTGCGGGACAACGGCTTCGCCACCGTGCGCGCGGAGGGGACCCGGCGGCTCTACGCCGTCGACCCCCGGCCCCTGCGGGAGGTCGACCAGTGGCTCGACCACTTCCGTCGGTTCTGGACGCCGCCCCTGCAGGCCCTCGCGACCGAGCTCGCCCGAGGCATGCGCGAACGGCGGCTACGCGGGCGGCCCGGCGACGCGCCCGACGACGACGGCGACCGCTGAGGGCGCCGCCGCCGGAGAGACGTGCGGCGTTCTGTCGGAGCCGTCGGGCAGACTCTCCGGCATGTCGCCGCGATCCGTCGCCGACCTCGTCGCCGCCACGCAGGCCGGCGAGAGGGTCCGCTACCTGCACTTCTGGGGCCACCGGCCGCGCCGCGACGGCGGCGTCGGGCCCGGCTGCCTGAGCCAGTGGTGGCCGGCCCCGTTCCGCGACGGCGGCCGGACGTATGCCACCGCCGAGCACTGGATGATGTGGCACAAGGCGATCCTGTTCGGCGACGCGGACGTCGCCGCCCAGGTCCTGGCGGCCGGGCACCCGCACCGCGCCAAGTCGCTCGGCCGCCGCGTGCGCGGTTTCGACGAGGCGACCTGGGCGGCCCGACGCTACGACATCGTGGTGGCGGGCAGCGTCGCCAAGTTCGGCCAGCACGACGATCTGCGGGCGTTCCTGCTGACCACCGGCGAGCGGGTGCTCGTGGAGGCCAGCCCGGTGGACCGCGTCTGGGGCATCGGGCTGGCCGCCGACGATCCGCGCACGGAGGATCCGCGGACATGGCAGGGCGCGAACCTGCTCGGCTTCGCCCTGATGGAGGCCCGCGACGCCCTCCGCGCGGGCGGTTCGTGACCGCAGGACCGCTGCCGGGCGGCTCCGGAGCGGGGCGGGTAACGTGCTTCGGCATGACGGCCGCCGCGTACTCCCACTGCTCCTTCTGCGGCGTGGCCTACCCGGCGGCGGCCCGGTGGCCGCGGGTCTGTGCGGCCTGCGGCGAGACCGTCTGGCGCAACCCGCTGCCCGTCGCGGTGGCGGTGCTGCCGGTCCGCACGGACGCGGGCCTCGGCGTGGTCGTCGTCCGCCGGGACATCGAGCCGGCGCGCGGCCTGCTCGCGCTGCCGGGCGGCTTCATCGAGTACGGCGAGGAGTGGCAGGACGCCCTGGTCCGGGAGCTGTGGGAGGAGACCGGCCTGCGCGCCGACGCCGCCGACGCCCGCCTCTTCGCGGTGCACAGCGCCCCGGCCGGCGGCACGATGATGGTCTTCGGGGAGCTGCCCGAGCAGCGGGCCGAGGCGCTGCCGCCCTCGGCACCCACCGAGGAGGCCACCGAGTGGCTGGTGCTCACCGAGCCGACGGAGTTGGCCTTCTCCACCCACACCCGGGTGCTCGCCGACTTCCTCGCGCAGCGGGCGGCCTGACCCCGGGGGGCCGGCACCGCGCGGCCTGACCCGGGCCGCACCGCGTTGCCTGCCCCGGTCGGCACCGCACTGCCTGACCCGGGCCCGGTGCCGACGCGCGGCCTGACCCGGGCCCGTATCGTCCAGCGCCGGCTCCGTCGGGCTCGGGGCGTGGCCGGTCAGACCGCGAGGTAGCGGGCGGGCACCGCGTCGGTGAGCCAGACCCCGTTGGCGCTGCGGTAGAAGGCGTGCCCGTCGCGGGCCATCCCCGCCGCGTCCACCGTCAGGATCACCACGTCTCCCCGCCGGCGGGCGCCCACCTGCCGGGCGGTCACCACGTCCGGTGACAGGTGGACGTGGTGCCGGCCGCCCCGGTGCAGGCCGGTCGCCCGGATGGAGTCGAGGGCGACGCTGCTGGTGCCGTGGTAGAGCCGCGCCGGCGGCGGACACGGCGTGAGCCCCAGGTCGACCGGGATGGAGTGCCCCTGGTTGGCCCGGATCCGCTCGACGCCGTCGGGGCCGCGTTCGACGGCGAAGCGCTGCTTGTCGTTGCCGGCGACGACGGCGTCGAGGTCGACGCGGTCGACCCGCAGCGCGGTGAGCAGGTCGTCGACCGGCACCCAGCCGGCCCCGTCGGGCGCGAGGCCGAACCGGGCGGGCTGGTGCCGCAACGCCAGCGACATCCGCTTGCTCAGCCCCACCATCGCCCGATGATCCACCCCCGAAGTCTGCCTCCCCGAGCATGATCCGCGCCAGGTGATTAGGCGGGCTGCCGGCGGTCAGGCGGCGGGCCGGTCGGCGGTCGGGCGGCGACGGCGGGCCGGATCGGTGAGCGCCGGCGGGCGCCAGACGCCGTCCGGGGCGTACAGGTCGGTGCCGGGTGGGACGATCTCGTCGATCCGGTCCAGCGTGGCGTCGTCGAGGGTCAGCGCGGCGCCGGCGAGCAGCCCGTCGAGCTGCTCCATCGTCCGCGGCCCGAGGATCGCCGAGGTGACCCCGGGGTGGGCCACGGTGAACGCCACGGCCAGCTCCGGCAGCGAGCAGCCGACGTCCCCGGCCAGCTCGACCAGCCGCTCGACCGCCTGGTACTTGGCGGCGTTGCCGGGGATCGACGGGTCGAACCGGGCCGGGGTGAGCGCGGGTCGGCCGGCGGCCAGGTCGACGGGGCGGCCGTGGCGGTAGCGGCCGGACAGGAAGCCCGAGGCGAGCGGACTCCAGACGAGCACCCCCATGCCGTACCGCTGGCAGACCGGGAGCACGTCGGCCTCGATGCCCCGGGCCAGGATCGAGTACGGCGGCTGCTCGGTGCGGAACCGGCCGAGGCCGCGCCGCTCGGCGACGTGCTGCGCCTCGACGATCTCCTCGGCCGGGAAGGTGGAGCAGCCGAACGCCCGGATCGTGCCGGCCCGGACGAGGTCGCTCAGGACGCCGAGGGTCTCCTCGATGTCGGTGGTGTGGTCGGGGCGGTGCACCTGGTAGAGGTCGATCCAGTCGGTGTCGAGCCGACGGAGGCTGTCCTCGACGGCCCGCATGATCCAGCGTCGGGAGTTGCCGCCCCGGTTGCGCCCCTCCCCCATCGGGAAGTGCACCTTGGTGGCGAGCACGACGTCGTCCCGGCGGCCCCGCAGCGCCCGGCCGACGATGCGTTCGCTCTCGCCGGCCGAGTACATGTCGGCGGTGTCGACCAGGTTGACGCCTCGGTCGAGGGCGGCGTGGATGATCCGGACGCAGTCGTCGTGGTCGGGGTTGCCGACCGCGCCGAACATCATCGTGCCGAGGGCGTGGACGCTCACCTCGATGCCGGTGCCGCCCAGGACGCGGTAACGCATGCTCGTGCTCCTCGTGTCGCCGCGCCCGGCGTGGGTCCGCCGGACGTCCCGGCCACGCTAGGAATTCGAGTGCGCTGGAAGTCAACACCGGAGCCACCCGGACCGCTCGTCGGTCTCCGGTGCGCCTCGCCCGCCGACGTCGGGCCGCCGGCCAGCGGACCGCACGGCCACCGGCGGGGCGGCCGGTCAGCGGGGCAGGCCGTCGCCGGCCGCCGGGGAACGGGCGAGGTAGCCGCTGGCCTGCAGGTCGAACAGCTCCCGGTAGAGGCCGTCGGCCGACATCAACTCGTCGTGGGTGCCCTGCTGGACGAGCCGGCCCTGCTCCATCACGAAGATCTGGTCGGCGTGCCGGACGTTGGCCAGCCGGTGGGTGATCAGCACGACGGCCCGGTCGGGACGGCGACGCAGGTGCTGGAAGAGCGCGTGTTCGGCCCGCGCGTCCAGGGCGGCCGACGGCTCGTCGCAGATCAACAGGGCGGCGTGCCGGTAGAGGCCCCGGGCGGCGACGAGCCGCTGCCACTGCCCGCCGGAGAGGTCCTGGCCGTCCGTCAGCTTCTCGGGCCTTGAAGGGCCGAGCTTGCAGATCGTGCTCGATGCTGGCTGTATCGGTCACGCCGCGTTCGGCAGGCTGACTGCTGCCCAGTCCGTGGCACCGCGTGTGGCGATGTTGCGGGCTGCGTTCACGTCGGCGTGCTCAGCGAAGCCGCAGGACGTGCATCGGAAGGTGGATTGGTGGGGGCGGTTGGCTTTGGCGGTGTGCCCGCAGGTGGAGCAGCCCTGCGAGGTGTACGCCGGATCGACGTGGACGAGGGCCAGCCCGGCTCGTGTCGCTTTGTAGGCGATGAACTGGCCGAGTTGGTGGAACGCCCACCTGTGCAGTGTGACCCGCTGGGGCCGTCGGAGCCGTACCCGGTCGCGGATGCCCGTGAGGTTCTCCAGGGCGATGCCGCGGCCGGTGCGTTCGGCCTCGGTCACGATCTGCTTGGCGATGCGATGGTTGGTGTCGGCCGCGAACCGGGCTTCCTTGCGGCGGCGGGCCTTCAACAGCCGCTTGGCCGATTTGGTGCCGATGCGTTGGAGCTTGGCCCGTAGCCGCTGGTTACGGTGACGCACCCGGTTCAAACCCTTGCCGCAGTGCCGGGTCCCGTCGTTGGTGGTGGCGATGTTCGCGATGCCCAGGTCGACGCCGAGGAACCCGTCAGGCTCCTTCACCTCAACATCAGGGATGTCGCAGGTGGCGTGCAGGTACCACTTGCCGTCACGGTGCACCAGATCGGATTCGCCCTTGCGGTGGGCGGACAGCACCGCGTACTGCTGCGCGGAGCAGCCGAATCGGATGCCGGCCTGCCGCCCCGCGATGGTCCAGATGGAGACCGTGCGGGTGGGCATCTGCCAGGACAGGCAGCGGTCGTCGAACGGCTGCGCGGCGTCCCGACGGAATCCGATCGGCTTCGCCTCGGCGTTGCGGCGGCGTTTCGACCCGGGCTTGCCGAGATTTCCGGCACGAATGTTGGCGTTCAGGGTGGCGTACGCGCCGGCAACCTTGCGGGCGACGTGGATCGCCGGCTGCGCCGACAAGCCCAGGGCCTTCAAGCGGCCGTAGGTAAGCCGCTGGAGCGCCTGTTTCGCGTGGACTCGCCGCTGGAACGCCTCAACCGAGGCGAGATTGGCGGCCTCGTTGCACAGGCTCAGCGTGTTCCGCAACGCCGCCTCCTGGTCGGCGTTGGGGAACAGGCGCACCTGCACGACGACCTTCACGTCCACAGTCTAACATTCTTGTCTATGTCACCCCGATGGACCCCAGATCCGAATTTTCGCCGCGGTCGGAGCGTCGTGCACAACCTGCACGTACATCTTGTCTTCGTCACCAAGAATCGGCGGGACGTGCTCGATGACGCCATGCTCGCCCGGTGCGGGCACATCATGGCTGACGTGTGCGCCAAGCTCGGTGCGGAACTGCGGGAGTTCAACGGCGAAGACGACCACGTCCATCTCCTCGTCCACTACCCGCCGAAGCTACCGATATCGACCCTGGTCAACAGACTCAAGGGCGTCTCCACGCACTACCTTCGGCAGGAGTTCACCGGCCGGATCAACCGGCACATCACGCACGGCCACCTATGGTCACCGTCGTACTTTGCCGGATCGTGCGGTGGGGCACCCCTAGCCGCCATCCGCGAGTACATCGAAAACCAGAAACGTCCAGGCTCGTGACGCGATTCCTCCCGGCCCTGAAGCGACCGGGATTCCTCGCTAAGGCCACGTTGAACTCGCGGTCGAGCAGGGTGTCGTACCCGAAGGGCAGGCCCGCGATTATGTCGTGCGCGGCCGCCGCGCGCGCGGCGTCGCGCACGCTGGGCCCCGGCCGCTCGGGCGCCCGGTCGTGCCGCCCGATGCGGATGTTCTGCCGGGCGGTGAACGGGAACTTCCACCAGTCCTGCGTCATCACCGCCACGTGCGCGCCCGTGGCCCGCGGATCCAGCTCGCGGGCGTCGACCCCGTCCCAGCGGACCGCGCCGCCGGTCGGCCGGTAGAGCCCGGCGATGAGCTTGGCCAGGGTCGTCTTGCCGGAGCCGTTCTCGCCGACCAGGGCGACCACCTGGCCGCGCCGCACGGTGAGGCTGACCTCGTCGACGGCCGGCCGCTCGGTGTCCGGGTAGCGGAGGCTGACGCGGTCCAGCTCGACCGCGTCGAACCCGTCCACCGCCCGCCCGCCGCCGGCCGGGACCCGCGCCCCGGCCCGGTCGAGGAAGTCGCGGTAGTCCTGGTAATAGAGGGCGTCCTCGTAGAGCGAGTTCGTGGCGAGGACCGCGACGTTGAGGCTCGTGCGGGCGGACTGGAGGGCGAACAGGGCGGTCGCGGCGGCGGCGAGCGCGACCATGCCGTTCAGCAGCAGCGCGGCGAGGACCGCGTAGACGCCGAAGGTGGCGAGGCCAGCAGCGGTCGCGCCGGCCACCCGGGTGGTCGTCTGCGCGCGGACGAGCCGCAGGTGGGCGCGGGTCTCGACGGTCATCATGGCGCGGTACTCGGCGAGCAGGAAGTCGCGCATCTGGTAGGACCGGACCTCGGCGGCCGTATGCCGGTTGGCCATCAGCTGGGCCAGCATCCGCATCCGCCGCTGCCGGGTGATCCTGGCCAGCATGGCCAGATACTGCCGGCGGGCGATCCGGACGGCGGTGGCCGCCTGCGGCACCGCCGCGAGCAGCAGGCAGGGCAGCAGCACCGGCTGGATCACCGTCACCGCCACCGCGGTGGCGAGCATTCCCACCACCCCGGTGACCAGGTTGACGGTGTGGTCGACGATGTAGGCCGCCTCGCCCATGCCCCGGTCCCGGGCCCGGTCCATCTCCTCGGCGAACCCGGCGTCGTCGAACGCGGCCAGGTCGACCGCCGTGGTGGCTTCGAAGAGCCGCAGCTCGACCTCGTAGTTGATCTGGGGGGTCAGCCGGGCCTGCGCCCAGCCGGCCGCGATCGTCAGCCCGCCCCGGGCGGCCACGGCCGCCGCCGCCAGGGTCAGCGCCGGCAGCGCGGCGCGGACGCGGTCCGGGGTGGGCCCGGCGGTGAACAGCTCGCGCAGGACGCTGGTCGTGGCGAGCAGCCCGAAGGTGGTCATCACCCCGGCGGCGACGTTCAGGCCGATCGAGGCGACGGTGTCCCGGCGGCTGGTGGCCCAGGCCAGCGCGACCGCCTCCCGGACCAGCCGGGGCAGTCGGCGGGCGACCGCCCAGAAGCTGGTGTGGGCGAACTCCCGCGCGTGGTGCATCCAATCCGCGTCCTCAAGCTCCGGCAGCAGCGCGGTGGCGGAGGCGTCGTCGGGGTGGTCGTCCTCCCCGGACGGCTGGCGCTGGCGGGTCATCGACTCCACGGACGCTCCTCGGGCGGCGGGGCTGACCGGATGCCCCCGCCGGGCGGGGTGGCCGTGACGCGTCCGACCGGCGAGGACCGCCCGAGACTACTGGCTGCGATCGTGCGATGTCTCCACGTGGCCGGCGTGTCGAACGAGCGTGCTAACGGCGTGTCGCGGGGCCGGCCCGCGCCGCCGCCCGGCTGGTCCGGCGACGCCCCGCCCCCGCGGTCGGCCCAGGGTGCCCGCGACCACGCACGCCGGCCCGGCCACCGCCGGACGTGACCGGGCCGGCACGGATCAGGCCGCGGCGCCCGGGCCGGTGACGGCGGCCGTGACCTCCACCTCGATCAGCGCGCCCGGCAGGAAGAGGCGGTTCACCTCCACCGTCGTGCTGGCGGGCGGGGGCGTGGCGGTGAAGAGCCGGCGCCGGACCGAGGCGTACCCGGGCAGGTCGCCGAGGTCGGTCATGAACGTCCGGATGTGCAGCACGTCCGCCAGTCCCGCGCCGTGGGCCGACAGCACGCCGCCGACGATCTCGAAGATCCGTTCGGACTGCGCGACGATGTCGCCCGGCCCGACCAGGTGGCCGGCGTCGTCGACGGCGACCTGGCCGGCGAGCACCAGCAGGGCGCCGCCGGGCAGGTCGAGGCGGGCCACGTGGGCGAACCGGTCGCCGAACGGCGCGGCGACAGCCGGCGGGTTGTCGAGGGTGAGGTTCACGAGCACTCCAGGTTGACGAGGGTGGCGATGTCGGTGGTTGGGTCGGGGGCGGCGTCGAGCACGGTGCGGGTCGCCCGGACCAGCGGGGCCTCGGTGGCGCCGAGCGCGGTGCGGGCCAGGTCGAGATCCTTGCCGGCGAGGGCGACCGGGAAGTCGGCGTCGCGGGCGGCGGCCCGCCCGAGCACGCCGCCGAGCGGACCGCCAGCCAGCGCGTCGAGGGCGGCGGCCGGGTCGACGCCGACGGCGCGGGCGACCGCGAGGGTGTCGGCCAGCCCGCCGAGGGCCACGAGCAACGCCGTGTTGAGCACGAGCTTCAGCGCGGCGCCGCTGCCGGTGCCGCCGCAGTGGCGTACGGCGCCGAGCGCCGCCAGGACGGGGCCGACCCGGGCGACGGCGTCGTCGGTGCCACCGGCGAGCACCCGCAGCCGGCCGGCGCGGGCGGCGGCCACGCTCCCGCCCACCGGGGCGTCGACGAGGTCGACGGTGGCGGGCAGCCGCGTCGCCAGAGCGTGGACGGCGGCCGGGCCGATGGTGGACATCTCGACGAGGCAGGCGCCCGGCGGCAGGGCCGGGGCGGCCCCGTCCGGCCCGAACAGCACCGCCTCGGCGGCGGCGGCATCGGTGAGCATCGTGATGGCGACCTCGGCGTCGCGGGCGGCCCCGGCCGGCGTCCGGGCCACGTCCGCGCCGGCCTGCCCGAGCGGCGCGGCGCGGGCGGCGGTGCGGTTCCACACCGTCACCTGGTGACCGGCGTCGAGCAGGCGCAGGGCGATCGACGCCCCCATCCGCCCGGTGCCGAGTACGGCGATCTTTGTCATGCGGGAAACCGTAGGCAGTGCGCTGCCATGCGACCAACGAATCTTTCCGATGGCCGCCATGTAGACGGCGCATGGGTCGCGTACGCTCGCGGGATGCAACCGCTGGCCCTGGAGGTGTTCCGGACGGTGGCCCGGCACGGCTCGATCACAGCCGCCGCCCGCGAGCTGCGCTACACGCAGTCGGCGGTCTCCCGGCAGGTCGCCGCGCTGGAGGCGGACCTCGGGGTGGTGCTGTTCGACCGTCTTCCGCGCGGCGTGGCGCTGACCGAGCCGGGGCGGTGCCTGCTGCCACACGCCGACGCGGTGCTGGAGCGGCTGGCCACCGCGCACCGGGACCTCGACGCGCTGCGCGGGCTGGGTGGCGGCCGGCTGCGGGTGGGCGCGTTCCCGACCGCGATGGCGGCCCTCGTGCCGCGCGCGCTGGCCGGGTTCCGGGAGGCGCACCCGCGGGTGGCCCTGTCGGTGGTGGAGGGGCGGACGCCGGACCTGCTGGAGCGGCTGCTCGCCGGCGACGCCGACGTCGCCGTGGTGAGCGCGCCGCCCGACCGCCCGCTGGACCCCGGGCGCTTCGACCTGCACCACCTGCTCGACGAGCGCCTGCTGGTCGCGGTCGCCCGGCAGCACCGGCTGGCCCGGCGCCGCACGGTGCGCCTGGCGGAGCTGGCCGACGACCCGTTCGTCGCCGGGTCGCCCAACGGCGAGGACCCATTGATGCGCGCCACCATGCCGCCCGGCTTCCGGCCCCGGGTGGACATCGTCGCCGCGGACTGGACCGGCAAGCTGGGCTGCGTGGCGGCCGGTCTCGGGGTCGCGCTGGTGCCGGCGCTGGCTGTCCGGGCCGCCCCGGCCAACCTGGCCCTGCTGCGCCTGCATGCCGACGACGCGCCGGCCCGCCGGGTGTACGCGGCCACCGCCGCCGGGCGGCACCACCCGCCCGCGGTCGCCCGCCTGCTCGCCGGCCTGGCCGGGGAGGCCCGCCGGCTCTGAACGGGCACCAGGCCCGTCACCCGGGGCGCCGGGCGGATATCCTCCACCGGGTGAACGCGGGCCGGCAGACCGAGCGCACGCTGATCGCCTCGAACAAGAAGGCGCGGCACGACTACACGATCCTGAAGACCTACGAGGCGGGTCTCGTGCTGGCCGGCACGGAGGTCAAGTCGCTGCGCGAGGGCCGGGCGTCGCTGGTCGACGCGTTCGCCCAGGAACACGACGGCGAGCTCATGCTGCACGGCCTGCACATCGCCGAGTACGGCTTCGGCAGCTGGACCAACCACGCGCCCCGACGGACCCGCAAGCTGCTGCTGCGCCGGGTGGAGATCGCCCGGATCCTGGAGAAGACCCGCGAGGGCGGGCTGACCCTGGTGCCGCTGTCGATGTACTTCGCGGGCGGCTGGGCAAAGGTCGAACTCGCCCTGGCCAAGGGCCGCAAGTCGTACGACAAGCGGCAGGCGCTGGCCGCGCGGGACGCCGACCGGGAGATCGCCCGCGAGCTGGGCCGCCGCCTCAAGGGCCGCACCGCCCGGCGGGGCTGACCGCCACCGCCACCTCTTCCCCGGCTCACCGCCTGCGGTGTCGGCACGTCACGCTGTGTCGCCACGGCGCGCCTGTCGGTGCTTGACGGGGCGTCGCCGCCCGTGGTCTGCTCGACACGAGTCGGTAATGGCAATCGTAGTCATTATCAGTGAACCCGAGGAGAAGCATGTCTCTCACCGTCTCCCCCGCCCTGCTCGACGCCGCCGAGCGCGGTCCCGTCGACGACACCGAGTTCATCGCCTGCGTCCGCGACTCGCTGCCGTACGCCTGGCAGACCGTCAGTCGGGTGGTCGACGAGCTGGAGTCCACCGGCACGGACCACGCCGACAACGTGATCCCGCCGCCCACCGACGCCGAGCGCGGCCAACTGCTGCGGGCGCTCGCCAGCGACGCCATCCGGGCCGGGCTGGAGCGGCACTTCCAGGTGAAGCTCGCGTTCCAGAACTGCCACCGGGTCGCCGCGTTCCGCCCGGCGGCAGTCGACTCCGACGCCTACCGGCGGTTCGTCTCCGCCCGGGGCCAGCTGCTCAACCAGTCCCCCGAGCTGCGCAACTGCTGACCCGCCCGGTCGCGGCCACGGGCGGGACGGGACGCCGTTCCGCCCGCCGGTCGACGGACAGGCCGCGGACGCGGCCCGCGTTGGGTCAGCGGGGGCCCGGGGAGGGCGGGGCGGCGGGACCGGGGGCCGGCAGGCGGCCGAGGCAGCGCGGGTCCGGCCGGCCCACCGGCTGCCGGGGGATCATCCAGTCCAGCGCCGTCTCCTCCACGTGCCAGCCGTACACGTCGACCCGGCTGACCGGGATCCGCCCGGGGTCGGGGCAGAGCCGCTGGCCGCGTACCAGGTCGTTGGGCAGGAAGCGCACCTCGCCCCGCCCGTCGAGCACGATCGTCATCCGGTCGGTGACGGTGACCGCCTGGCCGCGTACCACCTCCCGGGCCGGGCCCGACTCGGCGCCGACCTCCACGGCGACGGCGGGCAGCAACGGGACCCGCAGGAAGACCACGCCCATCACCAGCGGCACCACCGCCGCCACCGCGTACGCCAGGGTGCGGGTCAGCGCCGGGGCGACCGGGCGCGGCACCGGGCCGGTGAGCACCGCCGCCCCCAGCGGCGGCACGACCAGCAGCAGGGCCGTGGCCAGCTCCCCGTGCCGGGCGGCGGCCACGACGGCCGGCGCCAGGCAGGCGTAGCTCGCGGCCCCCGCGACGACGGGCAGCACCAGGCCGGTGACCAGGAGCCGGCGGGGCCGGTCCGGGTGGCGCAGCCGGGTCCGCAGCGCCAGCAGCCCGAGGGCGAGCATCAACAGCAGCGGCAGAAACCGCAACTGCCAGGTGAGGGCGGCCAGCGCGATCGCCGCCACCAGGACCCAGCCGGGGGTACGCACGGTGCCGTAGGCGAGCAGCGAGCGTTCGGGGTCGAACCGGTCAGGCGCGCTGACCTGGAGCAGCCGGCCGAGGGCGGCCAGCACCAGCACGACGAGCGGGAACGCCCACACCAGCGCGATCAGCAGGGCGCTGAGCAGCCCGAGCGGGCTGACGTACTGCACCAGCAGCAGCATCGTCGGCATGTCCTGCCGGCTCAGCCGCCACAGCCGCAGCACGAGCAGCAGCACCGGGAACGCGGGCAACAGCGTCAGCAGCCACTGCTGCGCCTGTTGCGCCTGCTTCGTTCCCGGGCGGCGGTCCGGACGCCCGACGGCGGCCGGCTCGGAGACGGCAGCGCCCACCTCTCCCACGGCCACTGCCGCACCTCCACCTTCTCCTCGGGCTCCGGCTGCCGGCCGACCGCCACCTGCTGCGGGTTGCTGTACTGCTGCTCCGAGGCCAGATAGCGGTCGAACGCCGCCTTCCACCGATCGCCGTCCGGGCCCTTCGCGGACTGGTAGAGGGAGAGGTTGACGAGGTCCCGCATCGCCGGGTTGGGCCCCGTGTTCACCCCCCACTTCTCTGCCGCGTCCGCGCCGATGTCCCAGTGCCGCAGCTCCGTACGCCGCAGCAGCTTCGTCGCCGGCGGCAGCTCGCCGGGCGGACGCGGGCCCACGAAGCCGGCCAGGATCGCCGCGTCGGTGGTGACGGCGTCGACCTCACCGTCGTAGAGCGCCTGGACGCACTGGCTGATCCGGTTGCGACCGATCGGGTTCGCGCCCGCCTCGCGCAGGCGCTGCTCCGACGTGGACGTCCCCAGCGTGCAGACCTTCGCCTTGTCGAGGTCCCGCAGGCTGGCGACCTGCCGGCGGTCGGACGCCCGCGTCAGCACCGACTGCTCGGTCTCCAGGTAGGGGAAGGAGAAGACCACGCCCTGGTCCCGGCGCTCCTCGGTGATGCTGTAGGAGGCGATGACCAGGTCGACCGTGACGAAGCTGCCGTCGGTGTCGCGGGCCTGCCGTCGGGCCCGGTCCTCGCTCTCGATCGGCAGCAGCGTCACCTCCGGCGCGTCGAAGCCCAGGTCCTCGGCGATCATGTAGGCGATGTCGATGTCGAAGCCCTCGAACGCGCCGTTCTCCAGCTTCTGCGCCACCCCGGGCTGGTCGTCCTTCACCCCGATGAGCAGCCTGTCGCGGTTGGTCAGCCCGGCCCGCTCGCGCAGCTCGTCCCAGGTGGGCGGGCCGCTGGCGACGATCACCCGCACCGCGGCGACCGCGACCACCACCAGCAGGAGCAGCAGCGCCGCCAGGCGCACCTGCCTGGACCGCGACACGCCACCGGACGCCGCCGCCACGGCCGGCAGTCCCGGCGAGTCGCTGCCGGTCTCCTTGTCCTGACCCAACTCGGCCTCCCGGTCGCCGCCCGCGCGAGCCCTCCATTGTGGTCCACGCCGCACCGCCGCGACAGTACGGAAAGCGACCGGCACGGTCCGTGTCGACACCCCGGCCGAATCGCGCCCGCGTCGCCGGCCGGCCCCGGCCCGCACCCGTTTATCCGACCCGCCCTGCCGCGACGGCCCGTGGCGCCGGCCCGTCGGCGGCGGCGCCCGTGCCGCCGGCCGACCCCGCCGTGCGTCGACGTCGCCCGCCCCGGCGGCGTCCACCCCCGACGCATGCCGCCTTCCCGCATGCCGACCGCACGATGCGTGCCGCCTCCCGCGAACGCCAGGGCCAGCCGCACAGGGGACGGCATTCGCGAGGGTCAAGGGGGCTGACCCATCGCATCTGCCGGATGGTTAGGATGGGCCGGTGACGACGTTCCGCATCGGCGAGGCGGCCGAGTTGCTCGGGGTCAGCGCCGACACCGTGCGCCGGTGGGTGGACGCCGGCCGGCTCACCGCCGGCCGCGACGAGCACGGGCACCGGGTGATCGACGGGGTCGACCTCGCCGCGTTCGCGCGCGGGCAGGCCGCCGACCCCGACGAGCGGTCGGACTCCTCCTCGGCCCGCAACCGGCTGCGCGGCATCGTGGTCAACGTCGTCAAGGACACCGTCATGGCGCAGGTCGACATCCAGGCCGGGCCGTTCCGGATCGTCTCGCTGATGAGCCGGGAGGCCGTCGACGAGCTGGACCTGCGGGTCGGCTCGCTGGCCGTCGCGGTGATCAAGTCGACCACGGTGGTGGTGGAACGGGCCACCACCCCGGCCAGCAGCGGCAGAGGGAGGCAGACGTCGTGACGGCGACATCTCGGCCACGGCCCGGACGCCCGGGCCGGCGCTGGCCGCGTACGGTGGCGACGGTGCTCGCCCTCGCGGGCCTGGCGGGCTGCGGCGGCGGCTCGGCCGCCGGGGGCCCGGCCGGCGGCACGGGCGTCGGCGGCACGGTGACGGTGTTCGCCGCGGCCTCGCTGACCGAGTCGTTCACCCGGCTCGGCCGGGACTTCGAGGCGGCCCACCCGGGCACCACCGTGGTCTTCAACTTCGCCGGCAGCTCGGCCCTGGCCGCCCAGATCAACCAGGGCGCGCCGGCCGACGTGTTCGCCGCGGCGGCGACGCGGAACATGGCCACGGTCACCGAGGCCGGCAACGCCGACGGCGACCCCGCCATCTTCGCCCGCAACCAGCTCGTCGTCGCCGTGCCGAAGGGCAACCCGCGCGGCGTGACCGGGCTGGCCGACCTGACCCGCCCCGGGCTGACCGTCGCGCTCTGCGCCGAGCAGGTGCCCTGCGGCGCGGCGGCGCGCACGGCGCTCGACGCCGCCTCGGTCAGCCTCACCCCGGTCACCCTGGAGCAGGACGTCCGGGGCGCGCTGTCGAAGGTGCGCCTCGGCGAGGTCGACGCGGCCCTCGTCTACCGCACGGACGCGCTGGCCGCCGCGGCCGACGTGACCGCCGTCGAGTTCCCCGAGTCCGCCCGCGCCGTCAACGACTACCCGATCGTGGCGCTGCGGGACGCGCCCAACCGGGACGGCGGGCGGGCCTTCGTCGCGTACGTCCGCTCGGAGCGGGGGCGGACGGCGCTCACCGGGGCCGGCTTCCAGGCACCGTGAGTCGTACCGACGGCGTGCGGCGACGGCGGAGCGCCGGGGCGCCGGTCGCGCTGCTGCTGCCGGCCGTGCTCGGCCTCGCGTTCCTCGTCCTGCCGCTGGTCGGGCTGCTGGCCCGTACGCCGTGGGCCACCCTGCCGCAGCGGCTCACCGAGCCGGGCGTGCTCACCGCGCTGCGGCTGTCCCTGCTGACCGCCACCCTCGCCACCCTGCTCTGCCTCCTGCTCGGGGTGCCGCTGGCGTGGCTGCTGGCCCGCGTCGAGTTCCCCGGCCGCCGCCTGGTACGCGCCCTCGTCACCGTGCCGCTGGTGCTGCCGCCCGTGGTCGGCGGGGTGGCGCTGCTGCTGGTCTTCGGCCGGCGGGGCCTGCTCGGCGGCTGGCTCGACGCGACCTTCGGGATCACCCTGCCGTTCACCACCGCCGGCGTCGTGCTGGCCGAGGCGTTCGTCGCGATGCCGTTCCTCGTCATCGCCGTCGAGGGCGCGCTGCGCGGCGCGGACCGCCGGTACGAGGAGGCGGCGGCGACCCTCGGCGCGGGCCGATGGACGACGTTCACCCACGTCACCCTGCCCCTGGTGGCCCCCGGCCTGGCCGCCGGGGCGGTGCTGTGCTGGGCCCGGGCGCTCGGCGAGTTCGGTGCCACCATCACCTTCGCGGGCAACTATCCCGGCCGGACGCAGACCATGCCGCTGGCGGTCTACCTGGCGCTGGAGACGGACGTGCAGGCCGCCGTGGTGCTCAGCCTCGTCCTGCTCACCGTCTCGGTGGCCATCCTGGCCGGGCTGCGCGACCGCTGGATCACCAGCCCGTGAGCGCGCCCCTGCTCGACGCCCACCTCGTCGTGGACCGGGGCGGATTCCGCCTCGACGTGCCGCTGCGGGCCGCCGCCGGCGAGGTCGTCGCGCTGCTCGGCCCCAACGGCGCGGGCAAGACCACCGCGCTGCGGGCCCTCGCGGGCCTGCTCCCGCTGACCGCCGGCCACCTCACCCTCGACGGCGTCGACCTGGACCGGCCGGCGCGGCGCGCCTGGACGCCGACGGAGCGCCGACCCGTCGGCGTGGTGTTCCAGGACTACCTGCTCTTCCCGCACCTCACGGCCCTGGACAACGTGGCGTTCGGGCCGCGGCGGCACGGCGCCGACCGGCGCGCCGCCCGGGAGACCGCCCGCGCCTGGCTCGACCGGGTCGGCCTGGCCGAGCACGCCCACCGCCGGCCCCGGCAGCTCTCCGGCGGGCAGGCGCAGCGGGTGGCGCTGGCCCGCGCGCTCGCCGTCGCGCCGGCGCTGCTGCTGCTGGACGAGCCGCTCGCCGCCCTCGACGCGCGCACCAAGCTGGACACCCGGGCCGAGCTGCACCGGCACCTCGCCGCGCACCCGGGGGCCACCCTGCTGGTGACCCACGATCCGCTGGACGCCCTGGTGCTGGCCGACCGGCTGGTGATCGTCGAGGAGGGGCGGGTGGTGCAGGAGGGCGACGCCGCGACGGTCACCGCGCGGCCCCGCACCGACTACGTGGCCCGGCTGGTCGGGCTGAACCTGCACCGGGGCCGCGCCGACGGGCACCGCGTCCGGGTCGCCGACGGGCTGACCCTCACCGTCGCCGACCGGATCGACGGGGACGCGTTCGTCGCCTTCCGGCCGTCGGCGGTGGCCCTGCACCCGGCCCGGCCGGAGGGCAGCCCGCGCAACACCTGGGCGGCGACCGTGGTCGGGGTGCAGCGGCACGGCGACAACCTGCGGGTGCGGCTCGACGGGCCGATCGGGGTGGCGGCGGACGTCACGCCGGCCGCCGCCGCCCAGCTCCGGTTGGCTCCCGGGCAGCCGGTCTGGGCCGCGGTCAAGGCGGCGGAGACCCACGCGTACCCGGCCGTCTGACGCCACCACGGCGCGGGTCTGCGGCGACGGGCCCGCCGCTGCCGTCAGGGCGCGGTCGCGCGGCAACCGGGCCGTCCGGCTGGCGAGGGCCCGGGGCGAGCGCACTCGTCAGGGCGCGGGGTCGGCGGCCAGCAGGTCGGCGTGGGCGGCGCGCAGCCTGGCGAGGTCGGGGTCGCTGCCCGGCCGGACGCGGCGGTCGAGCTCGGCCCACGCCTCGGCGAGGGCGGCGGTGACCGCGCGCAGCTCGGCGGAGTGCCGCCGGCTGCTGCGCCGGTGCGCCTCGTCGAGCCGGCGGGCCCAGCCGGCGGTCACGGCGGCGAGGCGGTCCGCGTCGGCGCGGGCCTGGGCGGCCGTGCGGGCGGCGGCGGCCGGCACGATCGCCGCGACCGGTCGGGGATCGCCGTCACGGGTGACGACGGTGACGGCGTCGGTCAGCTCGGCCAGCGCGACGAGCTGGGTGAACCGGGTGCGCGCCTCGCGCAGCGGCACCGAACGCGGCTGGTCGGTGTGCGGGGTGAGAGCGGGGACAGCCATGGATGGATGGTCGCCGTCGGGTACGACATTTCCGCCCGTCGACGGTCCAGGATGGACACGGCGGGCCGAAAATTGCCGCGAGGCGTCCCGGCGCGGGCGGTTACGCTGCCCGCCCAGCGCCGCGTCGCAGCCCGGTGCGGCGGAGCTGCCACCCAGGAGGAAGCCGTGTCCAGCCTCGACGTCCGGACGGTCGACCTGCGGGCGATCAACTCGCTGACCAAGTACCCGTCGATCCCGACCTACCACGCCCTCGACCCCCGCGACGGCGGGCTGCTGGCGGAGTGCGTCGAGTTCACCGGGCCGGCCACCCTCACCGAGAAGATCGACGGGACGAACGCCCGGATCGTCGTGCTGCCCGACGGCGCGTACCTGATCGGCAGCCGGGAGGAGCTGCTGTACGCGCGGGGCGACCTGATCGGCAACCCGGCGCTCGGCATCGTCGACGCGCTGCGCGACGTGGCCGAGCGGCTGACCGGCGCGGCGGCCGACGACCGGGTCATGGTCCTCTACCTCGAGGTGTACGGCGGCAAGATGACCGCCGCCTCCCGGCACTACACCTCCAGTCGGCAGGTCGGGCACCGGCTGTTCGACGTGGCGGTGCTGGACGACCCCGCGCCGATGCTCTCCTGGGCAACCCAGCGGATCTCGGCCTGGCGCGACGGCGGCGGCCAGCGCTTCCTCGGCGAGGCCGACCTCGTCGCGCGGGCCGACGCGCTGGGCCTGGCGACCGTGCCCCGCCTCGCCACCGTCGCCGCAGGGGAACTGCCCCGCGAGATCGACAAGACCCACACGTTCCTCGTCGACCACCTGCCGCGGACCACGGTGGCCCTGGACGGGCCGGCCGGCCGGTCCGAGGGGCTGGTGCTCCGCACGGCGGACCGCTCGGTCATCGCCAAGGCGCGGTTCCAGGACTACGAGCGCACGCTGAGGCGCCGCGAGGGCCGGCGCTGACCCCGGGTCGGCGGCGCGCCGCCGACCCGGCCCCGCCGCAACTCGCTTGCACGGCGCAGCTGCGCCTCGACGTCGCGCCCCTGCTGGGCCGGCTGTCGCTGGAACAGCTGGAACCTGCGCCGCTCACCTCGGCGATCGTGGCCCGGCGTGCCCGGCGGATTCCTCGGCACCCGGTCCGGCCGCGAGAGCGCGTACGCGAAGCTGCTGGTGCGCGCGCTGGGGCCGGACCGGGTGCCCCGCTCACTCGACGCGGTGCTCGCCCACGTCTGACCGGCGGGCCCGCCACTCGGGCGCCAGCACCGACCACACCTGAAGGTCGATCCGCCCGTCCGGGCCGGGATAGACCTCGCGCAGCGTCCCGTCGTGGCGCATGCCCAGCCGCTTGGCGGTGGCGATGCTGCGGGCGTTGCGGGCGTTGGTGCGCCACTCGACCCGGTGGATGCCCCGCTCCTCGACGGCCCAGTCGACGATCCGCTCCACCGCCCGGCTGACCAGCCCGTGGCCCTCGGCGGCGGGCTCCAGCCAGCAGCCCGCCTCGCAGACGCCCCTCGCCGTGTCGAACGAGACGAGCATGACCCCGCCGACCAGCGTGCCCTGCCGCCACAGGCCCCAGATGCCACCCGCGTCGCGCGCCCACCGGTCGGCGGCGCGCTGGAGCACGGCCCGGGCGGAGTCGAGGTCGGTGGCCACGAACGACGACGGCACCCAGGGCGCGATGTGCACGCGGGCCCGGTCCAGGTGGGCGAGGAACTCCTCGGCCCGCCAGGGTTCGAGGGGACGCATCTCGACGTCCTCGGTCAGGGACAGGGCGAACACGCGACCTCCCATGCGACGGATACCGCCACACCTTACCGGTATACACACCGCGTATACATGATGTGTATAGTGCCCGTCATGTCGATCGGACAGACCTTCCTCGGCCTGCTGGAGGCCACCCCCCGCCACGGCTACGACATCAAACGCCTCTACGACGAGCGCTTCGGCCACGCCCGCCCGCTCGCGTACGGGCAGGTCTACGCCACCCTCTCTCGCCTGCTGCGCAGCGGCCTGGTGGAGGTGGAGGCGGTCGAGCCCGGCGAGGGCCCGGAGCGCAAGCGGTACGCGATCACCGAAGCCGGCGTC
The DNA here is from genome assembly GCF_043205005.1 of Micromonospora sp. NPDC047620. Classification (NCBI taxonomy): domain Bacteria; kingdom Bacillati; phylum Actinomycetota; class Actinomycetes; order Micromonosporales; family Micromonosporaceae; genus Micromonospora; species Micromonospora sp. NPDC047620. The sequence goes on along the minus strand of NZ_JBIDDG010000006.1, from coordinate 32,614 downwards.
ACCGACGTCGGGCAGTGGCTGGCCCGGGCGGAGAAGCCCGAGCCGTACCTGCAGAGCATCCTCTACACCAAGGTGGTGCTGGCCCTGCTGACCGGCCGCTCCGCCGCCGACCTCCTCGACGTGCAGCGCGGCGAGCACCTGCGGATGATGCGCGAGCTGACCCGCCGCAAGCGCGACGGCGACCTCGCCGAGCAGTTGATCTGCGACCACGCACTGTTCCACCTGGAGGCCGACCTGCGCTGGCTGGAGCTGACCGCCGCCCGTCTCGACGACCTCGCCGCGGCGGTCCGGTCGTGACCGCGCCGCTGCTGGTCGCCGAGGACCTGCACCGCTCGTTCGGCCCCACCCGGGCGCTCGCCGGCGCCAGCCTGCGCGTCCACGAGGGCGAGGTGCTCGCCGTGATGGGCTCCTCGGGCTCCGGCAAGTCCACCCTGCTGCACTGCCTCGCCGGCATCGTCCGGCCCGACTCCGGCCGGGTGCTCTTCGCCGGCCGTGACCTCGCGACCCTCACCGACGCCGAGCGCAGCGCCCTGCGCCGGGAGTCGTTCGGCTTCGTCTTCCAGTTCGGCCAGCTCGTGCCGGAACTGACCTGCATGGAGAACGTGGCGCTGCCGCTGCGGCTGGACCGGGTCGGCCGCCGCGAGGCGGAGCGCCGGGCCGCCGAGTGGCTGGACCGCCTGGAGGTCGCCGAGGTGGCCGGCAAGCGGCCCGGCGAGGTCTCGGGCGGGCAGGGGCAGCGGGTGGCGGTCGCCCGGGCGCTGGTCACCCGCCCCCGGGTGGTCTTCGCCGACGAGCCGACCGGCGCGCTGGACTCGCTCAACGGCGAGCGGGTGATGCGGCTGCTCACCGCTGCCGCCCGGGAGACTGGCGCGGCGGTGGTGCTGGTGACGCACGAGGCGCGGGTCGCCGCGTACTCCGATCGGGAGGTGGTGGTGCGCGACGGCCGCACCCGCGACCTGGAGGTCGTGGCGTGACGCGGCTGCGCCACGGCGCGGCCGACCTGGCCATGGGCGCCCGGATGGTGCTGACCGGCGGCCGGGACGGCTGGCTGCGCACGGTGCTGACGGCGGTCGGCGTGGGGGTCGGGGTGGCGATGCTGCTGCTCGCCGCCGCGGTGCCCGGCGCGCTGGACGCCCGCGAGGCGCGCGGCGACGCCCGCGACGACCTGCGGATGGGTGAAGCGATCCCGGCCGCCGCCGCGGACACGCTGCTGCTCCGGCAGGTCGACACCGAGTTCCGGGGGCAGCCCGTGCGGGGCCGGATGGTGCAGGCCGAGGGGCCGGCCGCCCCGGCGCCGCCGGGGGTGGCGACGCTGCCCCGCGCGGGCGAGGTCGTGGTCTCCCCCGCGCTGCGCGACCTGCTCGACTCCGCCGACGGCGCGCTGTTCGCGCCCCGGCTGGGCGGGGCCCGGGTCACCGGGATCATCGGCGACGAGGGCCTGGCCGGCCCCCGGGAGCTGGCCTTCTACCTGGGCAGCGACCGGCTGACCGTGGCGGACGGCGCGACCCGGCTGGACGCGTTCGGCGGCGGGCTGCCCGGCGAGGGCCTCGGTCCCGTGCTGATGGTGCTGGTGGTCGTCATCTTCGTCGTCCTGCTGCTGCCCATCGCCGTCTTCCTCGGCGCGGCGGTGCGGTTCGGCGGCGAACGCCGCGACCGGCGGCTGGCCGCGCTGCGGCTGGTGGGCGCGGACGCCGCGATGCTCCGGCGGATCGCCGGCGGGGAGGCGGCCGCCGCCGCGCTGCTCGGCGTCGCGGTCGGCGGCGCGCTCTTCGCGCTCGGCCGCCAGGTGGTGCCGCTGGTCACCCTGATGGACCTCAGCGTGTACGCCGCGGACGTGCGCCCACCGCTGCCCCTGGTCGCCGCCGTGGTGGTGGCGGTGCCAGCGCTCGCCGCCGTGGTGACCCTGGTGGCCATGCGCACCGTGCTGGTCGAGCCGCTGGGGGTGACCCGGCGGGCGACGCCGGTGCGCCGCCGGCTGGCGTGGCGGCTGCTGCTGCCGGCGGCCGGGCTCGGCCTGCTGCTGCCCGGCGCCGCCGGTGTCGCGCCGCTGGGCACCGAGCGGCAGACGGCGGCCGGCGCGGTGCTGCTGCTGATCGGCGTGGTCACCCTGCTGCCCTGGCTGACGGACCTGCTGGTACGCCGGCTGCGCGGCGGTCCCGTGCCGTGGCAGCTCGCGGTGCGCCGCATCCAGCTCGACAGCGCCGCCTCGACGCGCCTGGTCAACGGCATCGCGGTCGCGGTGGCGGGCACCATCGGGCTCCAGATGCTCTTCGCCGGCGTCTCCAACCAGTTCACCGTCGACACCGGGCAGGACACCACCCGGGCCCAGGTCCTGGTGGAGTTCGCCGCCCGCCCCGACGCCGCCGCGGCGCTGGACCGGCTGGCCGTCACGCCCGGCGTGAGCGGCAGCAACGGCACCCTGCGGACCGTCGTCGGGGTCGCGGGCGGCGGCACGCTCGCCGACCTGCGGATCGGCGACTGCGCCGCGCTGGCCGAGTTCGCCCGGCTCGACCGGTGCGCCGACGGCGACGTCTTCCTGGTCCGCGACGCCACGGCACCGCAGGCGGACATCCGGCCGGGTGCCACCGTCACGGTGCCGGGCGTCGACGGGTCGGCCTGGCAGGTGCCCCGGGACGCCCGGGAGGCGCCGATCCGCCCCGACCCCGTCGGCCGCGCGCAGACCAGGGTGCTGGCCACCCCCGGCGCGGTCGACGCCGCCCGGCTGGGCCCGCTGAACGCGGACGCGTACCTGCGGCTCGCGGCCGACCGGCCGGACGCGCTGGAGCACGTCCGCAACGTCGCCGCCGGGGCCGACCCGTTCGCCTCGGTACTCACCCTCACCGGGACCACGCGGAACACCCAGTTCGTCAACATCCAACGCGGTCTCTACGTCGGCGCGGCGGTCGCCCTGCTGCTGATCGGGGCCAGCATGCTGGTCGGCGTGCTGGAACAGCTGCGGGAACGCCGCCGCCTCCTGGCGATGCTGGTCGCGGTGGGCACCCGGCGCGGCACGTTGAGCTGGTCGGTGCTGTGGCAGACGACCGTGCCCGTGGCGATCGGGCTCGTCCTGGCGGTGGTCTTCGGGCTGGCGCTCGGCGCGGTGCTGCTGCGGATGGTGCGGGCGCCGGTCACGGTCGCCTGGCCGGTGGTCGGCATCTCCACCGGGCTCGGCGCGGCGGTGGTGCTGCTGGTCACCGGGCTCAGCCTGCCGGCGCTGTGGCGGCTGACCCGGCCCGACGGCATCCGCACCGAGTGAGGCCGCGAGCCGGCGTCCGACCCCGCTCAGTCGGGTCGGGACGCCGGCTCGACGCGGGTGAGCAGCTCGGCCAGGTGCACGGCCCGGACGGGGGATCGGCGACGGCGCAGCCCGGTGCGCAGCTGCCGCAGGCAGCCCGGGTTGACGGCCACCACCAGGTCGACCCCGGCGGCCTCGATCTCGTCGAGCTTCGCGTCCAGGATCCGCCGCGACTCCTTCGGCCGCAGCAGTGAGTACGTGCCGGCGGCGCCGCAGCAGGTGGCCGCCGAGGGCAGCTCCACGTAGTCGGCGACCTGGCGCAGCAGCGCCCGCGGCTCGGCGAAGACGCCGAGGCCGTTGCGCAGGTGGCAGGAGTCCTGGAGGGCGACCCGGGCGCGTCGGCCGGCCACCCGCAGCTCGGCGCCGGCGGGCCGCTCGGCGAGCCAGGTGGACAGCTCGCGCACCCGGTCCCGGCCGAGCACGGAGGCGAGGTGCGCCGCGCAGCCGCCGGAGGTGGTGACGATCGTGCCCGGCAGGTCCTCGCCGAGGCGCTCGGCCAGCCGCTCGCCGCCGGCCAGGTCGCCGTTGTGCGCGTGCAGCGCGCCGCAGCAGCCCTGCGCGGTGGGGGCGGCCAGCCCCGGGTCGAGTGCCCGGGCGGCCCGGCTGACCGCCGGGAACAGGCCCCGCTCGACGCAGCCCAGCATGAGCTGCGCGTCCGGCCCGCCGGCAGCACCGGGCTCGGGCGGCAGGGCGTCGGAAGCACCGGGCTCAGGCGGCAGGGCGTCGGAAGCACCGGGCTCGGGCGGCAGGGCGGCGGCCGGGCCGTGGGCGGCGCGGCGGACCAGGCCGAGCAGCCGCAGCACCCACCGCTGCTCGACCAGCAGCATCAGCGCGCGGGCCACCAGCGGCCGGCGCGGGCCGCGCCACTGGTGCACCCGCCACTGTTCCAGCAGGCTGCCGTACTCCACCCCGGCGGGGCAGACCGGCTCGCAGGCGCGGCAGCCCAGGCAGAACGAGGACTGCTCGGCGAGCGTGTCGTCGTCCGGGGGCAGGGTGCCGTCCTGCAGCGCCCGCATCAGCGTGATCCGACCGCGCGGCGAGGACGCCTCGTCGCCGGTCATCGCGTACGTGGGGCATGCCGGCAGGCAGAACCCGCAGGAGATGCAGCGGGACAGCTGCTCCGGGTTGAACACGTCGCCGGTCACGAGCCCAGCTTTCCGGGGTTGAGGACGCCCGCCGGGTCGAAGGCGCTCTTGATCCGGCGCAGCAGGGCGAGCTGGTCGTCGCCGAGCCGGGCGGCGAGGAACGGCAGCTTCGCTGCCCCCACCCCGTGCTCGCCGGTGATGGTGCCGCCGAGGTCGAGGGCGGCGGCGAAGACGTCCGCGAAGGCCGCCTCGGCCCGGCGTACCGCGTCGTGGTCCTCGGCGGAGTCGAGGACGCAGGTGGGGTGCAGGTTGCCGTCCCCGGCGTGGCCGAAGGTGGCGATGGCGACGTCGTGCCGGACGGCGATCGCGTCGATCCGGTCGACCATCTCGGCGATGCGCGGCCGGGGCACGGTGGCGTCCTCCAGGATCGTCACCCCGCCCCGGCGGGACAGCGCCGGCAGCGCGCAGCGGCGGGCGGCCAGCAGCGCCTCGGCCTGGGCGACCTCGCGGGCGGTGGTGACCTCCACCGCGCCGGCGTCGACGCAGGCCGCGCCGATCCGGTCGAGGTGGGAGGCGACCAGGTCCGGCGGGCCGTCGTCGCCGAAGAGCAGCAGCGCTCCCGCGTCGGCGCGCAGCCCCAGGTGGGCGAAGTCCTCCACCGCCGTGATGCAGGCCCGGTCGAGGAACTCCAGCGTCGCCGGCACCACGCCGGCCCGGATCACCCGGGCGACGGCCTCCCCCGCCTCGGCGAGCGTCGGGAAGTAGGCGACCCCGGTGTTGCTCGACGCGGGCGCGGGCAGCAGCGCCACCGTCGCCTCGGTGATCACCGCGAGGGTGCCCTCGGAGCCGGTGAGCAGCCGGGTCAGGTCGTAGCCGGCGACGTCCTTCCACAGCCGACCGCCGGTGCGGATCACCTCGCCGGTGGGCAGCACCGCCTCCAGGCCCAGCACGTAGTTGCGGGTCACCCCGTACTTCAGCCCGCGCAGCCCGCCGGCGCAGGTGGCGATGGTGCCGCCGACGGTGGCGACGGTGCGGCTGCCCGGGTCGGGCGCCCAGAGCAGGCCGCGCGCCGCGGCGGCGTCGGCCAGCGCGGCGCTGGTCACGCCGGGCTGCACCCGGGCCAGCAGCTCGTCGGCGCTGACCTCCAGGATCGCGTTCAGCCGGGTCAGCACCAGCACGATCCCGCCGTGCAGCGGCACGGTCGCGGCGCACAGGTTGGAGCCCGCGCCGCGCGGCACCACCGGCACCCCGTGCCGGGTGGCCAGGGCCAGCACGGCGGCGACCTCGGCGGTGTCGGCGGGGAACACCACCGCGTCGGGCCGGTGCGAGAAGAGCGGGGTTGCGTCCCGGGCGTACGCCACGAGGTCGCCGGCCGCGTCGTGCACGTGGGCCGGGCCGACGATGCCGCGCAGCTCGGCGAGGACGGTCGCGGACAGCGCCATGCCAGCCCTTCCCGGCGCGGTTCCGCGCCCGTAGCTTTTTGCCAGTTGCGACCTGACAGTCGGCGAAATTTTCAACCGATCATAGAGAGCCAGGCTCGTCAGGTGAAGACGGCACCGGGCCCGTCAGATGATGAAGTGGGTCCAGTAGGCGAGCCAGGTGACGAAGAGAGCGCCCTGGAGGAGGGCGAGGGCGGCGGTCAGCCAGGCGTCGGCGGTGGCGTGCCGGGCCCAACGGGCCAGCACCAGGCCCACCGGGAACGCGGCGAGCAGGTAGCGCAGCAGGCTCTTGTAGACCGGCGGCCCCATCGACAGCGGCACCAGGACCATGATCAACCCGTACGCGAGGTAGGGCAGCCCAAGGTGGCGGACGCCCGCTACCAGGACCACCAGCACCACGACGGCGAACCACACCCGCAGGGCGTCCCGCGGCGGCGTGCCCGTCAGGCCGTGCCACAGCACCGCCAGCGGGTTCTGCACGGAGATGCCCCAGCCCCTCTCCTGGGCGTGCTTGTAGGCGAACCAGTCGCCGCTCTGCCACCGGCAGAAGGCCATGAAGGCCAGCCAGCCGGGGGGCACCAGCACCAGCGGCCAACCGACGCGGAGGTACGTCCCCAGCGCACGCGGGCCCAGCCGGTAGCCGTGCTGCCGCAGCAGCACCAGGGCCAGCGGGAGCACCACGAAGAACCCGACCGAGCGGCTCAGCGACAGGAAGAACCCCACGACGCCCACGAGCAGCCAGCGCCGCCGCTCGGCGTAGTGGAAGGCGGCGAGCGCGAGGCAGAGGAAGAGCGACTCGGTCAGCGCCGCCTGGAACAGGAACGCGGCCGGCAGCAGCACCAGGTAGCGGACGAACCGGCGGGCCGCCGCGTCGTCGCCGAGCAGCCGCTCGCCCAGCCGGTGGGCGTAGTAGAGCATCAGCAGGAACGCGACGTTGGCGACGAGCAGCAGCGCCAGCGCGGTGTTGCCGCCCAGCAGCGGGGCCAGCGGCCGGGCCAGGAACGGATAGAGCAGCGGGAAGCCGAAGTCCCGCCACGGCTCGTCGAGCGAAAGCCGGGCCAGGTGGTCATAGAGAAACGAGTCCCAGGCGAACCAGAGCGAGACCGCGCGGTGCCCGGAGACCGCCCGCTGCTGCTCGCGCATCGTCGTCTCGTCCGGCGGCGGCGCCCACGGCACGTCGTCGAAGGCGCTCAACGCGAGCACCCCGACGAGGCTGAGCACGATCTTGGTGCCGAGGAAGACGCCGACGACGAACAGCCACGGCACCGGCACCCGGTCGGCGGCCCGCGCGGCGGCGCGCCGCAGGCCGTGGCCACGCCGGGCGAGCCGGGCGGGCAGGCGCCCGGCTCGCCGCCGCGCGTCCGCGACGGCCCGCCACCTGTCCATCACCGCGTCTCCCGATCCGGCCGCCAGAACGGTGCCACATCCCCGTTCCGGGGCGCTTGACACCTGTACGCGGCGCGCCGGCCCCGGCCGCCCGGCGGGGCGCTCGGGGCCGGGGTGGCCGCCCGGCCAGGTCGCCGGGCGGCGGAACCGGCATCCGGATCCGGGTGAGTTCGGGCCGATGCCGGGTAAGCGGGCCGCCTCCGGCAGGCGGAAGCAGGGAGCGGCAGGGCATGGACGAACAGCGCGGCACGGTGGTCATCGGCGCGGGACCGGCGGGCCTGACCGCGGCGTACGAGCTGCTCCGGCGGGGCGCCCCGGTCCGGGTGTTCGAGTCCGACGACGTGGTGGGCGGGATCAGCCGCACCGTCGAACGGGACGGGTGGCGCTTCGACATCGGCGGGCACCGGTTCTTCACCAAGGTCGCCCGGGTCGAGGAGTTCTGGCACGAGATCCTGCCCGACGAGGACTTCCTGCTGCGGCCCCGGATGAGCCGGATCTACTACCGGGGCGCGCTGTTCGACTACCCGCTGAGCGCCGCGAACGCCCTGCGCAACCTGGGCGTCCGGGAGGCGGCGCTGTGCCTGGGCTCGTACGCCCGGGCCCGGCTGCGCCCGCCGAAGGACCAGTCGCACTTCGAGGGCTGGGTCTCGGCCCGGTTCGGTTGGCGGCTGTACTCGATGTTCTTCAAGACGTACACCGAGAAGGTCTGGGGGATGCCGGCCGACCGGTTGCAGGCCGACTGGGCCGCGCAGCGGATCAAGAACCTGTCGCTGGCCAAGGCGGTGCGCAACGCCGTGCTGCCCCGGCGCAACCGCAAGGACGTGACCAGCCTGATCGAGGAGTTCCAGTATCCGAGGCTCGGCCCGGGGATGATGTGGGAACGCTGCGCCGAGGAGGTCCGCCGGCGCGGCGGCCGGGTGGAGACCGGCAGCTGGGTGACCGCCGTGCACCGCGACCCGACGCACCGCCGGGCGGTGGCGGTCACCGTCAACGGGGTGGGCGGGCAGCGGACCGAGCCCGCCGAGCACGTCGTCTCCTCGATGCCGATCTCGGAACTGGTGGCCGCGCTGCGCCCGGCCGCCCCGCCGGAGGTGCTGGCCGCCGCGGCCGACCTGCGGTACCGGGACTTCCTGACCGTCGCGCTCGTGGTGCCCGAGGAGTTCTCGTTCCCGGACAACTGGATCTACGTGCACGACCCGGCGGTCAGGGTCGGCCGGATCCAGAACTTCGGGTCGTGGTCGCCGTACCTGGTCAAGGACGGCCGCACCTGCCTGGGGCTGGAGTACTTCGTCTTCGAGGACGACGAGACCTGGCGTACGCCGGACGCCGACCTGGTCGCCGCCGCGACGGCCGAGCTGGAGCGGCTCGGCCTGGTCCGGCCGGGCGTCGTCGAGGCCGGGTACGTGGTGCGGATGCCGAAGGCCTACCCGGTCTACGACGAGCGCTACCAGCGCAACGTGGACGTGATCCGGGACTGGCTGGCGCGGGAGGTGCCGAACGTGCACCCGGTCGGCCGCAACGGCATGCACCGCTACAACAACCAGGACCACTCGATGCTCACGGCGATGCTGACCGCCGAGAACATCGCCTGCGGGACCCGCCACGACGTCTGGTCGGTCAACGTGGAGCAGGACTACCACGAGGAGTCGACGCGCGACGGGAACGGCCGCGGGGGCACCGGCCGGGACGCCCCCATCATGCCGGCCCGGCCCGATGCCCCGGCCGGCACCACGCTCGACGGCGCCCCCCGGCCCGAACGGCCGGCGCAGGTACGCCTCGGCTGAGCCGCCCGCCGCACGGCCGGGGGTGGACACGCACGGGCCGGGACGCCGGCGGGTCGACGGGACAGCCGGGCGGCGACCGCCGTACCGGCCTGGTCCGGCGGTGCCCGGCCGCGAGGCGTCGGCGACACGCTGTCGTGCGCGGTCCGGTCCCGCCGGAAACGCCTTGCCGACCCGGTGGCGGCCCCCTAGGGTGCCGGCGTGCTGATCCGCGAGTTCGACGAGGCCGACTGGGCCCAGGTGTGGCCGATCGTCCGTGAGGTGGTCCGGGCGCGGGAGACCTTCCCCTACGACCCGGAGATGACCGCCGAGCAGGCGTACGACATGTGGGTGGAGGCCGCGCCGGGCCGCACCGTGGTGGCGGTCGACGGCGACCGGGTGCTCGGCACCGCCAAGATGGGCAGCAACCGCCCCGGGCCGGGGTCGCACGTCTCCACCGCGAGCTTCATGGTCGACCGCGCGGCGCGCGGCCGGGGCGTGGGCACCGCGCTGTGCCGGCACGCGCTCGACTGGGCCCGCGACCGGGGGTACGCGGGCATGCAGTTCAACGCGGTGGTCGAGACGAACGCCTCGGCCGTCGAGCTGTACCGGCGCGAGGGCTTCGCCGTGGTCGGCACCGTGCCCGGCGCGTTCGCGCACCCCGCCCTCGGCCGGGTCGGCCTGCACGTGATGTACCGGGAGTTCTGACCCGGCGCCGCCCGGTCCACCGGGCGGCGCCCGAACCGCCGCTGTGCCGCCGCCGGGCCGCCGACCGTCAGGCCGCGGTCGCCCGACCGTCAGGCGACGGCCGCGGCGGTCGCCTCGGCGCGCAGGTCCTCCTCGGAGGCGCCCCGACGCCAGTAGCCGGCGAACGTGACGTGACGCCGGTCCAGGCCACGCTCGCTCACGAGGTGCCGCCGCACCGCCCGCACCATCGACGACTCGCCGGCGACCCAGGCGTACGGGGTGCCGGCCGGCAGCCGGGCGGCGCGGACCGCGTCCGCCAGCAGGGTGCTGCCGGGGGCGGTGCGGCCCCGCACGATCCAGCGCACCTCGGCCCGCGCGTCGGTGGGCAGCTCCTGGATGTCCACCGCGTCGGGCACCTCGATGAAGGCCCGCACCCGCGCGTCGGCAGGCAGCCAGGCCAGGATCCCGGCGGCGGCGGGCAGCGCGGTCTCGTCGGCGACCAGCAGGACCGAGTCCGTGCCGGCCGGCGGGCGGAAGCAGACGCTGCGGTTGTCGCGCACGGCCGGGCCGAGCAGCACCACCCGGTCGCCCGGCAGGGCGTGCCCCGCCCAGCGGGAGGCGGGGCCGGTGTCGCCGTGGCTGACGAAGTCGATGTCCACCTCGGCGCGCTCGGGCCGCTGCTCCCGGATGGTGTAGGAGCGCATCACCGCGCGCACGTCGGGGTCCATCGCCCGGTACGCGCCGAACCAGTCCTCCCCCGCATCGACCGGGAGCACCGGCGCGGGCTGGCCGGGGTGCGGCAGGAACAGGGAGACGCTCTGGTCCCGGCCGCCGCCGGCGAAGTCGGCGAGTTCCGGCCCGCCGAGGGTGACCCGGATCAGGGAGGCGCCGATCCGCCGCGCGCCGACGACCTGCGCGGCGTAGAAGCGGTACTGGAGGGCGACCGCCGTGGTCACGCGGTCACCTTCTTCGCGTTGCGGATGGCGGTGGCCAGGTTCTCCAGCAGCGGCGCGGCGCCGGCGTACGAGAAGCGGGGCACCGCGTCCCACGGGGTGATCTGGTTGGCCTTGACCGCCGGGAGTTGCTGCCAGGTCGGCTTGCTGGCCATGTCCTTGGGCTGCAGGGCGGTGCTGCGGTTGTCGAGCAGGATCAGGTCGGCCGGGAACTTGCCCGCGTTCTCCCAGCTCAGCGCCTCGAAGTAGTCGCCGGCCTCCAGCTTGGTGGGGACGACGATCTCCACGCCCAGCTCGGCGAAGTACATCAGGTCGGTGCTGACCTTCGGGTTGGAGACGTAGAACAGGTCGGGGCTGCCGGAGGAGGCCAGCACCTTGATGCCCGGGTTCGCCCTGACCGCCTGGCGGACCGCCTCGGCGGCGGCCTCGAAGCGGGCCTTCGCGTCGGTGACCTTCTTCGCGGACAGGTCGGCGCCGAGAGACTCGGCGAGCTGCGCGTACCGCTCGATCGGCTTGGTCATCGGCACCCGGGCGGTGGTGATCGCCACGCTGGGGGCGAGCGGGAGGATCTTGTCCTTGCTCTCGTCCGGCACGTACCACAGGGCACCCGGGTCGTACATGTGGGTGACGAGCAGTTCCGGTCGCAGGGCCGCGTACTTCTCCAGGCTGAACTCGCCCCAGACGTTGCCGAGGACCTCCACGGCGTCCACGTTCAGGTCGCCGGCCTGCGGCTCGGCGCTGCCGTCGGCGCGCTTCGTCTCGCCGAACACGCCGACGATCTGCTTGTCGAGTCCGAAGTCGACCAGCGCCGCGGCGACCCCGGTGAAGGCGACCACCCGGGTCGGGCGGTTGGCGGCGCTCACCTTCTCGTTGCGGTCGTCCGTGAACGACCAGGGTCCGCCAGAGCCGGCCACGGCGGGGGCGGAGTCGTCGTCCCGGCCGCAGCCGGCGAGCAGGGCGGCCAGGGTGGCGGCGCCACCGGCGGCGAGCAGGCCCCGGCGGGAGAGTCGGCGGGCGGACACGGGATGCGGCATGGCGGTGTCTTTCGATCAGGGTCGGGCGAAGGACCATGGACAGCGGAGTTAGGTTAACCTAACCTAAATCGCTGTCAAGCCCCGCCCGGAATCACGCACCACATCGGAGCCCACACTGTCCGTCACCCTCACCTCACGCATCGGCGCGCCACCGGCACCGCCCGTCACGCCCCGGCGTGGCCGCGCCGCGCTGCGGGCCGCCGGCCTCGCGGCGTCGGTGCTGCTGCTCGTCGCCGTCGCGGTGCTCAGCATCGCCGTGGGCGCCAAGCAGCTCCCGCTCACCGACGTGTGGCAGGGCCTGCTGCACCGCGACGCCGCCGAGTACGCCGTCGTGCACCGGATGCGGCTGCCGCGTACGCTGCTCGGCCTGCTCGCCGGCGCGGCGCTCGGCGTGGCCGGCGCGGTGATGCAGGCGCTGACCCGCAACCCGCTGGCCGACCCCGGGCTGCTCGGCATCAACGCCGGCGCCTCGGCGGCGGTGGCCAGCGCGGCGGCGCTGCTCGGCGTCGGCGGCGTCGGCGGCCAGGTCTGGTTCGCGCTGCTCGGCGCGGCCGTCGTCACCGCCGCCGTCTACCTCGTCGGCGGCGGGCGCGGGGCCACCCCCGCCCGGCTGGCGCTGGCCGGCGCGGCGCTCAACGCCACCCTCTACTCGTACGTCAGCGCGGTGATGCTGCTCGACACGGCGTCGCTGGAACGGCTGCGGTTCTGGACGGTCGGCTCGCTCGCCAGCGCCGAGGCATCGACCGTACGCACGGTCGCGCCGTTCATCACGGCGGGCCTGCTGGTCGCCCTGGCCGCCACCCGCGCGCTCAACGCACTGGCGCTCGGCGACGACGCGGCGCGCGCGCTCGGCGCCCGGCCGGCCCTCGTCCGAGGCACCGTCATCGTGGCGATCACGCTGCTCTGCGGCGCCGCCACGGCGGCCTGCGGGCCGATCGTCTTCGTCGGTCTGCTCGTGCCGCACCTGGTCCGCGCGCTCACCGGGCCGGACCTGCGCTGGCTGCTGCCGTACTGCGCGGTGCTCGCCCCGGTGCTGCTGCTCGGCGCCGACGTGCTGGGCCGGGTGCTGAGCCGACCGGGCGAGCTCCAGGTCGGCATGGTGACCGCCGTGGCGGGCGGGCCGCTCTTCCTCTGGCTGGTGCTGCGCGGGCGGGTGGCCCACCCGTGATCACCATCCGCACCCCCGGCGGCGTGTCCCTGCGGCTGCGCCCCCGCGCCGTCGCCGTCGGCCTCACCTGCGTGGTGCTCGCCCTGGCGCTGAGCGTGCTCGCCATCGGCAGCGGCGACTACCCGATGGGCCCCGCCGACGTGCTGCGCGCCCTCGCCGGCCGGGGCAGCCCGGCCGAGGAGTTCATCGTCACCGAGCTGCGGCTGCCCCGGCTGGTGACCGCGCTCTGCGTCGGCGCCGCGCTCGCGCTGGCCGGCGCGGTCTTCCAGTCGCTGGTCCGCAACCCGCTGGGCAGCCCCGACATGCTCGGCTTCACCCAGGGCGCGTCGACCGGCGCGCTGGTCGTGGTCGTGCTCGGCGGCAGCAGCATGCTGCTGGCCTCGGCGGCGGTGATCGGCGGCCTCGCCACCGGCATCCTGGTGTACGCGCTCGCCTGGCGGCGCGGCGTGCACGGGTTCCGGCTGATCCTGGTCGGCATCGGCACCATGGCGATCCTGACCGGGGTCAACGGCTGGCTGCTGACCCGGGCCCAGCTGATGGACGCCGCCCGCGCCGTCCTCTGGCTCACCGGCAGCCTGGACGGGCGCGGCTGGGTCAACGCGCTGCCGCTGCTGGTCGCGCTGGCGGTGCTGGTGCCCGTGCTGCTGGTCGGCTTCGGGCCGGCCCTGCGCCTGGTCGAGATGGGCGACGACACCGCCTCCGCCCTCGGCGTACGCGTGGAGCGGGTGCGCCTGGTCGTGCTGGCGGCGGCGGTGCTGCTGGTCTCCCTCGCCGCAGCCGCCGCCGGGCCGGTGAACTTCGTGGCGCTCACCGCGCCGCACCTGGCCCGGCGGCTGACCCGGGCACCGGGGCCGAACCTGCTGCCGTCGGCGGCCGTCGGGGCGGTGCTGCTGGTCGCCGCCGACCAACTCGCGGTACGCGCGTTCCCCGGGCACCAACTGCCGGTGGGCGTGGTGACCGGGGTGCTGGGCGGCGCCTACCTGATCTGGCTGCTCGCCACCGAACGCCGGGCCGGCCGGCTGTGACCGGGGACGGCCGGCGGGTCACCCACGACGAGAACGGAGCACGGAGCATGCAGTCCCGGCTGAGCGGCAGCGCGATGACCCTCGCCTACGAACGGCGGACCATCGCCGAGGACCTGAGCGTCGCCGTACCCGACCGCTCCTTCACCGTCATCATCGGCCCCAACGCCTGCGGCAAGTCGACTCTGCTGCGCGCCCTGTCCCGGCTGCTGAAGCCGACGGCCGGGGCGGTGCTGCTGGACGGGGAGGACATCCACCGGCTGCCGGCCCGGGGCGTCGCGCGCACCCTCGGCCTGCTGCCGCAGACGTCCGTCGCCCCGGACGGCATCGGCGTCGCCGAACTCGTCGCGCGCGGCCGGTACCCGCACCAGGGGCTGCTGCGGCAGTGGTCGCGCGAGGACGAGCGGGTGGTCGCCGAGTCGATGGCCGCGACCGGGGTGGCCGACCTGGCCGACCGGCCGGTCGACGAGCTGTCCGGCGGGCAGCGGCAGCGGGTGTGGATCGCGATGGCGCTGGCCCAGCAGACGCCCCTGCTGCTGCTGGACGAGCCGACCACCTACCTGGACATCGCCCACCAGATCGAGATCCTCGACCTCTGCGCCCGGCTGCACGAGGAGCAGGGCCGCACCCTGGTGGCGGTGCTGCACGACCTCAACCACGCCGCCCGCTACGCGACGCACCTGATCGCGATGCGCGACGGTCGGGTGGTCGCCGCCGGCCCGCCCCGGGAGGTGGTCACCGCGGAGCTGGTCGAGGAGGTCTTCCGGCTGCCCTGCCGGGTCATCGACGACCCGGAGACCGGCACCCCCCTGGTCGTCCCCGCCGCCCGCCGCCGGGCCGGCGCGGGTGCCCCGGCGGTCGCGGTCGCCGGCGGGGACCCGGCGTGAGCCCCCGCCTCGCGCCGGCCGGGCGCCACGGGGGCCACGTCCGGGCGCATCGACCGGAATCGTCGTACGGTGGGCGCGATGCGTGAGGCGACCAACACCTACGGACAGGACGTCGACGGGTTCGGCCGGGTGGCGATCCGCCCCGTCGACCCGGACACCGACGTCGACCTGATCCACGGTTGGGTCAGCGAGGAACGGGCCCGGTTCTGGGGCATGCGCGACGCCGGTCGCGAGCGGGTCGCCGAGATCTACCGCTACCTGGACTCGCTGACCACCCACCACGCGTGGCTGGTGCACCGCGACGGCGTGCCGGTCGCGCTGTTCCAGACGTACGAGCCGGCGGCCGACCCGGTCGGCCAGTGCTATGACGTCCGGCCCGGCGACCACGGGGCGCACCTGCTGATCGGCCCGCCGACCACGACCGAGCGGGGCTTCACAGGCGCGCTGCTGGGCGTGTTCCTCGGCTTCGTCTTCGCCGACCCGCTGCGCCGGCGGATCGTGATGGAGCCGGACGCGCGCAACGACAAGGCGGTGGACCGGCTGCTGCGGACCGGCTTCGTCGCCGGCCCGCTGATCGACCTGCCCGACAAGCGGGCCCGGCTGATGTTCCTCGACCGGGAGTCGTTCGAGGCACGCCGCTGACCGCCGGAGCCGCTCCCCGGGCCCAGGCGACGGGGCCGCGCCGCACGTGCCACCAGGCCCGTCCGTGCACAGTCCGGCCGGCGGGCGCCCGGGCAACGCCGGGTGGGCTCAGCCTCCGTCGCACCGCGCCGAGAGGGCGTAGCGGATCAGCACCACGTCGCCGATCTGGCGGGCCTCCGCCACCCGGGCGCGGCGGCCGGGGTGCCACGGGAAGCGGCCGTCGCCGACGAACCGGGGCGCCCGGCGGTCGCCGACGAAGAACGGGGCCACCACCAGGTGCAACTCGTCGGCGAGGCCGGCAGTGAGGAACTGCGCGAGCACGCTCGCCCCGCCCTCCACCATCAGCCGGCGCACGCCCCGCGCGGCGAGGTCGGCCAGCGCCCGCGCCGGGTCCACGGGCTCGCCCGCGTCCACCACCGTGGCCAGGCCGGCCAGCCGGTCCGCGGTCTTCTCCACCGTCGAGGTGGCGCAGTGTACGATCCGGTCGGCGTCGCCGGTGGTGAAGAGCCGGGCGGCCGGGTCCAGGTCGCCGCAGCCCGTCCACGTCACCCTGAGCGGTGAGGCCGGCAGGCCGCGGGCGAGGCGGGCGGCGCGGCGCCGCGCGGAGCGGACCAGCAGGCGCGGGTTGTCCCGCCGGACCGTGCCCGCGCCGACCAGGATCGCGTCGCAGCCGGCCCGGACCTCGTCGACCCGGTCCAGGTCCGCCTCGTTGGACAGCACCAGCCGCTGCCCGCTCGCGTCGTCCAGGTAGCCGTCCATCGACGTCGCGCAGCTGAGCAGGACGTACGGGCGCTCAGTCACGGACGAGCGGGAGGTCGAGGGCGTGGTCGCCGTGGCTGACCTTCGCCGCCAGGTAGCCGGCGTTGGCCGGGGACAGGTGGACCCCGGTGGCGACCCGCGAGGCGACCACCACCCCGAGGCGGCCGAGCTGCGCCGCCTTGTCCGGGTTGTTGCTCAGCAGCGCGACCCGCTCCACGCCCAGGGCGGCGAGCATCTGCGCGGCCACGGTGTAGTCCCGCTCGTCGGGCCGGTGCCCCAGCGCCAGGTTCGCCTCGTACGTGTCCAGCCCGGCGTCCTGCAGCGCGTACGCGTCGAGCTTGGCGTACAGGCCGATGCCGCGTCCCTCCTGGCGCAGGTAGAGCAGGTAGCCGCCGGCGGCGGCGATGCGTTCGACCGCCTCGCGCAACTGTGGGCCGCAGTCGCAGCGCTGGCTGCCGAACACGTCCCCGGTCAGGCACTCGCTGTGCGGGCGCACCAGCGGCGGCGACGACGGGGGCGCCGCCCCCCGGTCGCGCGGGCCGGCCCGGTCACCGAGGCCGAACGCGAGGTGCTCCCGGCCGTCGGCCAGGCCGTCGAAGGAGAACACCCGCGCGGTGGTGGCGTATCCGTCGGGGAACCTCAACGGGACCGTGACCTGCGTACGGACCGTGGCGGCGGGCGGGGTTTCGGACATCGGACTCCTCGTCAGACGGTGCCGGCGGGCACGCGGACACGACGGGCCACCAGGACGGCGGCGCCGGGAAGACTCGCGACGAGCACCAGGGCCCCGTACACCGTGGCGGTGGCCACGCCCTCGGCGGCGGTCAGGCCGGCGGCGCCGAAGGCCCACGCGGCCACGCCCTCCCGGGGGCCGAAGCCGGCTACGTTCGCCGGCACCCCCATGGCCAGCAGGGCCAGCAGCGTCAGCGGCACCAGCAGGGTCAGCGGCGCGGTGGAGCCCGCGGTGCGTGCGGCCAGCACGAACGTGGCCAGGTGGCCGGCGACGGCCACGGTGGACGCCACGAGCACCCCCAGCCAGGTCCGGCGGGCGAGCAGCCCGGCCCGGACGTCGGCCGTCGCCGCGCGGGCCGCCCGCGCCCACCGCGACGGCCCGGCGGTGGGCAGCGCGCGGGCCAGCACGACGGCGCCGAGCCCGGCCGCCACCAGCAGCGCGCCGACGGCCGGCAGGTACGGCCGGACCGGGGAGGGGAACGCGGCGAGCACGACCACCGCGACGGCGGCCAGCACCACCTGCCCGGCCGTGCGCTCCCAGACCACCGCGCGGACGCCCCGGCCGACGTCGCCGACGTCGCGGCCGTGCCGCACCGCCCGGTGCACGTCACCCAGCACCCCGCCGGGGAGCGTCGCGTTGAGGAACACCGCGCGGTAGCAGTGCGCGACCGCGGTCGGCAGCGGCAGCCGCACCCCCAGTCCCCCGGCCACCAGGCTCCACCGCCAGGCGCAGCAGACGGTGGTCACCGCCCCGATGGCGAGCGCGGCGGCCAGCGCCGGGGCGTCGATCAGCCGGAGCCCGTCGAGGAACGGGCCGGCGCCCAGCCAGCCCAGCAGCACGAGGAGCACGGCCAGGCCGCCGAGGGCCGGCGCCCACGCCCCGAACCGCCGCGCCGGCGCGGTCACGTCGCCTCCACCTCGGCCCTCCCTCGGCGGTTTTCCTGTCGGTAGGCACGCACCGGACACCTCCCGGGTTCAGCCACACCCCGCCAGCAGGTCCAGGTGGTCGACCAGCACGCCGAGCCGGCCGGCGGCGATCTCGGCGCGGCGCCGGCGGGCGTACGCCCGGGTCTGGCCGACCATCTCGGGCCGCTGCTCGCGGGCGGCGTCGAGCCAGCCGGTGAACCACTCGCCGGCCAGTGCGGCCTGCTCCGGGCCGAGCCGCCACGGGCTGGGCCGCAGCGCCACGTCGACGCCGTGCCGGGCGAACGCCGCCGCGCAGGCGTCGACGGCGTCGGGCCCGAGCAGGACGCGCCCGCCGACCGTGCGGCGCTGGTGGTCGTTGAACGCGGCGGCGATCTCCGCGTCCCACGGGTCGGCCGGGGTGAGCCGCACCCGGCCGGTCACCGAGAGGGCCAGCAGCGTCGGGCGGCCGGCCCCGGCGCAGGCCGCGACGAGGCGCTCGACCTCCTCGGCGGTGAACATGTCCAGCAGCGCGGACGCGGTCACCAGCGACGCGCCGGCCAGGTCGGCGGCGGACAGCCGGGTGAGGTCGCCGCGCCGGACCTCGGCGGTGACCGGGCCGCCGTCGGCGGCCCGGGGCAGCCCGGCGGCCGCGCGGGCCAGCAGGTGGGCGTCCTGGTCGTGCAGGACCCAGTGCTGCGGGCCGGGCAGTCGCGGGGCCAGCCAGCGACCCATCGACCCGGTGCCCGTGCCGAGGTCGTGCACGACCAGCGGCCCGGGGGCCAACCGGCGGCGGGCGAGGTCCACCAGGTCCCCGGCGCGGGCCGCCGCGTCGGCGGGCTCACGCAGCGTCAGCCAGTCCGCGAAGTGCGGCGGCAGCTCCACGGTCATGCGGTCGTCACCCCTTCCAGCACGGCGCCCGCCACCGTCGCGGCGACCGGCCAGCCGTCGAGCGTCTCCCGCCGGTCGCGCGCCGCCCGCCGCAGCCGCCGGCGCAGCCCCGGCTCGCCGAGCCAGCGCCGCAGGGCGCCGGCCAGGGCCGCCGGGTCGTCGGGCGGCACCAGCAGGCCCGGCGGCGCGCCGTCCGGCGCGCGGCCCAGGGCCTCGGGCAGCCCGCCGGCGGCGGTGCCCAGCACCGGGATCCCGCGCGCGAGCGCCTCGGTGACCACCATCCCGTACGTCTCCCGGCGCGAGGCCAGCACCAGCAGGTCGGCGGCGGCGTACGCGGCGTCGAGGGCCGCCCCGGTGCGCGGGCCGACCAGGCGCACCCGGTCGGCGAGGCCGTGCCCGACCACCTGCCGGCGCAGCCGCG
Source organism: Micromonospora sp. NPDC047620 (assembly GCF_043205005.1). Taxonomy (NCBI): domain Bacteria; kingdom Bacillati; phylum Actinomycetota; class Actinomycetes; order Micromonosporales; family Micromonosporaceae; genus Micromonospora; species Micromonospora sp. NPDC047620. Next base: position 13,550 of record NZ_JBIDDG010000006.1, on the reverse strand, counting down.
CCACGAACCCCGGGTCCCGGGTCAGCGCGCCCACGCAGACGCAGTCCCACGGCAGGTCGGCGACCGCCGCCAGGCCCTCCACCAGCACGTCGTGCCCCTTGTGCGGGGCGACCGCCGCGACGCAGAGCAGGTTCCCGCCGGCCGGCGTCCCGGGCGCGGGCGGGGCCGGGTCGACACCCGGCGGGGCGACGTGCACCCGGTCGGCGGGCAGCGCGTACCGGCCGAGCAGCCGCCGCCGGGTCCACTCGCTGGTGGTGACCACCGCGACGGCGGCTCTCAGGGCCGCGCCCTCGTCGTCGTGCTCCAGCGGCATGTGCACCACGACGACGAGGCGCAGCCGCCGGCCCTGCGGGGTCAGCGCCTGCGGCGCGGACGAGGCGACCAGCCCGTCGAGCAGGACCACCGCCCCGTCGGGCAGCGCCGTGAGCAGCCGGGCGAGCCCGGCACGCGCGGACGCGTCGGGATGGGGCCAGTCGCCGGGCACGGCGTGCTCCCGGACCGCCCAGCCGGCCGCCGACAGGCCCCGGCAGAGCCGGCGGTCGTACGTGTTGCCGCCGCTCGGCGTGGCCGGGTCGTCGATGTCGTTCGGCAGCACGACGTGCACGGTCGCCCGGCGGCGCCGGGCGACCGTCGGGCCCGCCACGCCCTCGCCTCCGCCCGCCACGCCCTCGCCTCCGCCCGCCACGCCCTCGCCTCCGCCCGCCACGCCCACGCCTCCGCCCGCCACGCCCACGCCTCCGCCCGCCACGCCCACGCCTCCGCCCGGCGCGGCCCGGCTTCCGCCAGGCGGGGCCTCGTGGTCGCCCGACGCGGCCCCGCTTCCGCCCGCTGCGGCCTCGTGGTCGCCCACCCGGGCCTCAGAGGGGCCGCTCGTAGCTGGCCCAGGCGACATGCGACTCGTGCAGCGTGACGGTGATGCCGGCGAGCGCGCGGGCGCCCGCGCCGAGGTCGCCGGCCCGCACCCGCTCGGCGAGGCGGTCGGCGACCGTCCGGGCGAGCACCTCCGTGGTCGTGTTCACCCCGGCGAAGGCCGGCTCGTCGTCCAGGTTGCGGTAGGTCAGCTCCCCGAGCACGGCCCTGAGCTGCTCGGTGGCCAGTCCGATGTCGACGACGACGCCGTCGGCGTCGAGGTCGGCGCGGCGGAAGGTGGCGTCGACGACGAAGGTCGCCCCGTGCAGGCGCTGCGCCGGGCCGAACACCTCCCCCCGGAAGCTGTGCGCGATCATCATGTGGTCACGGACGGTAACGCTGAACACGGATCACTTCCCGTCGTAGGTGATGAGGTGGCACAGCGCGGGCAGGCTGCCCGCGGCCAGGCGGGCAAGCACGTCGGGCAGCTCCGCGAACGGGGACTCCCCGGTCAGCAGCGCGTCGAAGGCGGGATCGGCCAGCAGGTCCAGGGCCAGCGCCAGCCGGTCGGCGAAGGTGCGGCTGTCCCGCCGGGCCGGCGCGACCGCGCCCACCTGGCTGCTGCGGATGGTCAGCCGTCCGGAGTGGAACGCCCCGCCCAGCGCCAGGTCGACGGTCCGGTCGCCGTACCAGCTCAGCTCCACGACCGTGCCCTCGGGGCGGAGCAGCTCCAGCGACCGCCGCAGGCCGGCGGCGGTGGCGCTCGCGTGCACCACGAGGTCCCGCCCGCCGACGGCCCGCGCGGGCGGGGCGAACCCGACGCCGAGCGCGGCGGCGACCTCCGCCCGGGCCGGGTCGGCGTCGACCAGCTCGACCCGCACGCCGGGGAAGCGGGCGAGCAGGGCCGCGACGCAGCAGCCGACCATGCCGCCGCCGACCACGCTCACCCGGTCACCGACCAGGGGCGCGGCGTCCCAGAGCGCGTTCACCGCGGTCTCCACGGTCCCGGCGAGCACCGCGCGGGCCGGCGGCACCGCATCCGGTACGGGCACCACCGCCTCGGCCGGGACCACGTACGCCGTCTGGTGCGGGTGCAGGCAGAACACCGTCCGGCCGCGCAGCTCGGCCGGCCCCTGCTCGACCACGCCCACGCTGAGGTAGCCGTACTTCACCGGTGCCGGAAAGTCGCCCTCCTGAAACGGCGCGCGCATCGCGGAGTGCTGGTCGGCGGGGACGCGGCCGGCGAAGACCAGGGTCTCGGTGCCCCGGCTGACACCGGAGTAGCGGCTGCGCACGAGCACCTCGCCGGGGCCGGGGACGGGCAGCGGCACCGCCCGGATCTCGCCCTCGCCGGGCGTACGGAGCCAGAAGGCGCGCGCCTCGCGGGTCACCGGTTCCCCCTCACCCGCGTCCGGAGCGAACCGGACGGCGGCATTTCCCGTGTTTCCTGTCGAGAGTCATCGGTCATAGACACGGAGGCACGGTGCCCACGGTTCGAAAAGGCCCGGCAATCGGGTTCGTCGTCCAGATCGTCCTGCTGGCGGGGCTGGCCGGCGCGGTCGGCCTCGGGCCGGCGGGCTGGCTCGCCGGGACCGCGTACGGGGCGGTGCTGTGCCTGGCGCTCAGCTGCGGGCTGAGCCGCGCGGCGGGGCACGTCCTCGGGCCGGCCGACCGGGTGACGCTGGCCCGGGCCCTCCTCGTCGGTGGCGTGACGGCGCTGACCGTGGACGCGCTCCCGGCCGCCGTCGACCGGGCCGCGCCGGTGGGGGTGCTGGTCGCCCTCACCGCCGTGGCGCTGGCGCTCGACGCGGTCGACGGGTACGTGGCCCGGCGTACGGGCACCGCCAGCGCGCTCGGGGCGCGCTTCGACATGGAGGTCGACGCGTTCCTCATCCTCGTCCTCGGCCTGCACGTCGCACCGGCCGTGGGCGGCTGGGTGCTCCTCCTCGGCGCCATGCGGTACGCCTTCGTCGCCGCGGGCTGGGCGCTGCCCTGGATGCGCCGGCCGCTGCCCGCGCGGTACTGGCGCAAGGTCGTCGCGGCGGCGCAGGGCGTCCTGCTGCTGGTGGCGGCGACCGGGGTACTGCCGGGGCCGGGGGGCGTACTCGTGCTGGTGGTGGCGCTGGCCCTGCTCGTCGAGTCGTTCGGCCGCGACGTCGGCTGGCTGTGGCGGCACCGGCCCGCCCGAGCGGCCCCGCCCCGGCGGCCCGGGTCGGCGAGCCCGGTCGGCGCGCGGCCGTCGCCGGTACACCGGGAACTCGTCGCCGCCCGTGACTGACCGCCCCTCGCCCGCGCCGCACCCGGACCCGCCGCCGCCCGCGACGCGCCCGGACCCGCCGCCGCCCGCGACCGACCGCCGCCCGCCCGCGCCGACCGACCGCGACTCGACGGCGCGTACCCCCGGGCAGGTCGGGGCTCGGCGGAGAGCGCGCCGGGTCGCGGCGCGGGCGACCACCGCGTCGGCCGCCCTGCTGGTGCTGGCCGCCCTGACCGTGCCGCACCAGCCCGGTCGGCTCACGCCCGGCGGGTTCGTGCGGATCCCCCTGGAGGGGCTGCTCGCCGTCGCCCTGCTGCTCGCCCTGCCGGCGCGGGCGCGGCGGCCGGTGGCGGCGCTCGCCGGCGCGCTGCTCGGCCTGCTGACCGTGCTGAAGGTCGCCGACCTGGGCTTCCTCGCGGCGCTCGGCCGCCCGTTCGACCTGGTGCTCGACTGGGCGCTGCTCGACGACGCCGTCGGGTTCCTCACCGACTCGATGGGCCGGGCGGGCGCGACCGGCGCGGTCGTCGCGGCCGTGCTGCTGCTCGCCGCCCTGGTCGTCGGGACGACGCGGTCCGTGCTGCGGCTGACCCGCCTGCTGGTCCGACGCCGCACGGCCACGCGGCGGGGAGTCGCGGCGCTGGTGGTCGTGTGGCTGGCCTGCGCCGCGTTCGGCGTGCGGATCGTCCCCGGCGTACCGGTCGCCGACACGGCCGCCACCGACCTGGTCGGCGGCCACGCGCGCGAGGTACGCGCCCGGCTGCGGGACCGGGAGGTCTTCGCGGCCCAGGTCGGGGCCGATCCGTTCCGGGACGTCCCCGGCGACCGGCTGCTGACCGCGCTGCGGGGCAAGGACGTGGTGGTCGCCTTCGTGGAGAGCTACGGGCGCGACGCGGTGGAGGACCCGGAGTTCGCCCCGGCCGTCGGCGCGGTGCTCGCCGACGGGGACCGCCGCCTGCGCGCGGCCGGCTACGCCTCCCGCAGCGGTTTCCTCACCTCGTCGACGGTTGGCGGCGGCAGCTGGCTGGCCCACGCCACGCTGCTGTCCGGGCTGTGGATCGACACCGAGCAGCGGCACCGCAGCCTGCTGGCCAGCGACCGGTTGACGGGCGGCGCGTTCCGGCGGGCCGGCTGGCGCACGGTGGGCGTGATGCCGGCCGCCACCCGACCCTGGCCGGAGGGCGCCTTCTTCGGCTACCAGCGCTTCTACGACGGTCGCGGCCTCGGCTACCGGGGGCCGAGGTTCGGCTACGCCCCGATGCCCGACCAGTACACGCTGGCCGCCTTCGAGCGCCTGGAGCGGGCTCGGGCGGACCGGGCGCCGGTGATGGCCGAGATCGCGCTCGTGTCGAGCCACTCCCCCTGGACGAAGATCCCCCGGCTGGTCGACTGGGCGGCGGTCGGCGACGGCAGCGTTTTCCACGGGGCGGCCGAGGAGAGCCCGTCGTCGCAGGCGCGTGCCGGCTACCGCCGGGCCGTCGGATACTCGCTGGCCGCCCTCGTGTCCTACGTGGAGAGACACGGCGACGACGACCTCGTGCTGGTGTTCCTCGGCGACCACCAGCCTGCCCCGGTCGTCACCGGCGACGGCGCCGGCCGGGATGTGCCGGTCACCGTCGTCGCCCGCGATCCGGCCGTGCTGGACCGGATCGCGGGCTGGGGCTGGACCGACGGCCTGCGGCCCGGCCCGGGCGCCCCGGTCTGGCCCATGGACGCCTTCCGCGACCGGTTCCTGACCGCCTTCAGCGGATGACCCCCGGCACCCCAGAGGGCTGACCGGGGGCGACGGCCTTCGGCACCCTGCCCAGTCCCGGCCCCCGCCGGTCCACGGGCCGCCTACTCCAGTGCCGGTCCGCGGGCCGCCTGCTCCAGTGCCGGTCCGCGGGCCGCCTGCTCCGGTGGCGGTCGGCCCGCCTGCTCCAGTGCCGGTCCGCGGGCCGCCTGCTCCGGTGGCGGTCGGCCCGCCTGCTGCGGTGCCGGCCGACCGGGGCGGCCCGCCTGCTCTTGCCTGCCGCCGCAGGCGACCCGTCGGCTCCGCCTGGCCGGGAGGCCGGCCGTCACCGGGGCGCGACGAGGTCGGCGTAGTCGGCGACGGTGAGGGGGCGCCGGGACAGCGACCCGTCGGCGCGCGGCACCCCGAGCGGCGCCCCACCCCGCAGGAACGCCACGGTGTCGACGTCGGAGCGGGCGGTCAGGGTGCAGACGATCTGGCCGAAGGCGAGGACCTCGTCGCTGCGGCCCGTCTCGTCGCCTGCCTCACCGACGTCGACCTCGACGTCGATGCCCCGGGGCCGGGCGACGGCGGCCTCGACGGCCCCCGGCAGGGCGGTGCTGAGGCCGCTGTCGCGCTCGGCGGTGGTCGGGCCGGCGAGCAGTTGCTGGAGCTGGGCGTCGACGGTAGGCGTGGCGTCCACTCGGCGCTCGACAGGCACCAGACGGTCGTCGCGGACGAAGCAGAGCACCGCCGTCGCCCGCCCCGCCGTCAGGGTCGGGGTCGGGGTCGCCACGAGCGTGCCCGAGGTGGGGAACGGCCCGGGCGGGGGCGCCACGGTGCGGGGGGCGTCCTCCGTCGGGACGCCGCAGCCGACGAGCAGCATGAGGGCGACGAGCGCAGCACCGGTGCCCCGCCACCGTCCCGGCTGGCGCGCGCGGCGGCTCACGATGACACACCGGGCAGCTCGACCCGGAAGCGGGCGCCCCCGCCGGGACGGTCGCCCACACCGGCGCGTCCCCGGTGCGCGGCGGCGTGCTGGGCGACGATGGCGAGCCCGAGGCCGGTGCCGTCGCCGGCCGCGCGGGCGTGCGCGGCACGGCCACGGACGAAACGGTCGAAGACGACGTCCCGGTCGGCCGGGGGCACGCCCGGCCCCTCGTCGTCGACCTCGACGATGCCCGTCCCGCCCCGCTGCGACAGCCGCACCGCCACCGGGCCACCGCCATGGCGGACCGCGTTGTCGACCAGGTTGGCCAGGATCTGCTCGACGCGGCGCTGGTCGACCAGCCAGGTCGTGGCGGCCCCGCCGGCCGCGTGCACGAGCGCGCCCGGCAGCCCGCGCGCCTGGCACACCCGGCGGGCCAGCGCCGCCACGTCGACCGGCCCCCGGTCCGCCGGCTGGTCGCTGCGGGCGAGCTGGATCAGGTCGTTGACCAGCTGCTGGAACCGGGTGATCTCGTCGGCCACCAGGCCGGCCGCGGTGGCGGTCCGGTCGTCGAGGTGCTCCCGGCGGCGGGCCAGGACGCTGGCCGCCGCCGCCAGGGTCTGCAGCGGCGAGCGCAGCTCGTGGCTGACGTCGGCGGCGAAGCGGCGATCCCGCTCGATGCGCTGGGAGAGCTGGTCGACCATGTGGTTGAACGACGTGGAGAGGCGGGTGAGGTCCGGGTCGGTGGTGGGCGCGAGCCGGGCGGAGAAGTTGCCGTCGGCGATCTCCTGGGCGGCGTCGGCCACCGCGGTCAACGGGCGCAGGCTGTGCCGGGTGGCGTACCAGCCCAGGGCGGCGCCGGAGCCGGACACCACGATGGCGACGGCGGTCAGCGCGAGCGCCAGGACCTGGAGGGTCTCGTCCAGCTCGCGCAGCGAGGTCAGCTCGTAGTAGCTGGTGGACGGGGCCAGCGGCAGGCCGACGAGCAGGGTGGGCTGGCCGTTGACCCGCACCCGCTGCACGGCCGGCTCCCCCGCCCGGACGAGCTGCTGCAGGTCGACCGGGATGGCGGCGGTCAGGCCGGCGTCGGCGGTGCGGGCGTACCAGTCGTCGCCGCGGTGCAACAGCGGTCGGCGGTTGCCGCCGGTGTCGAGGGACCGCAGCACCTCCACGACGTCGGGGTCCTCCGTGTCCAGCCCGGTACGCACCACCGCCGCGTCGAAGTACGCCGCCCGCACCGCGGTGCGCTCCCGCTCGTCGAGCAGGGACCGCCTGGTCAACTCGTACGAGACCAGCGCCATGGACGCCGACAGCAGCAGCGCGCCGACGGCGAATCCGGCGGACACCCGGGCCCGCAGCCCGAGCCGCCTCACCGGGTCAGCTTGTAGCCGAGGCCGCGCAGGGTGACCAGGTGCCGGGGGCTGCCCGGATCGTCCTCGATCTTCTGCCGCAGCCGGCCCACATGCACGTCGACGAGCCGCTCGTCACCGGTGTCGTAGCCCCAGACCCGCTGGAGCAGCTGCTGGCGCGACAGCACCCGGCCGGCGTGCTCGGCCAGCTCGCACAGCAACCGGAACTCGGTGCGGGTCACCGGCACCGGTCGGCCGGCCCGACGCACCTCCCCCGCGTCCGGGCTGATCTCCAAGGGGCCGAACGTGAGGACCGGCACGGGCGCGGGCACCGCCCGGGCCCGGCGGCGCAGCGCCCGCAGTCGCGCCGACAGCTCCTTGACCGCCACCGGCTTGACCACGTAGTCGTCGGCGCCGGCCTCCAACGCCGCCACGATGTCGTGGGTGTCGTCGCGGGCGCTGACCACCACGATGGGTACGTCGTCGTCGCGGCGTAGCTGCCGGATGCACTCGAAGCCGTCGAGGCCCGGCAGCATCAGGTCGACCAGCACGTTGTCGGCCGGCTCCCGGCGCTGCATCCGCAGCCCCTCCTCGGCGGTGGCCGCCCCCCGGACGGCGTAGCCCTCGTCCTCGAGCGCGAGCAGCAGCGCCAGACGGATCCGGTCGTCGTCCTCGATCACCAGCACGCCCGTCATAACCCGCATCATCCCCAAGGCAGGCACGAACGCCCAACCGTGTCCGGCGTTCGACGGTTTTGTCACGCAACTGTCATACAACCGCGTGGCCCGCGCCACGGGCGCCGCCCAGGGTGGTGGACGACACTGGGCCGGTCCGCCGCTCACCGTGGTCGGGCCGGGCCCGCCGGAGCGGCAGCCGTCGGCCGACCGATCCTGCGGAGGAGGGAGCAGATGACCGTCGCCGGTCTCCTCACCGCACTCGCCGTGGGTCTCCTCGTCGCCGCGACGGGCTGGCTGGCGCTCCTCCGCCGGCGGGAGGTGCCGGCCTGGCTGGCCCTGGTGACCGGCATCGTCACCGCCGTCCTCGGCATCATCCTGGCCCGCATCGTCGGCCTCGACACCGGTCGGTCCGGCCTGTGGCGCCTGGCCGTCCCGGCCGGCTCCGCCGTCCTCGGCGTCGCTCTCGTGGCCGCCACCGCGGGCCCCCGGCGCCCGCCCGTGCCGGCCCGCCGGACGCGGCCGGACCTCGATTCCAACCCGACGCCGCCGGTCGTGGACCGGCACGTCGCCTCGCCCGACCTCCCGTGGAGGAAGCCATGACCGTCGTACCGGACGACAACTCGATGACGCTGATCTGCGACAGCTGCGGAGACGTGACGACGGGAACCGCATGCGTCCTGCCGGACGCCGAGGTCGTCTGGACCCTCGTCGCCGAACACGGCTGGAGCGGCTCGCCCTTCGCGACGGGCCCGCACCGCTGCCCCCGCTGCAGCCTCCTCGGCCCGGACGCCGGCCGCGGCGGCGAGGCCGGGCGCGGCACCCAGGTGGCCGGCGGGGTGCTGGGGGTGGACCACCTCGACGACGTCGCCGTGGCGACCGCCTCCGGTGACATCGACGTCGACATCGCCGACGACCTGCGGACCGCGCTGCGGCAGGCGGTCGACGTCTGCGGGCACGTCGTGGTCGACCTGACCCGGGTCCACCTGATCGACGCGAACGGGCTCGGCCTGCTCGTCCGGGCCCACCGCGACGCCCGCGAACGCGGCGCCGTGCTCTGCCTCGCCGCCCCGTCCCGCTTCATCCTCACCGTCCTGCACACCATGCGGCTGGACGGCCTGTTCCCGATCTTCGTCAGCCCGGAGGAGGCCGTCCGGCGGCTCTCCCCGGCCGGGGCGGGCGAGCCCGCCGGGCTGACGGCCACCGTGGTCGGACCGGACCGGGCCGGCCACCCGGCGCCGGCCGACACGCCGTCCCGCTGAGCCGACACGGTCACCCGCACCCGCACTCTGGCGAGAGGACGCCCACATGCTCATGCCCTGGCCGTACCCGGACGATGGCGCGTTCCGTCCCGAGTCGCCCCGGCCGGCGCCCGGCGACGAGGACGCCCGGTTGGCCGCGCTGGTCGCCCAGCGGTTGAGCAGCGACTGGACCACCCGCGGCCAGCAGATCGTGGTGACCGCGCAGAACCGGGTCGTCATCCTCACGGGCGTCGTGGCGGGCCCGGACGCCCGGCAGGTGGCCGCCGAGATCGCCTGGGACGTGCGCGGTGTCGTCGACGTCTGCAACGCCCTGCGGCTCGCCGGCCCCCGGCGTCCCCGCCGCTGACCGGCGCGGTGCCGTCGGCGGGCCGGCGGGCCGCGGTGGCGACCCGGCCTCGACCAAATGCGTTCAGGGCCACCCCGATTGGGGTGGCCCTGAACGAAAGATTGTCCGGCGGTGTCCTACTCTCCCACACCCTCCCGAGTGCAGTACCATCGGCGCTGGAGGGCTTAGCTTCCGGGTTCGGAATGTAACCGGGCGTTTCCCCTCCGCCATGACCGCCGTAACTCTATCGACATATCAAACAACACCACACGTGGTCTGTTGTTCGTTCATCGAGAGTTGCACAGTGGACGCGTAGCAGCTTAGTAGTCAAGTCCTCGGCCTATTAGTACCGGTCAACTGAACCCGTTACCGGGCTTACATTTCCGGCCTATCAACCCAGTCGTCTAGCTGGGGGCCTTACCCCACAAAGTGGGTGGGATACCTCATCTTGAAGCGAGCTTCCCGCTTAGATGCTTTCAGCGGTTATCCCTTCCGAACGTAGCTAACCAGCCGTGCCCCTGGCGGGACAACTGGCACACCAGAGGTTCGTCCGTCCCGGTCCTCTCGTACTAGGGACAGCCCTTCTCAAGTATCCTACGCGCACGGCGGATAGGGACCGAACTGTCTCACGACGTTCTAAACCCAGCTCGCGTACCGCTTTAATGGGCGAACAGCCCAACCCTTGGGACCTGCTACAGCCCCAGGATGCGACGAGCCGACATCGAGGTGCCAAACCATCCCGTCGATATGGACTCTTGGGGAAGATCAGCCTGTTATCCCCGGGGTACCTTTTATCCGTTGAGCGACACCGCTTCCACTCGCAAGTGCCGGATCACTAGTCCCGACTTTCGTCCCTGCTCGACCTGTCAGTCTCACAGTCAAGCTCCCTTGTGTACTTGCACTCAACACCTGATTGCCAACCAGGCTGAGGGAACCTTTGGGCGCCTCCGTTACCCTTTAGGAGGCAACCGCCCCAGTTAAACTACCCACCAGACACTGTCCCTGAACCGGATAACGGTCCGAAGTTAGATACCCAAATCAACCAGAGTGGTATTTCAAGATTGCCTCCACCCATACTGGCGTATGAGCTTCACCGGCTCCCACCTATCCTACACAAGCTAATTCGGATACCAATGTCAAGCTATAGTAAAGGTCCCGGGGTCTTTCCGTCCTGCCGCGCGTAACGAGCATCTTTACTCGTAATGCAATTTCGCCGGGCCTGTGGTTGAGACAGTGGGGAAGTCGTTACGCCATTCGTGCAGGTCGGAACTTACCCGACAAGGAATTTCGCTACCTTAGGATGGTTATAGTTACCACCGCCGTTTACTGGCGCTTAAGTTCTCCGCTTCGCCCCGAAGAGCTAACAGGTCCCCTTAACGTTCCAGCACCGGGCAGGCGTCAGTCCATATACATCGAATTACTTCTTCGCATGGACCTGTGTTTTTAGTAAACAGTCGCTTCCCCCTGCTCTCTGCGGCCATACAACGCTCCACCCGCGCGGGGCTTCACGTCTCCGGCCCCCCTTCTCCCTAAGTTACGGGGGCAATTTGCCGAGTTCCTTAACCACAGTTCGCCCGATCGCCTCGGTATTCTCTACCTGACCACCTGTGTCGGTTTGGGGTACGGGCCGCTAAGAACTCGCTAGAGGCTTTTCTCGGCAGCATAGGATCACTGACTTCACCTGAATCGGCTCGGCATCACGTCTCAGCCTATGTGTGCTGCGGATTTGCCTACAGCACGGCCTACACGCTTACCCCGGCACAACCACCGGCCGGGCTCAGCTACCTTCCTGCGTCACCCCATCGCTTGACTACTACCCGCCAGGTTCCCACGCTCCCCCAGTTAGGTCCGAAGACCGCCCCAGGTTCGGGTGGTTAGCACAACGAGGTTCATCAGGGACGCTCTTTCGCGGGTACGGGAATATCAACCCGTTGTCCATCGACTACGCCTCTCGGCCTCGCCTTAGGTCCCGACTCACCCAGGGCGGATTAGCCTGGCCCTGGAACCCTTGGTCATCCGGCGGAAGGGTTTCTCACCCTTCTTTCGCTACTCATGCCTGCATTCTCACTCGTGCCGCGTCCACACCTCGATCACTCGGATGCTTCACTCGCGGCACGACGCTCCCCTACCCATCCACACACCTGCACAAGGAATCACGTCCAAGCGAGGTAAAAATGTGAATGCCACAGCTTCGGCGGTGTGCTTGAGCCCCGCTACATTGTCGGCGCGGAACCACTTGACCAGTGAGCTATTACGCACTCTTTAAAGGGTGGCTGCTTCTAAGCCAACCTCCTGGTTGTCTATGCGACCCCACATCCTTTTCCACTTAGCACACGCTTAGGGGCCTTAGCTGGTGATCTGGGCTGTTTCCCTCTCGACTACGAAGCTTATCCCCCGCAGTCTCACTGCCGCGCTCTCACTTACCGGCATTCGGAGTTTGGCTGATTTCGGTAAGCTTGTGGGCCCCCTAGACCATCCAGTGCTCTACCTCCGGCAAGAAACACGCGACGCTGCACCTAAATGCATTTCGGGGAGAACCAGCTATCACGGAGTTTGATTGGCCTTTCACCCCTAACCACAGGTCATCCCCCAACTTTTCAACGTTGGTGGGTTCGGCCCTCCACGCGGTCTTACCCGCGCTTCAGCCTGCCCATGGCTAGATCACTCCGCTTCGGGTCTAGGACACGCGACTGAATCGCCCTATTCAGACTCGCTTTCGCTACGGCTCCCCCACACGGGTTAACCTCGCCACATGCCACTAACTCGCAGGCTCATTCTTCAAAAGGCACGCCGTCACCCCGCAAGGCTCCGACGGATTGTAGGCGAACGGTTTCAGGTACTATTTCACTCCCCTCCCGGGGTACTTTTCACCATTCCCTCACGGTACTCGTCCGCTATCGGTCACCAGGAAGTATTTAGGCTTACCAGGTGGTCCTGGCAGATTCACGGCAGATTACAGGGGTCCGCCGCTACTCGGGAACACCCACAGGAGACCAGCCACTTTCACCTACCGGACTATCACCGCCTACGGTCAGCCTTTCCAGACTGTTCGGCTAGCAACTGGCTTTGTAACTCCTCACACGAGTGTCAGCTCGTGTCGCAGGGTCCCACAACCCCGACCACGCAACCCCTGACAGGTATCACACGCAGCCGGTTTAGCCTCAATCCGCTTTCGCTCGCCACTACTCACGGAATCACTAAATTTGTTTTCTCTTCCTACGGGTACTGAGATGTTTCACTTCCCCGCGTTCCCTCCATACACCCTATGTGTTCAGGTGCAGGTGACACCACATGACTGATGCCGGGTTCCCCCATTCGGACACCCTGGGATCACAGCTCGGTTGACAGCTCCCCCAGGCCTATCGCGGCCTCCCACGTCCTTCATCGGCTCCTGGTGCCAAGGCATCCACCGTTCGCCCTTGACAACTTGACCACAAAGATGCTCGCGTCCACTGTGCAATTCTCAACAAACGACCAACCCACAACCCACAGCCCCACACCAGCCCGACAACCCGCCGACGGTATGCGAGACCAGGCCATGCCTGGCAACCATCCCCCACCCACAGGTGAAGGCCATGGCTCCGAAAGAAACAACCACCGGGTTGTTCTTTCAGGACCCAACAGGGTGCTTAACGCCGAACCCCAGCCGCATCACATCCACCGTTCCTACACCCCAAAGGGCGTGTACTAGACATCCGTGACCGTTGCCGGCATCCGACTAACCAGTGTCTCCGCCATTGAGCACCCCGACCCGACATTCGCAGGTCGCGGGCTCCTTACACCCTTTCAGGTGAAGGTGCTCCTTAGAAAGGAGGTGATCCAGCCGCACCTTCCGGTACGGCTACCTTGTTACGACTTCGTCCCAATCGCCAGCCCCACCTTCGACGGCTCCCTCCCACAAGGGGTTGGGCCACCGGCTTCGGGTGTTGCCGACTTTCGTGACGTGACGGGCGGTGTGTACAAGGCCCGGGAACGTATTCACCGCAGCGTTGCTGATCTGCGATTACTAGCGACTCCGACTTCACGGGGTCGAGTTGCAGACCCCGATCCGAACTGAGACCGGCTTTTTGGGATTCGCTCCACCTCACGGTATCGCAGCCCATTGTACCGGCCATTGTAGCATGCGTGAAGCCCTGGACATAAGGGGCATGATGACTTGACGTCATCCCCACCTTCCTCCGAGTTGACCCCGGCAGTC
>NZ_JBIDDG010000005.1:292113-322190 GCF_043205005.1 Micromonospora sp. NPDC047620 | reverse complement strand
ACCCGGGCGTACACCACCACCCGCTCGACGCCAGCCGAGGCAGCAGGTAACGGCTCGCCCACCATGATGAGTCGACCCAGCCGGTAAGTAGGAACGGGCAGCGTCCCAGCCGCGTACTGCCGCCGCGCGGTGACATACGCGACGCCCTGAGATGCCGCCCACTCCTTCAAGTTCACCCGATCACCATAGCATCCCTAAGGACGCTAAAGACCACTCAATCCCGAGTAGTTGTTAACCCCGTCGGCGCGCCCGCCAACCGGGGTCAGAAGTCGGCGAACAGGTACGGCAGGTGACGCGGGAAGAGGCGGCGCAGCTCCGCCGCCGCGTCCGCCGGCACCTCGCCCAGCCCCCGCAGGCCCACCTCCACCGGGTCGAGCACCCCGTACGCCAGGGCCGAGATCCCGGCGGCGGTCAACGTGGCGGTGGGCGGCTCCCCGGCGGTGGCGGCGGCGCCGGTGACCAGTTCCAGCGCGCCGGTCGTGCCGTCCAGCAGGTACGACCCGGCCAGCCAACGGTCACCGGTCAGCTCGACGCGCACCCGGCCCGGCCCGGTGGGCAGCCCGGCCAGCGCGTCCACCGACAGCAGCCGGGCCATCGGCGCCGACGAGCCCGGCCGGGCCACCCGCGCCTCGACGTGCACGGCCAGGTCGGTCAGCCACAGCTCCGGCGCCTCGTCGACGGGGAGTTGGACGCTCACCCGCTCCACCTGGTCGACGTGCTGGGCGAAGAACCGCAACAGCAGCGCGCGGGCCACCGGGTCGGTGACGAGCAGGTCGTCGGCGACCAGTGTGCCGCCGTGGTCGTCGATCCGGTAGGTCACCGCGCCCGTGACCGTCCCGCCGACCCGGGCGGTGAGCAGCCACCGCTCGTCGCGGTCGCGCAGCCCGACGTCCCGGTAGTCGGGGAAGATCGCGAAGCCGTGCCGCTCGCGCAGGCAGCGCTCGGTGAACTCGCGCCAGGTCGGGTAGCCCGCGCCGATCCGCTCCCAGCCCACCTCGCCCGGCAGGTCGGCGCGGAGCAGTTCGCCGAGGTCGGCCGGCGAGAAGGTGGCCGTGCGGGCCTTCGGCAGCCCGACGTAGCCGAACCGGGCGTAGAACGACGACCGGAACGGCCAGAGCGCGGTCAGCGCATGCCCCTCGTCGCGCATCTCGTCGAGCAACTGGTGCAGCAGGGCCCGGACGTGTCCCTGCCGGCGGGCCAGCGGGTGGGTGGCCACCCCGGCGACGCCGGCCATCGGCAGCACCGTGCCGCGCAGGTTCTGCCGCATGGGCACCGCCGAGGCGGCGGCCACCGCCGTGCCGTCGGACTCCACGACCAGCGTCCGGTTGCCCTCGTTGTAGGGCAGGTAGTCGCGGTACTCCTCCGTCCGGCCGGGGCGGGACGGCGACGTCTCGAACGCGTACGCCTGGAGCGGGAAGCTGGTGGTCAGGCGCTCTTCGGAGTGCACCCGGCGGATGGTCATCCGCCAATCCCATCCCGGCTTCCCGGGTCGGCGCAACCGCAATTGCCGGAAGCGGCCGGCGCGACCGGGTGGTCCGCCTGGCCCCGGCGTCAGCGACCGCCGCGGCGGTCAGCCGATCGGCAGGTGGCGCAGGTGCCGGCGGCGGCGCAGCCGGACGCTGAACACGGCCGCCACGGTGACGATCA
The DNA here is from genome assembly GCF_043205005.1 of Micromonospora sp. NPDC047620. Lineage (NCBI taxonomy): Bacteria > Bacillati > Actinomycetota > Actinomycetes > Micromonosporales > Micromonosporaceae > Micromonospora > Micromonospora sp. NPDC047620. Next base: position 320,543 of record NZ_JBIDDG010000005.1, on the reverse strand, counting down.
GCAACGCGGTGACGGCCAGTCCGTGCAGCGACCCCCGGGTCAGGTAGCCGGAGTCCGTGTGGTCCACCGCCCAGGTGGCGATCTCCCGGCTGGACCAGAACGGGGTGAGCCTCGCGCCCGTGCCGGCCGGGTCGATCAGCATCTGCACCGCCACGACGGTGAGCAGCAGCAGCGTCCCCTCCAGCTCGCGGGGGAGCAGGGCGCCGATCAGCATTCCGAACGGCGCGGCCACTCCCACGCAGCAGAGCATCGCGACGGCCACCCCGCCGTGCCGCAGGTCGGGCGCGTCGACCACGGTGAGCACGAAGAACGGCACGGAGATGAGGAGCCCCGCCGCCCACAGGCCGAGCATTCGGCCCAGGTAGAGGTGGTGCGGGCGGTAGCCGGCCAGCCGCAGCCGGGGCTCCAGCTCGCGGGCCGCGCCGGTGGCGAAGAGCGCGGCGGTGCTGACCGCCCAGCTGATGCCGAGCAGCAGCGACCGCACCGACTGCCCGACGTGGGAGTCGCGCCGGATCAGCCAGAAGGCCAACGGCATCAGCAGCAGGAGCAGGAGTACGCCCCGCCGGCGCAGCAGCTCCCGCAGGGTCATCTCGGCGACGGTGACGAGGCGGTTCACGGACGCCCTCCCTGGGTGGCCGGGGTCAGGTCGAGCACGAGGTCGACCCGGTCGAGCTGGTTGAGCAGGTGGGTCACCACGACGATCGCCCGCCCCTCGTCGCGCAGCCGGGCCAACTGGTCCCAGAAGTTGACGTACGTGCCCTGGTCGAAGCCCTGGTAGGGCTCGTCGAGCAGCAGCACGTCCGGCTCGGCGAGGGTGGACATGGTGAGGTTCAGCTTCTGCCGGGTGCCGCCGGAGAGGTGCCGGGCGAGGACGTCGCCCTCGGCGTCCCAGCCGAGCTGGTGGGCCGCCGCCCGGCCGGCGCGACGGGCCGGGCCCCGGGCCACGCCCCGGCCGGCGCCGACCAGCACGAAGTGCTCGTCCGGCAGTAGGAAGTCGGCGGTGCCGCCCTGCTGGGGGCAGTAGCCGAGCCGGCCGGAGACGGTCACGTCCCCGGCGTCGGGGGAGACCAGCCCGGCGCAGATGCGCAGGAAGGTGCTCTTGCCGCAGCCGTTCGCCCCGACCACGGCCGCGATCTGTCCTGCCCGGACGGTCAGCGACGCGTCGCGCAGCACGGTGCGTCGCCCGTACCGCTTGGTGATGGCCCGGGCGTGCAGCCGGACCGGGCCGGGACGCGGGTTGGGCGAGGTGCCGATGCTCTCCACGATCGCGGCGGCGTAGTCCTGCGGCCGGCCGAGGACGACCCACGGGTCGCCCCCGCTGTCGCGCAGGTGCGTGGCGGCCTCGGCGACCACGTGCCGGGCGGCGTCCACCCGGACCCGGCGTCGGTCCAGCTCGGCCGCGAACGCCCGCAGCCACTCGTCGGCGTTCATCCGTCGACCCCCTTTTTGACGATGTCGTTCACCGGGGCGACGAACGCGAGCCACGCGCTGCCGCCCTGGCGCAGCGCCGCCCACCCGCTGTCGGTGAGCCGGTAGTACTTGCGCGCGGGCCCGGACTCGCCCTCCCGCCACTCGGCGGTGACCAGGCCGGTGCGTTGCAGGCGCAGCAGCACCGGATAGAGCGTGCCGCCCTGGATCGGCCCGATGCCGGCGGTGTCGAGGGCGTGCGCGAGCTGGTAGCCGTAGGACTCGCCCTCCCGCAGCAGGGCCAGGACGCAGAGGTCGAGCACCCCGCGCAGCCACTGCCCACGCCGGTCGGATTCCACCACGGCAACATAGCGACACCATCTAGATGGCGCAACTACCTAGCCGGCGGCACGGATCCCCGCGCACGGGGAACCGGGGCGGCTAGACGGCGGTGACGTCGGAGACCACGACGGTGACGTTGTCCGGCGCGCCGGCCTGGTGGGCGAGCTTGACGAGCTGCTCGCCGCACTGCTGGCGGTCGGCGTACGTGCTCAGCGCCGCGGCGATCGCGGCGTCCTCGACGTAGTCGGACAGGCCGTCGCTGCACAGCAGCAGCCGGTCGCCGGCGGCCACGGTCAGCATCCCGATCGCGGGCGGCGTGTCCGCGCCCTGCACCGCCCGGGTCACCAGCGACCGCTGCGGGTGGTGGCGTGCCTGCTCCGGCGAGAGCGCCCCCTGGTCCACCAGCGCCTGGACGAAGGTGTCGTCCCGGGTGAGCTGGGTGAGCTGGGCGTCGCGCAGCAGGTAGCAGCGGGAGTCGCCGACCTGGGCCAGCACCAGCGCGTCCCCGGCGAGCAGGGCGGCGGTGAGCGTCGTACCCATGCCGTCGCGGGCCGGGTCGACGGTGATGGCGGCGTGGATGCGCCGGTTGGCGGTGCTCACCACGGCCCGCAGCGCGTCGGCGGCCTCGTCGGGGGTGGTCGGCGGGCTCAGCTCGTCGAGGATGCGGATGACGATCTCGCTCGCCACCTCGCCCGCGGGCAGGCCGCCCATGCCGTCCGCGACCGCGACGAGGCGGTCACCGGCGAGGGCGGAGTCCTCGTTGTTGGTGCGGACCAGGCCGATGTCGTTGAGGATGGCCGAGCGGAGGATCAGCGTCATGGGGTCAAGCTTGCCAAGAACACCCTGCCGCCGTCTCTACGCACTACTGCGTAGGGTGTGGGAATGATGCCGGTGTCCATGGTCGGGCGCGCCGGTGAGCTGGCCGAGCTCGACCGGGCGTGGTCCACCGTGGTCGATTCCCGGCGCTCCGCGCCGGCCGTCGCGGTGATCACCGGTGAGGCCGGGGTGGGCAAGTCGCTGCTGGTCGCAGCCGCCCTGGAAGCCTTCGCCCCGCGCCCGGCGGTGGTGCTCTCCGGCGCGGCCCGGGTGCACAGCCCCGCCCCGTACGACTGGCTGGCCGCCGTTCTCACCGGTCGGGACACGAGCGGGCTCGACCTGCCGCCGGACGCGCTGGCCTGGCTGGCCCAGCAGCCCACCGCGCCGCGCGAGCGCTACGCGCCGGGCACCCTGCTGCGGCTCGCGGTGCGGGTCGTCCGGCTGCTGGTCGGCGCCGGCCCGGCCCTGCTGGTGGTGGAGGACCTGCACGCCCTCGACCCGGCCAGCCTGAACCTGGTCGGCGAGCTGGCCACCGCCGCCGACCTGCCGGCGCTGCTGGTCGTGGCCACCCGGCCCGCCGCCGACGCGGTCGCGCCGGACCTCGCGGTCCGCGCGCTGGCCCGGCTCTGCGGCGTCCGGGGCGCCGTCCGCCAACACCTCGGACCGCTGCTTCCGGCCGAGGTCGCCGAGGTGCTGACCCAGGTGTACGCCGACCTGCGCCCGTCCGGTCGCCTGGCGCGCGCGGTCTGGCGGCGCACCGGCGGCAACCCGTACGCGCTGACCGAACTGCTCGCCGCGCACGCCGGCCAGGGGCCCGAGGCGTTGCTCCGCCCGCCGCCGCCGGCACCGCCGGCCCGGTCGACGGCGGTGGCCCGGTCGGCGGCGGTGGCCCGGCCCACGGCGGCCCGGTCGGCACCGGCGCGGTCGGCGGCGGTGGCGCCCCGGCCGGCCGACCCGGTCGACGCAGAGCTGACCGGTCGGGAGATCGAGGTGCTGGGCTGCCTGGTCGCCGGGATGTCCAACAAGCAGGCCGCGCGGGCGCTTGGCATCTCGGTGCGGACGGTCACCGTGCACGTGTCCAACCTGCTGCGCAAGACCGGGTCGGCGTCGCGTACGGAGGCGGCGATCTGGGCGGTGCGGCGGCGGTTGCCGGCGCCGACGCCGGTCGACGGCTGAGCCGCCCCGCGCGACCGGATCGCCAGGCCGGCCGCCGCCACCGCGGGTGGCCGGGCCGTTGAGCCGCCGCGCCCGCCCCCACCGCGCGTGGCCGGGCCGTTGAGCCGCTGCGCCCGACCCCACCGCCGGCCGGCCGCCCCGGCGCCGTCGGTGCTGCGGGGTCAGCGGCGGGGATAGCGGAGCAGGAGGCTGGCGGCGACCTCCTCGTCGCCGACGGCGGCGTACACGTGCGGCACGTCCGACGCCCAGCGCAGGTGCTCGCCTGCGGCGGCCGTCAGCGGCGCGTCCACCGGGCCGGCGCGCAGCACGCCCGCGAAGACGGTGACGTGCTCGGTGACGCCCGGCTGGTGCGCGGGGGAGAGCTGCTCCGGGCCGGGCGCGACCAGCATCCGGTACAGCTCGTAGGTGGCGTCGGTGTCCTCGAAGACCTCCAGCAGGATGGCGGTGACCGCCGCGCCGCGGACGGTCGGTCCGGCGGCCGGGCCCGAGAGCACGGCCGTCAGCGGCACGCCGAGCTGCGCCGTGATCGCGTAGAGCGTCTCCAGGGTCGGGTTGCGGGTGCCGTTCTCCAGCCCGGAGAGCGTCGCCTTCCCCACCCCGGCCAGCCGGGCGAGGGTCGACAGGGACATCCCCCGTTCCTCGCGCAGCGCGCGTACCCGGCGGCCGACGGCGTCGGCTCCCGGATCGGGGTGCGGTGGGCGGGCTGGTGACGGGTGCGGCACCCCGCTATCGTGCTACAGGTTCTTGTTCCGTAAACGGAACGATCGGGGTGGGGATGGCGGGACGGACACAACCGTTGCTGGCGGGCGTGGTGACCGCGCTGGTGGGGTTCGCCAGCTCGTTCACCGTGGTGCTGGCCGGCCTGCGGGCCGTCGGCGCCACCGACGCGCAGGCCGCCTCCGGGCTGCTCGCGGTCTGCGTCGCGTCCGGGATCTCCGCCGTCTGGCTGGGCCTGCGGCACCGGATCCCGATGAGCGTCGCCTGGTCCACCCCGGGCGCGGCGCTGCTGGTCGCCACCGGCCCGGTGCCCGGCGGGTGGCCCGTCGCGGTCGGGGCGTTCCTCGTCTCGGGCGTGCTGATCGTGGCCGCCGGGCTGTTCCCGGCGCTCGGTCGGGCCGTCGCGGCGATCCCCCGGCCGATCGCGGGCGCCATGCTGGCCGGCGTCCTGCTGCCGCTGTGCACCGCCCCGGTCCGCGCGCTGGTCGAGGTGCCCCGGCTGGCCGCGCCCGTGGTGCTGGCCTGGCTGCTGCTGCACCGGTTCGCGCGCCGCTGGGCGGTGCCGGGCGCGCTGGTCGTGGCGGTGGCGGCGATCGCGCTGACCGCCCCGGTCGCCGGCCTCGGGGGCGCGCGGCTGCTGCCCGCCGTCGAGCTGACCGCGCCGGCCTGGAGCGTCTCCGCCATGGTCGGCCTGGCGCTGCCGCTCTTCCTGGTCACCATGGCCGCGCAGAACGTGCCCGGGATGGCGGTGCTGGTCGGCTACGGCTACCGGCCGCCGTTCGGGGCCGCGCTGCGGGCGACCGGCCTGACCAGCCTGGCCGCCGCGCCCGCCGGCGGGCACGCGGTCAACCTCGCGGCCATCACCGCCGCGCTGGCCGCCGGCCCGGATGCCCACCCCGACCCGGACCGGCGCTGGATCGCCTCGGTCACCGCCGGCACGGGGCTGGCCCTGCTCGGCCTGGGCGCCGGGGCGGCCACCGCGTTGATCGCGCTCGCCCCGCCGGTGCTGATCGAGGCGGTCGCCGGGCTGGCGCTGCTCGGCGCGCTGGCCACCGCGCTCACCTCGGCGCTGGCCGAACCGGCCGCCCGGGAGGCCGCGGTGGTCACGTTCGTGGTCACCGCCTCCGGGGTGACCCTGCTCGGCGTGGGCGGCGCGTTCTGGGGCCTGGTTGCCGGCGGGCTGATGCTCCTGCTCTTCCGCCGCCGCTCCGACGACCCGGCCGCGTCGCAGCCCGCCCCGCCCGAGCCGGCTACCGCGCCCGAGCCGGCTACCGCGCCCGAGCCGGCTACCGCGCCCGAGCCGGTGGCCGCGTCGCTCCGGCCGGCTCCGGTCGGGTCGGACTCCCCCGCCGGCGCCGCGTCGCCGCGCGGCGCCCGGGTCGGCGGCGACTGACCCCCCGCGCCCGGGTCGGCACGACTGGCCCTCCACGCCCGTCGGGCTGGATCGTCCACGGCATCAGCTCGACGGCGTACGGGCGTACCGGCCCGGGGCTGGCCGGTAGGCCGGCGTCACTCCTCCGGGGGCAGGGCGCCGGCGGGGACGTCGAGGCGTACCCGGCCGTCGGCGACGGTGGCGATCTGCTCGGCGAGCACGTAGACCGCGCCGGTGCGCGCCAGGTCGGTGGAGACCTTCAGGTAGCCGCTGTGCAGCAGCCGGGCCGCCAGGTCGGCCGGCACGTCCGGCTCCTCGACCGCCGTCGACTCGATCAGCTCGTCCAGGCTGCTGCCCGGATCGGCGGTCGGTGCTTGCACGGTCACCGCGTTCGGGTCGCCGCGCTGCACGAGGTCGACCGTGCCGACCTCGGTGCCGTCGACGTCGACCACCCGCATGCCCGTGGTGACCCGGGAAACCATCGCCTGCTGCTCGGTGCCCTGATTCATTCTGGCGCGGTTCCCGGCCCCCGCTCCGGCTAAACCGCCCGCGCCGCGCCCAACGCCCGCCCGCCGGCCTTCCTCACAGCTCGGGGGACCAGGCGCTCGGTGGCCGGGGGGAGAGTTCGCGCCAACTGTCGGTGCCCTGGAGCAGCGCCCGGACCGTCTCCTCGGCCTCCTCGGCGCTGTCGTACTCGTAGAACTGGGAGACGCCCTCGGAGCCGCCGGCGCGCTGCTCGACGTGCCACCGGTCGGCGTCCACCCGGAGGAACACGTCCCGCCGCGCCAGCCGGCCCCATTTCCCGTTCCACCAGTGCTTCCGCTGCTCCATGGCGGGACTCTATCGAACATACGTACGAGAAAGTGTGGCCCCCGCGGGATTCCCGCAGGGGCCGGTGTGCCTGTGCCGGATTCAGCGCGGAGTGGGCGGTTCCTGCCGGCGGCCGAGCACGTCGTCGAGCGCGCCGCGCTGCTGCCCGGGGGTGGCGTGGCCGGCGGCGACCAGGGCGTCCCGGATCTCGGTGAGCAGCTTGACCTCCTCGCTCGGCGCCGTCGGCGGCGGCTCCTCGCCCCGCTTGCGCCGCTCGGCCAGCTTGTTCATCGGGAAGACGACCAGGAAGTACAGCGCCGCCGCGGTGAGCGCGAAGGTGATGATCGCGTTGATGAAGCTGATCCAGTCGAACTCGACACCCCGGACCTTCCACGCCGTGCCCTGAAGGCCGCCCTCGCGACCCGTGATCACGAGCGTGATCAACGCGATCAGCGGCTTGAGGAACGAGTTGGTGAGCTGCGTGACCACTGCCGTGAACGCGGCGCCGATGACGACGCCGACCGCCAGGTCGACGACGTTCCCGCGCATGATGAAGTCTTTGAAGCCCTTGAGCATCCGTACTCCCGAGGTGTCCGGTCTTCCGTCCGGCACAACCTATGCCCCGGGTGGCGGCTCCAGAAAAGCGCCGGCCTCGATCGCCGCCCGGCCCGGGTCGCCGGCGCGGATTGCCTCGACCAGCCGGGAGTGGTCGACGTAGCGCTCCGGCTCCAGCGCGCCGCCCATCGACTGGGTGATCGTGCTGCGCAGCGCGGCGCCGACCGAGGCGTACAGCTCGGCGAGCATGCCGTTGTGCGCGGCCGCCACCACGGCGGTGTGCAGCGCGGCGTCGGCCTCCACGAACTCGTCGACCCGGCCGCCGAGCCAGGCCGCCTCGCGCACCGCGAGCGCGTCGTCGAGCGCGGCCAGGTCCTCGGGCGTACGCCGCAGCGCGGCGAGCCGGGCGGCCTCCACCTCGAAGGCGCGCCGCACCTCGACGACCTCTGCCGCCCGGTCGACGGTGAGCCGGCGGGCCACCACCGGGGCCAGTTCGTCGGTCGACACCACGTACGTCCCGGAGCCCTGCCGGCACTCCAGCACCCCGGCGTGCACCAGCGCCCGCACGGCCTCGCGGACCGTGTTCCGCCCCACGCCGAGCGCCGCGACCAGCTGCGGCTCGGTGGGGATCCGGCCACCCACCGGCCACTCGCCGCCGAGGATCCGCTCCCTGAGCTGCGCGATGGTCTGCCGAACGCGGTGCCCACGGGGCGGCGCGGTGGCGGAATCAACCGACGGTGGCACTGGTTACAACTCCTGCCCGGAATTCATCCCATGATTGTAGGTTCAACGGTATGACCCCGCCACCACCCACCGCCACCGCCGGCGTCTCCGCCTCCACCGCCGACCCGATCCCGGCCCCGGACGGCGTGCCGGTCACCCCCGCCGTGGAGCGGGCGAAGCCGGGCCGGCCCGCGCACCCGGCCACCGGGGGCGTGCTGGTGCTGGTCGGGATGCTGCTGGTCGCGGTGAACCTGCGGGCCGCCGTGACCAGCCTCGGGGCGCTGCTCGACGAGGTGCGGGACGGCCTGGCGCTCTCCGGGGCGATGGCCGGCCTCGTCACCACCCTGCCCACCATCGCCTTCGCGGGGCTCGGCGCGCTCACCCCGTGGCTGGTCCGCCGGTTCGCCCCGGCCAGGGTGCTGGTGGTCGCGATGCTCGCGCTCGCCGCCGGTCAGGTGCTGCGGGTGGTCACCGACTCCGCCCTGGTCTTCGTGCTCACCAGCGCGCTGGCGCTGGCCGGCATCGCGGTGGCGAACATCCTGTTGCCGATGCTGGTCAAGCAGCACTTCCCGCACCGCACCGGGCTCGTCACCGGGGCGTACACGATGGCGCTCACCGCGGGCACGACGGTGGCCGCCGCGTCGGCGGTGCCGGTGGCGCACGCCTTCGGCTCCTGGCGGGTCGGGCTCGGGGTCTGGGCCGGGCTGGCCGCGGTGGCCGTGCTCCCGTGGGTGCCGCTGGCGCTGCGGGCGCGGGCCGCCGCGCGGCGGGCCACCCCGACGGAGGCCGTCGCGCCCCGCACCCGGATCCGGCCCGGCCGGACCCGGCTCGGCTGGGCGATGGCGGTCTACTTCGGAGCGCAGTCGCTCAGCGGGTACGCGATCATGGGCTGGCTGGCCCAGCTGTTCCGCGACGCCGGCTACCACCCGGAGACGGCCGGGCTGCTGCTCGCCGGGGTGACCGCCCTCGGCGTGCCCATCGCCCTGCTGATGCCGACGCTGGCCGGCCGGCTGCGGACGCTGCGCCCGCTGGTGCTTTCGCTGACCGCCGCGTCGACCCTGGCCTACCTGGGGCTCGCCCTGGCCCCGCACGGCGCGGCGCTGCTCTGGGTGGCCCTGCTGGCGATCGGGCAGGGCGCGTTCCCGTTGATCCTGACGGTGATCGGCCTGCGGGCCCGGACCGCCGAGGGAACCGTCGCGCTGTCGGCCTTCGCGCAGAGCACCGGCTACGTCATCGCCGCGCTGGGGCCGCTGCTGGTGGGCATCCTCTACGAGGCGACCGGCGGATGGACCGCGCCGATCGGGTTCCTGCTGGCGGCGCTGGCCGTGCAGACCGCCGCGGGCCTGGTGATCGCCCGCCCCCGGCACATCGAGGACGAGGCGTGAGGAGGAACGGTCAGGAGGAGGCCGGCGTGGGGTCGCCCGCCACAGCCTGGTCGACCGTCGGGTAGGTGTGCAGTACCTCGACGAGGCCGCTCACCTCGAGGATGCGCAGCACCCCCCGCTGCGGGGCGGCCAGCCGCACCACGCCCCCGGCCTCGTCGCAGCTGTTCTTGGCGCGGACGAACACCGACAACCCGGTGGAGTCGCAGAACGAGACGTTCGCCAGGTCGAAGACGAGCCGGCTGCGGCCCTTGTCGAGCAGGTCGGTGATCTGGTCCTGCAACTGCGGTGCGGTCGCCATGTCCAACTCGCCCGCGACCGACACGACGACCACGTCGCCGCGCTGTTCCGTGTGCACCGTCAAGGACATTCGCCAGACCTCCCGTTATCGGGGAAACGGTATCCCACGATCGGGGTGGTACGCAGAACGGGAGACCGTATCCGGTGGCCACCATCATTCGCTTGCCGTGCGGCAACTAGCGACCCGGCCTCCGATGATAGAGTCCGCCGGTCCAGGTCGAAGGGGGTTTGCCATGGCGCTGAGCGCCGAGGAGAGTGGCCGGCTCGCGAGTCTGCTGACAGGTCATGCCGAGCGGATCACGCAGCGTTGGACGGAGATCGTCGCCGGGTCGCTGCGCGGGCGACTCAGCCAGGGGGAACTGCGCCGGCAGGTGCAGGAGCTGCACGGCAGCATGGTGACCGCCGCCGAGCACGGGGCCGTCGACCTCGACGCCGAGCAGGCCACCGAGCTGCGCGCCGTGCTCGCCGAGCTGTCGCGGGGCCGGGCCCGGCAGGGCTTTTCCGCCTCGGAGACCGCGATCAGCGTGTTCGCGCTCAAGGAGGCGCTGCTGGAGCTGATGGAGGCCGAGGGCGGCTCCGGGACGCTCCGCGACTACGTCGCCTTCTCCGGGCTGATCGACCAGATGGGCCTGTTCACCTTCGAGAGCTTCGTCCGCACCCGCGAGAGCCTCATCGCCGACCAGGCGGAACAGCTGCTCGAACTCTCCACCCCGGTGGTGAAGCTCTGGGAGGGCGTCGTCGCCGTGCCGCTGGTCGGCACCCTCGACTCGGCCCGCGCCCAGGTGGTGATGGAGCGGCTGCTCCAGACCCTGGTCGACACCGGCTCGCCGTACGCGATCATCGACATCACCGGCGTACCGGCGGTGGACACCCAGGTCGCCCAGCACATCCTGAAGACCGTGGTGGCCGCCCGGCTGATGGGCGCCGACTGCATCATCTCCGGCATCCGGCCACAGATCGCGCAGACCATCGTCGCCCTGGGCATCGAGCTCGGCGACATCGCCACCAAGGCCAGCCTCGCCGACGCGTTGCGGCACGTGCTCCGGCTCACCGGGGTCGAGACCGGCCGCCGGCTGCCGCGCCGGGAGGCGTGATGGAGCGGGTGCCGATCCTCAAGATCGGTGAGATCCTGCTGGTCTCCATCCAGGTCGACATGTCCGACCAGACGGCGGTCCAGCTCCAGGAGGACCTCGCGGAGCGGATCGTCGCGACCGGCTGCCACGGCGTGATCATCGACATCACCGCCCTGGACATCGTGGACTCCTTCGTCGGGCGGATGCTGTCGACCATCGCCTCGATCTCCAAGGTGCTCGACGCCGACACGGTGGTGGTCGGGATGCGGCCCGCCGTCGCCATCACCCTCGTCGAGCTGGGCCTGTCCCTCAACGGCATCCGGACGGCGCTCAACGTCGAACGGGCCATGGAGCTGATCGCGGCGGCGCGCGCGGACGAGCACGAGCTCGCGTTCGACGACGAACCGGACGCCGATACGACGGCCTCGTCATGACCGCGGGCGTCGACCTGGGCCAGCCGCAGGCGCAGGCGATCCGCAGCGACGAGGACGTGGTGCGCGTCCGGCAGCTGGTGCGTACGGTGGCGGTGGCGGTCAAGCTCTCGCTGGTCGACCAGACCAAGGTGGTCACCGCGGCGAGCGAACTGGCCCGCAACACCCTGGTGTACGGCGGTGGCGGCACCGTCGAGGTGGGCACGGTGGACAACGGGACGCGGCGGGGCGTACACATCGTCTTCGCCGACTGCGGCCCGGGCATCGCCGACCTCGACCTGGCACTGACCGACGGCTACACGACCGGGGGCGGGCTCGGCCTCGGGCTCAGCGGCGCGCGCCGGCTGGTCGACGAGTTCGACATCCAGACCACGGTGGGTGAGGGCACCCGCATCACGGTCACCAAGTGGTCCAGATGACCGAGGACGTGGTCCCCGACCGTGGCATCTGGTTCCGGGTGGAGACCGGCAGCGCCGCCAGCGCGGTGCGCCGGGCCGCCGAGCGGCTCGGCGACCAGCTCGACCTGGGGGAGTCCCGCACCGCCGACCTGGCGATCGTCGCCGCCGAGCTGACCAGCAACCTGGTCAAGCACGCCGAGGACGGCATGCTGCTGCTGCGGCCCGTCCGGCACGAGCGGGAGGCCGGCGTGGAGCTGGTCGCGATCGACGCCGGGCCGGGGATGGCCGACCTGACCGTCTCCTCGCAGGACGGACACTCCACCACGGGCACGCTCGGCATCGGTCTCGGCGCGATCGTCCGGCAGGCCGGCTGGTTCGACGGCTACTCCCGGCCGGGGCGGGGCACGGTCCTCGCCGTCCAGGTCTGGCCGGACCGCGCCGGTGGGCGGGAGCGGCCCTGGGTCGGCGCGCTCACCCGGCCGCTGACCGGGGAGTCGGTCAGCGGCGACGGGTACGCCTGGCGGACCGTGGAGAGCCGGCGGCAGGTGCTGGTCTGCGACGGCCTGGGGCACGGGCCGCTCGCCTCCGCCGCCACCGACGCCGCGCTCGACGCGTTCCGCCGGGCGCCGGCGGGGCCGCCAGCCGCAGTGGTCCAGCACCTGCACCGGGCGATGTCCCACACCCGGGGCGCGGCGCTGGCCGTCGCGGAGCCGGACCCGTCGGCCGGAGTGCTGCGCTACGCCGGACTGGGCAACATCTCCGCCGCCGTCGTCGGCGCGGACGGCCAGCGCCGGGGCCTGGTCTCGCTGCCGGGCATCGCCGGGCACCAGCGTCCCCCGGTCCGGGAGTACGACTACCCCTTCGAGGCCGGCGCCCTGCTGGTGATGCACAGTGACGGTGTGGTCGACCGCTGGCAGCTCGCCGACTATCCCGGTCTCGCCGACCGGTCGCCCGTCGTGGTGGCCGCGTCGCTGCTGCGGGACGCCGGCACCCGCCGCGACGACGCGTGCGTCCTGGTCGCCCGGGAGTGGTCGTGACCGGGGCGGTGCCGCTGCTCCAGATGGTGCTGCGGGTCGAACACGACATCTTCGTGGTCCGGCAGCGGGGCCGTGAGGTCGCCGCCGCGGTCGGGCTGGAGCACCAGGACCAGGTACGCATCGCCACGGCGCTCAGCGAGGTGGCCCGGGACCTGCTGCGCGCGGTCGGCGGGGCGGACGTGACATTCACCGTGGTCCACGACGCCGTTGGTGATGGGCGGCACCTGCGGGTGGACCTCCTCCCGGTGCGCCCGCTGCCCGACGGACGGTACGAGCCGCAGTCGGGTGCGGTGGCGCGGTTGGTGGACATGTTGGGCGTCGTGACCGGGGAGGGGGATACGGTCGTGAGGATGTCCCGACGTGTCCCGGTCACCGCCGAGCTGCTGACCCCGGAGCGTCTCGCCGAGCTGCGCGCCGAACTCGGCCGGAACGCCCCGGGCAGCGCCCTCGACGAGTTGGCCGCCCAGAACGCGCAACTGATCGCCGCCCTCGACGAGGTACGCAGCCAGCGCGACGAGCTGGCCGTGCTCAACGAGGAACTGGCCGAGACCAACCGCGGCGTGATGGCGCTCTACAACCAGCTCACCGAGGAGCTGGAGGAGACCAACCGCGGCGTGGTCGCGCTCTACGCCGAGCTGGACGAGAAGTCCGCCCAGCTGCGGGCGGCCAGCGAGTCGAAGAGCCGGTTCCTGGCGAACGTCAGCCACGAGCTGCGCGCCCCCGTCACCGCGATCATGGGACTCGGCCGGCTGCTGGACGACTCCGCCTCCGACCCGCTCACCGCCGAGCAGGCCCGCCAGGTCGGGCTCATCCGCTCCTCGGCGAGCGACCTGCTCACGCTGGTCAACGAGCTGCTCGACCTGGCCAAGGCCGAGTCCGGCCGGATCGAGCCCGACTGGGCCGAGGTGGACCTGCGGCCGGTCTTCGGTCAGCTGCGCGGCACGCTGCGGGCCCTGGCCACCCGGCCGGAGGTCGAACTGGTGGTGGAGGAGCCGCCGGTCCCGGCCACGCTGCGCACCGACGAGGTGCTGCTCGCCCAGGTGCTGCGCAACCTGCTGCACAACGGGCTCAAGTTCACCGAGCGCGGGGAGGTCCGGCTGCGGGCGGAGCGGCGGGACGACCGTTGGCTGCTGTCCGCCTCGGACACCGGCCCGGGCATCGCGCCCGAGCAGCACGACCGGATCTTCGAGGAGTTCTACCAGGTGCCCGGCGCGACCCGGGTGGGCGGCACGGGCCTCGGCCTGCCGTACGCGCGGCGGCTGGTGACCCTGCTCGGCGGCACCCTGGAGCTGGCCAGCGAGCCCGGGCGGGGCAGCACGTTCACCGTCAGCCTGCCCGTGGGCGGAGCGTGACGGTGGAGGGCGGCCCGGCGACCGTGCTGGTGGTCGACGACAGTCGCACCAAGCGGTATCTGCTGGTCAGCTGGCTCTCCCGCGCGGGTTTCACCGTGCTGGAGGCGGAGACGGGCGGCGAGGCACTGGCCCGCGTCGGCGTGGACCCGATCGACCTCGTGGTGCTCGACGTGCGGTTGCCCGACCTGAGCGGGTTCGAGGTCTGCGAACGGATCAAGGCCGCGCACCCGGCGATGCCGGTGATCCACGTGTCCGCGCACGCGGTGGACGTCGTGGACCGGGCGCAGGGGCTGACCCGGGGCGCGGACGCGTACCTGGCCGAGCCCATCGAGCCGGAGGAACTGGTCGCCACCGCGCACGCGGTGCTGCGCTACTACCGGGCCCGGCAGCGGGCGGAGCTGCTCGCCGAACGGCTGCTCGGGCTGGCCGACACCACCGTGGCGATGCACTCCGCGCCCAACCTCGCGCGGCTGCTGGAGGCGGCGGCGGCCGGGGCGGCCCAGATCTTCAAGAGCCCCGCCGCGGTGGTCGCCGAGACGTTCGACGGCGACTGCGTCGCCGGGATCGCGGCCGGCCCCGGCGGCACGGCCACGATCGTCCCGTGGCTCGTGGACGACAGCGGCGTGCCGATCGGGACGACGGTCCGAAGGGACGACCCGGCCGGCTGGGGCTTGGTCGACTGGCCGGCGGGGGACACGGTCACGGTGGCCGCCGCCCGGCTCCGCGAGGACCGCCCGCCGCTCTACGTCGTCGTGCCCACCGCGACGCAGACCGCCCGCACCCCCGTGCTGGTGCAGCTCGCCCAGGCCGTCGCGTCGGCGGTGGAGGCGCAGCGCTCCTTCGACGAGGAGCATCGCATCGCGGTCACCCTCCAGCGCAGCCTGCTGCCGCGCCGGATTCCCGAGATCAACGGGCTCGACCTGGCCGTGCGCTACGAGCCGGCGAGCGCGCAGACCGAGGTGGGCGGCGACTTCTACGAGCTGGTGATGCTCGACGGCCATCTGCTGCTGGCGATCGGCGACGTGGCGGGCCACTCGCTGCACGCCGCGACCGTGATGGCCGAGCTGCGGCACGCGGTGCGGGCGTACGCGGTGGAGGGACACCAGCCGGGCGAGATCCTGGAGCGGGTCAACGAGCTGATGCGCACTCTGCTCCCCACGGAGCTGGCCACGATCTGCGTGCTGCTGCTGCACCCGCCCACCGGCCGGGTCCGGCTGGCCAGCGCCGGCCACCTGCCGCCGGCGCTCAGCCTGGACGGCAAGGTGGAGTTCGTGCAGCACTCGGCGCCGCTGCTCGGGGTCCGCGCGCGGCGACCGCCCGACCTGGAGTTCGTGCTGCCGGCCGGGGCGACGCTGGTGTTCTACACCGACGGCCTGATCGAGCGGCGGGACACCACGATCGACGACGGGCTGGCCGCCCTGGCCGCAGCCGCCGGGCGGATCGACGACGACCTGGACCGGTTCTGCGACCGGCTCCTGGTCGAGCTGGCCCCGCCGGAGATCCAGGACGACGTCGCCGTGGTCGCCCTCCGCCGCCGCTGACGTGTAAGGAAGGGCACCCTGTTAACGCCTGGCGCTGTGGAAGGGGCCCTTCCTAACTCCGGCAGCCGTGCCGGGGCCAGCCGACCGAGCGGGCGTACGCGGCCGGCGAGACGCCGATGACGGCGGTGAACTCGCGGACCAGGTGGGCCTGGTCGCTGTAGCCGAGGTCCGCCGCGAGCGCCGCCCAGTCCGGCGGGCCGCCCGCGGCCTGCTCGACGGCCTCCTGAAGCCGGTACCGACGGATCACCCACTTCGGGCCCACGCCGACGTGCGCGAGGAACAGGCGTTGCAGCCGGCGGACGGAGAGGCCGTGCCGCCGGGCGAAGTCGTCCACCCGCAGCACCGTCCGGTCGGCGCGGATCGCCTCGACCAGGCCGATCACCTCGTCGGTGACCGGGTCGCCCGCCGGCGCCCAGCCGAGCAGCAGGTCGTCCAGCGCTCGACAGCGCTCGGCGTCCGTACCGTCGCAGCGGCCGGCGGGCGGCGGCCCCTCGGCGGCCGACGCGGCGGCGACCAGGGCGGCGGCCGGCGGCCAGCGGTCGGCGAGCGACGGGACCGGCCACCGCCGCCCGGTCAGCTCGGCGACCGACCGCGCGAGCCAGAACGGCCGGAAGCCGCCCGGCCGGAACTGGACCCCGCTGACCCGGCCTACGCCGGACAGCGTGATCGAGAACAGTTTTCGCCCCACGCCGGCCACCTCGGCGGTCTCCGGGCCGTCGCCGCCGCGCCGGAACACCACGTTCACCGCCGGGTGCGGCACGACCTGCTGCGTGAGCGGCTCGGTCAGCTCCCAGTCGACGAGCCAGTAGTGCTCGACGTACGGCCGGAGCGCCACGGCGGGCAGGTGCCGGCGGAAGCGGACCTGGCGCAGCAGCCGGGCCGGGTCCAGGATGCCCCGGCTGTCCCCGCGCGGCTGCTGTCGCACTTCTTCAAGACCATCCTCATACGCTGGCCGTATGGCAACCCAGACTAGTGACCTGCTGGCGGTGGCCGCGCCGCCGACCGTGGCGGTGGTGCGTGGCATCGCCGACGACCAGCTCGACCTGCCAACGCCCTGCCGCGAGTACGCGGTGCGCGACCTGCTCGACCACCTGTTCCAGGTGGTGGTTAACTTCCAGGCCCTCGCGGCGAAGCGCCCCGTCGAGTGGGCGGACAAGCCCGACCGCCTCACGGACGGTTGGCGCGAGCGGTTCGAGGCCGAGACGCGGCGGCTGGTCGACGCCTGGTCCGACCCGTCCACCCTGGAAGGCGTCTCGCCGGGAATGGGCCTGCCGCAGACCACGGTCGGCGGCATGGTGCTGCTGGACCTCACGGTGCACGGCTGGGACCTCGCCGTCGCCACCGGCCAGCCGTACCGGCCCGCCCCGGAGGCGACGGCCGCGCTGCACGAGCTGGTAGGGCAGCTCGGGCCGCAGGCCCGGAAGATGGGCGTCTTCGCCGAACCGGTGTCGACCGCCGCCGACCTGCCGGAGTTCGACCGGCTGCTCTGCCACACCGGCCGCGACCCCGGCTGGCCCTCGACCGCCTGAGCCTCACCGGCCCGCGCGGCTCGCCGCCGCACGGGCCTCCCTACCGCCCGGCCTGCTGCTCCTCGGTGTGCGGTGGTGGAGAAACTGTGGAGAACCTGAGCTGTGTAACGCTGGCGGCGACGTAAGCGCTGTTTGCTCTGGAGGCCCGGCCGGACGGGCCCTGGCCTGGGCCGGAAGGCCTGTCGCGCGTGGCAACGGGAGTTCAGTAGATGCACAACCAGCCGGGCGGAGCGCCGCCGGTGTTCGTCGACCGGACCGGGCGTCGCCGCCGGCTCACGGTGATCGCCGGCACCGCGATGGGTCTGGGCCTGCTCACCAGCCTCGGCCTGATCGCCGCCGGCCTCTTCATGGACTCGTCGGTGTCGCTGCCCGGCTGGTCGGACAGCCGCCCGGCGGCACCGCTCGAAGCCGAGGTGGACGGCCGCGACGAGCTGGGCGGCGCGTCGCCGACCGGCCCCCGTCCGTCGCCCGTGACCAGCACCTCGGCCCCGGCGCCCACCCTCACGGCCGGCGACGGCACCACCCCGGCCACCGGCGCTCCCACCGCCCGGCCGACGCGGTCCGAGCAGCCGGGCCAGGGCGACGAGCGGCGCACCGCCAAGCCCAGCCGGTCCCCGGGCAAGCCGAGCTAGCGGTGGCACGGCACATCGCCCGCCGTGACCCGCGGGCACACTGGATCCTGCTCCTGCTCGGGCTGGCGCTGCTGCTCGCGGCGCTCACCGTCGACGGCCTGGTGACCGGGCTGGCCGGCGGCTCCGGCGGGGCGCGGGCCGACACGTCCGCCGGGCCGGCGGTGCCGAAGGAGGTCGCCGCCGGCGGGCCGGTGCTGCGGCTCGACCAGGATCGGCCGGTCAGCCGCGTCATGCCCGACCGGACGATCGCGCTGACCTTCGACGACGGGCCGGACCCGCGGTGGACGCCGCAGGTGCTCGACGCGCTGCGCCGGCACGGCGCGCGCGCCACCTTCTTCGTGGTCGGCGCCCGGGTCAACGAGCACCCCGAGCTGGTCCGTCGGATCCTCGCCGAGGGGCACGAGCTGGGCTCGCACAGCTTCACCCACGCCGACCTCGGCTCCGCCCCGGACTGGCGGCGCGACCTGGAACTCTCGCTGACCCGCAAGGCGATCGCCGGGGCGGCCGGCCGCGAGGTCACCCTGCTCCGGCCGCCGTTCTCGTCGCACCCGTCGGCGCTGACCGCCCCCGAGTACGCCGCGCTGCGCGCCGCCGCCGGCACCGGGCACGTCACCGTGCTCGCCGACCGGGACACCAAGGACTGGCAGCGGCCCGGCGTGCCGGCCATCGTCGAGGCCGCCACCCCGGAGCGGGGAGGCGGCGCGGTGGTGCTGATGCACGACGGCGGCGGCGACCGGGCCCAGACGGTGGCCGCCCTCGACCGGCTGTTGCCCGCGCTGACCGAGCAGGGCTACCGGTTCACCACGGTCTCGGAGGGGATCGACGCGCCGGCCTCCATGGTGCCGGCGAGCGGGGGCAGCCGGCTCGGCGGCCACGTCCTCCGGTGGACCCAGGCCGGCGCCGGCTGGCTGGCCGGGGCGATGGACCTGCTGCTCGGGCTCGCGCTGGTGCTGGGCGTGGCCCGGCTGGTCGTGCAGGTGATCTGCGCCCAGGTGCACGTGCGGCGGGTCCGCCGACCGGGGCGGGCGCGGCCGGCGATCACCGCGCCGGTGTCGGTGATCGTGCCCGCGTACAACGAGGCCGCGAACATCGCCGCGACCGTCCGGTCGCTGGTCGCCAGCGACTACCCGGCGCTGGAGGTGATCGTCGTGGACGACGGGTCCAGCGACGACACCGCCGGGATCGTCGAGCGGCTCAGGCTGCGCGGGGTGCGGGTCATCCGGCAGGCCAACGCCGGCAAGCCGGCGGCGCTGAACACCGGCATCCGGGCCGCCCGCGCCGACCTGCTGGTGCTGGTCGACGGCGACACCGTCTTCCAGCCGGACACCGTGCGCCGGCTGGTGCAGGGCTTCGCCGACCCGACGGTGGGCGCGATCTCCGGCAACACCAAGGTCGCCAACCGGCGCCGGCTGCTCGGCCGCTGGCAGCACCTGGAGTACGTGATCGGCTTCAACCTCGACCGCCGGATGTACGACGTGCTGGAGTGCATGCCGACCATCCCCGGCGCGATCGGGGCGTTCCGCCGCGAGGTGCTGTTCGCCGTCGGCGGGGTGCCCGCGGACACCCTCGCGGAGGACACCGACCTCACCATGAAGGTGCTGCGGGCCGGCTGGCGGGTGGTCTACGAGGAGGCGGCCATCGCCTGGACCGAGGCGCCCTCGTCGCTGCGGCAGCTCTGGCGGCAGCGCTACCGCTGGTGCTACGGCACCATGCAGGCGATGTGGAAGCACCGGCACGCGCTGCGCGAGCGGGGCGCCGGCGGCAAGCTGGGCCGGCGCGGCCTGCCGTACCTGACCGTGTTCCAGATCGTGCTGCCGCTGGCCGCCCCGGCGGTGGACGTCTACGCCGTCTACGGCCTGATCTTCCTGCCCTGGTCGACGCTCGTGCTGGCCTGGGCGGGGCTGCTGCTGCTCCAGGCGGCCACCGCCGCGTACGCGCTGCGGCTGGACCGGGAACGCTTCGGGCCGCTGTGGAGCCTGCCGTTCCAGCAGTTGATCTACCGGCAGGTGATGTACCTGGTGGTGGTGCAGTCGGTGGTCACCGCGCTGATCGGCAACCGGCTGCGCTGGCAGCGGATGGTACGCACCGGCGAGGCCGCCGCCCTGCTCCCCACCCCCCGCTGACCCACCCCGACACGCGGCGTCCCGCCGAGCCGATCTTGGTGCGGAACGGCCCCTGTGGGGGCCACTCCGCACCAAGATCTCCTCAACGTGGGTCGAACAGGCCGCCGGACCAGGAGAGGACCACCCCGAGCACGGCCGAGCAGCAGCAGACCAGCAGCGTGGCGGCGACCACCGCGAGGATCAGCCAGACCCGCCGGTCGCGCGCAGCCGCCAGCAGGGTCGACCGGGGTACGCGCGGGGCCGGCGCGTTGTCGTCGGCCGTGCTCACCGTGCTGCCCCGATCACCTCGGCAGTCTAGGTGACCGGGACTCGGCCCATCTGTCGATCACGCGGGGCGGCGGGTGGGTCACGGGGCGGGCAGGATGGGGCCGTGGAGATGGTCTCGATCGCCGACATCCGGTCCGCCGCCGTCGACATCGCGGGCACGGTGCTGCGTACCCCCTTGATGCGGAGCGGATGGGACGCGGAGCTGTGGCTGAAGCCGGAGAGCCTGCAACCGGTGGGGTCGTTCAAACTGCGCGGGGCGACCCACGCCGTCGCCCGGCTCACGCCCGAGCAGCGGGCCCGTGGCGTACTCACCCACTCCTCCGGTAACCACGGCCTGGCGCTGGCATACGCCGCGAGGGCCGCCGGAGTGGCGTGCACCGTGGTGGTGCCGGAGGGGGCGCCGGCGGTGAAGGTCGAGCGGATCCGCGCGCTCGGTCCGCAGGTGGTGCTGGTGCCGCCGCCGCGCCGGATACCCGAGGCGGAACGGATCGCCGAGGAGACTGGCGCAGTGCTGGTGCCGCCCTTCGACGACCTGCGGATCATCGCCGGGCAGGGCACGATCGGCCTGGAGATCATCGAGGACCTGCCCGACGTCGACGCGGTGCTGGTGCCGGTCGGCGGGGGCGGTCTCTCGTCCGGCATCGCTACGGCGGTGAAGGCCCTCCGCCCGTCCACAGCCGTGATCGGGGTGGAGCCGGAACTGGCCGCCGACGCGCGCGACTCGCTCGCGGAGGGTTCGGTGATGGTCTGGGGTGAGGAGTTGACCTACCGCACCATGGCCGACGGGTTGCGGCTTCCCCCCTCCGACCTGACCCTCAGCCACCTGCGGAAACACCTCGACGGCATCATCACCGTGGCCGAAGAGGAGATCGCGGCGGCAATGGGGCGGCTGGTCCGCGATGCCCGCCTGGTGGTCGAGCCGAGCGCGGCGGTGGCGGTCGCCGCCCGCCTGTTCCGCCGCGATGAGCTGCCCGCCGGTCCGACGGTCGCCGTGGTCACCGGCGGCAACGTCGACTCGGCGGTGCTGGCAAGCGTCCTGTGCTAAGAGTGTGCGGAAGGGGCCCCTCGGCAAGCGGAATCCGTTGACGAGGGGCCCCTCCTCACACCTCAGGCGCGGCCGAGGCGGTCGAGGATCCAGGCGTTGATGAACGCCTCCTCGCGCCATGCGTCGTAGCGACCGCTCGGCCCGCCGTGGCCGGCACCCATCTCGGTCTTGAGCAGGTAGTCGCCCTGCGGGGCGACCGCCCGCAGCCGGGCGATCCACTTCGCCGGCTCGTGGTAGAGCACGCGGGTGTCGTTGAGGCTGGTCACCGCCAGGATCGCCGGGTAGTCCACCGCCCGCACGTTCTCGTACGGGGTGTAGGACTTCATGTACGCGTACACCTCCGGGTCGTCGAGGGGGTTGCCCCACTCCTCCCACTCGGTGACGGTCAGCGGCAGCGACGGGTCCAGGATCGAGGTGAGCGCGTCCACGAAGGGCACCTGCGCGACGATCCCGGCGAACGCGTCCGGGGCGAGGTTGGCCACCGCGCCCATCAGCAGCCCGCCGGCCGAGGCGCCCCGGGCGACGAGCCGGTCGCCCGCCGTCCAGCCGGCCTTGACCAGGTGCCGGGCGCAGGCGACGAAGTCGGTGAACGTGTTCTTCTTGGCCAGCAGCTTGCCCTGGTCGTACCAGCGGCGGCCCAGTTCGCCGCCGCCGCGGATGTGCGCCACGGCGAAGATGACGCCCCGGTCCAGCAGGGACAGCCGGGCGATGGAGAACCACGGGTCCATGCTCGCCTCGTACGAGCCGTAGCCGTAGATGACGCAGGGGGCGGAGCCGTCCTTCGGCGTGCCGGCCCGGCAGACCAGCGAGATCGGCACCCGCGTCCCGTCGTCGGCGAGCGCCCAGTCGCGGTGCTGCTCGTAGTCGGCCGGGTCGTACGCCCGCCCGTCCGGCCCGGGCTTCACCGGCTTCTGCCGGCGCAGCACCATCTGCCGGGTGACCAGGTCGTAGTCGTAGACCGAGTCGGGGGTGACCAGCGAGGTGTAGCGCAGCCGGATCTGCCTGGTCTGGTATTCCGGGTTGCTGTCCAGGCCGACGCTGTAGAGCGGCTCCGGGAAGTCGATGTCGAAGGCGTCGCCGCCGCCGATCGGCAGCACCCGCAGCCCGGTCAGCCCGTTGCTGCGCAGCGAGACGACCAGGTGGTCGGCGAAGGCGTCCACCGCCTCCAGCCGGGTGCCGGGCGAGTGCTCGATCAGCGGCACCCAGTCGCCGGGTGCGTCCGCCGAGGTGTACGCCAGCGCGAAGTCCTCGGCGCCGTCGTTGTGCAGGATCAGGAAGCGGTGGCCGTGGTGCTCGACCGTGTATTCCACGCCCTGCCGCCGGGGCGCCACGGACGCGGGCGCGCCGGTCGGGTTGCCGGCCGGGATCACCAGCACCTCACTGGTGATCTTGCTGTGGATGTCGACGAGGACGAACTTCTCGGAGCGGGTCAGCTCGACGCCGACCCAGAAGCGCTCGTCGTCCTCCTGGTGGACCACCACGTCCTTGCTCGACGGGGTGCCCAGGGTGTGCCGCCAGACCCGGTTGGGCCGCCACGCGTCGTCCACGGTCACGTAGAACAGCACGGAGGCGTCGGCGGACCAGGCGGTGCCGTAGAAGGTGTCGGGCACCTCGTCGGGCAGCAGCTCGCCGGTGGAGAGGTCCTTGACCCGCAGCGTGAACCGCTCGTCGCCGGAGAAGTCCGTCGAGTATGCGAGCCACCGCCCGTCGGGGCTGACGTCGAACGCGCCGAGCGCGAAGAAGTCGTGCCCCTCGGCGAGCAGGTTGCCGTCGAGCAGCACCTCCTCGCCCTCCAGCGGCGCGCCGTCCGCGCTGGCCGGCGGGTCGGTCTCGCCCTCCCGGACGGCCCGGCGGCACTGCATGCCGTACTGCTGCCCCTCGACCGTGCGGGTGTAGTACCAGTAGCCGCCCTTGCGGCTGGGCACCGACAGGTCGGTCTCCTGGGTGCGCCGGCGGGTCTCCTCGAACAGGTCGGCGCGCAACCCGTCGAGATGCGCCGTCCGGGCCTCCGTGTAAGCGTTTTCGGTGGTCAGGTAGGCGATCGTCGCCGGATCGTCCTTGCTGGCCAGCCACGCGTACTCGTCGGTGACGGTGTCGCCGTGGTGGGTGCGCTCGCTGGGCACCCGCTTCGCCGTGGGCACGGGGGTCTCGGTGGTCACGGCGTCACGTTACCGGCGCGGGTCGCCCTCCGGGTGGCGTCGTCGGTCGACCCGCCGCCACATCTTTCGAACATGTGTACGATGACCGGCATGGCGGCAGCAGCGAGTTCCACCGACCGACCCGGAGCCCTCGACATCACCCGGCGGTTGACGGAGATCTGCGGCCCGCCGTTCGCCCGCCTCGCCGGCCCGGCCGACGAGGTGGCCGGTCGCCCGGCCCGCTGGGTGGCCGTGCCCGGCGGTCCGCACGCCGCCGCCGAGGTGCTGCGGCTGGCGGCCCGGCACGACCTGACCGTCGTGCCGCGCGGCGCCGGCACGAAGATCGACTGGGGCGCCGCCCCCGACCGGGTCGACATCATGCTCGACACCGGCCGGCTCGCCGGGATCGGGCACCAGCCGACCGGCGCGCCCACCGCAGAGGTCGGCGCGGGCACCCCGCTGCGGGCGGTGCAGGCCGCGCTCGAACGCACCGGGCAGCGGCTCGCGGTCGACGCCCCCTCGCCCGGCGCGACCCTCGGCGGCGTGCTCGCCGCCGGCGAGGCGGGCCCGCTGCGGCACCGCCACGGCAGCCCGTGCGACCAGCTCCTCGGCGTGCGCTACCTCGACGCCGACGGCGAGCTGGTCAACGCCGGCGGCGGCGTCGACGGGCTGGAGCTGGCCCGGCTGCTCTGCGGCTCGCAGGGGGCGCTCGGCGTGCTGGTCTCCGCGACCCTGCGGGTACAGGCCGTGCCGGCCGGCCGGATCTGGGTCACCCGGCCGGTCTGGACCCCGCTGGAGGTGCACGACCTCGTCCGTGTGGTGCTCGCCGCGCGCCTCGACCCGGCCGCGGTCGAGCTGGACCTGCCGGCCGGCGCGGGACCCCGGCCGCGCCAGGACGGCCGGGCCGAGTCGATGGCGCGACACCCGTCCATGGCGGGGCGCGCCGCGCTCGGCCCGGCCGGTGCCGGCCGGCTCGCGGTGCTGTTGGAGGGCGGCCCCGCCGACGTCGCCGAGCGGGCCGACCGCCTGGTCACGCTCCTCGGCGGCAGGTCCGGGGTCAGCCACTCGGCGCCGGAGTGGTGGCGCCGCTACCCGTTCGGCCCGGGCGACACGGCACTGCGGATCGAGGTGCCGATCGCCGACCTGCACGCCGCCGTCTACGCGCTGCGCGACGCCGCCGGCGCTCCCGTCCCGGTGCGCGGCTCCGCGGGCCTGGGCGTGGTGCACGCGGCCCTGCCCGGCGCCATGGCTCCCGACCGGGTGGCCTCGATCCTGGCCGCCGTCCGCGGGGTGCTCCTCGCCCGGCGGGGGAGGTGCGTGGTGCTCTCTGCGCCGCCGGCCGTCCGGCGGGCCGTCGACCTGTGGGGCGAGCTGGCCGGGCTGCCCCGGCTGCGTGCGGCCAAGGAGCACCTCGACCCCCACCACCGCCTCGCCCCGGGCCGCCTCCCCGGCGGTCTCTGACGAGCCCGCCTCGTCACGCGGTCTCTGACGAGCCCGCCTCGTCACGCGGTCTCTGACGAGCCCGCCTCGTCACGCGGCGTCGTTGCGCAGCACCAGGATGGCGATGTCGTCGCGGGGCGCCTCGGCCGAGAAGCCGAGCGCGGTCGAACGGAGCCGGGCGGCCACCACGTCGGCCGAGTAGCCGGCGAGCGGGGCGGCGGCGTCGCGCAGCCGGTCGGTGCCGAACAGCTCCCGGCCGCGCCGCCGTTCCGTGACCCCGTCGGTGTAGAAGACCAGCGAGTCGCCCGGGTCGAGCGGGATCTCCGCCGTCGGCGAGGTGATCGAGTCGAGCAGCCCGAGCGCCGTTCCGCCGGCGCCGACGAAGGCGGCCCCGCCACCGGAGCGCAGCAGCACCGGCCGGTCGTGGCCGGCGAGGTGCAACGACACGTCGAGCTGCGTGCCGTCGCCCGGCCCGACAGCCGCGAGGGCCAGCGTGCAGTACCGCCCGCCACCCCGCTCGACCAGCGTCTCGTTGACCCGGGCCAGGGCCTCCGGCAGCGGCTTGCCGTCGCCGACCAGCACCCGGATGACGTCGCGGACCAGGCCGGTCACCGTGGCGGCCTGCACCCCCTTGCCCGAGACGTCGCCGACCACCACCAGCCAGCGCCCGTCCGGCAGCGGCACCACGTCGTAGAAGTCGCCGCCGACGTCGGCGTCGTCGCCGGTCGGGACGTACTCGGCGGCGAAGCCGATGCCCTCGACCACGGGCAGCACCGGCGGCAGCAGCGACTGCTGGAGGGTCTGCGCGACGCGGCGGCGCTCGGCGTGGATCCGGGCGTTCTCGATCGCCAGCGCCGCCCGCCGCGCCACGTCCTCCAGCACGGCGACCTCGTCCGGGTCGTGCCGGTGCCGCTGGTGCCGGCCGACGGCCAGGGTGCCGAGGCGCTGCCCCCGGGCGATCAGCGGCACCGCGAAGCCCTCCATCGGTGCGCCGAGCGGCATCTGCGTGCCGTTGCGGGACGCCTCCCGCAGCCGCGCCTGGACCGACTCCGGGCCGGTCTCCTGGAGCACCTTGTGCAGGTGGGGCAGCACCGACTCGTCGGCGTGGCTGGCCGCCGCGAGGCGCAGCCGGCCCCACTCGTCGGTGGTGTGCACCGCGCACCACTGCCCGAGCCGGGGCACCACGAGCTGCGGGACGAGCGCCATCGTCAGCTCGACGTCCAGAGACTGGGCGAGCAGCTCGCTGGCCTCCGCGAGGAAGGTCAGCCAGGCCTGGCGGCGGACGTCCGCCCGGCGCAGCCGGTCGTTCTCCAGGTGCAGCGAGAGCCGCTCGGCCATCAGCACCGCCAGCGGCCGGGCGTACGCCGACGGCGCCGCGTCCAGCTCCAGCTCCCCGCTGTACGGCCGGTGCACCGCCAGCGGCACCCGGAGCAGCTCGTTGCCCGGCCGGGGCTGGCGGCCGTACCGGGCCAGTACCTGTGCGCCCTGTCCGTCCCCCCGGTCCAGCCGGACCATCCCGCCGGCCGCGCCGACCATCTCGGCGACCCGGGTGAGCAGGCCGGTCGCGAAGTCGGGCAGCGGGTCCTCGGCGTACGGGTCGGGGGTGGTCTGCATCAACTCGCTCATCGCTCCCGCGCTCGGCGCGGAGCTCTCCGCCGTCGCGGCGCCGCCCCCGGCGGACGCGGCGCTCGGCGCCGTCCCCCGCCCGGCGTGGGTCTCCCCGTCGCCGGCCGGGTCGGGCCGGTCCAGCCGGAACCAGACGCCCTTTCCGGTCGGCAGGTAGGTGGTGCCCCAGCGGCTGGCGAAGTGGTCGACCAGCAGCAGGCCCCTGCCGCGCTCGGAGACCTCGTCGATGTCCGTGGTGTCGTTGCGGACCCCTACGGTCAGCTCGTCCACCGGGCCGGCCGCGAAGTCGGAGACGGTGACGGTGAGCCCGTCCGGGTCGGCGACGACCTCGATGTCCAGTTCGGTGCGGGCGTGCTCCACCGCGTTGGTGGAGAGTTCCGTGGTCAGCAGCAGCGCCTCGTTGACCAGTTCGTCCAGGTGTGCCTCGGTGAGCACCGACCGCACCAGCGCCCGCGCCGCCGCGGGCGTACGCCGGTCGGCGGGGAGCCGGACGCGCCGGACGTGCTCGTCTCGGCCCCTGGTCTCCGCGGGCCCCGTCTCCGCTGACACCTCCGTATCCTCCACCGCCGTCCGCTCGGCTGCCAAGCCGGTGCCGGACGAGCGGAGCGGAGGGCGTCGGGCCGGCGTGGCGGCCGGCGGCGGGACGGGCGGAACGGGATGGTTGCCGCGGGTAGCGATCGGTCGCGCAGAAAGGGCGGAACGGGACGGCCGTCGCGGGTGGCGATCGGCCGCGCAGGCGGGACGGAACGGGGCGGACGGGACGGTTGTCGCGCGTGGCGAGCGGTCGCGCAGACGTGGCGGGGGCGGCGTCGCGGGCACAATGATGGGATGGCCTGCGTCGCAGGAGTCGGTGGCCCCGAGCTGAGCGAGGAATGATGACCACGGCGAAACAGTCGGCGACCGCGGATCCATCCGCGCCCGACCACGAGGCGCTCCTCCTCGAACTGACCGAGGCGCTGCGGCGGGTCGGCCGCGGCGACCTCAAGGTCCGGCTGCCCCGACGGGCGGGCCGGGCCGGCGAGGTCGCGGACGCCTTCAACGAGGTCGTCTCGCTCCAGGAGCGGCAGTACCTCGACCTGCGGCGGATCAGCCGGATCGTCGGCCGGGACGGCCGGCTCACCGAGCGGCTGGACGACGAGGGGCTGGACGGCTCCTGGGCGGAGGGCCAGCGGGCCGTCAACTCGTTGATCGACGACCTCGGCCGGCCCACCACCGAGATCGCCCGGGTCATCGTGGCGGTCGCCGAGGGCGACCTGTCCCAGCACATGGCGTTGGAGATCGACGGCCGGCCGCTGCGCGGGGAGTACCTGCGTATCGGGCGCACCGTGAACACGATGGTCGACCAGCTCTCGTCGTTCGCGGACGAGGTGACCCGGGTGGCCCGCGAGGTGGGCACCGAGGGCAAACTGGGCGGCCAGGCCGACGTGCGCGGCGTCGCCGGCACCTGGAAGGACCTCACCGACTCGGTGAACACCATGGCGTCGAACCTGACCGGCCAGGTGCGGTCGATCTCCCAGGTGGCGACCGCGGTGGCCAAGGGCGACCTGTCACAGAAGATCACGGTCGGGGCGCGTGGCGAGGTCGCCGAGCTGGCCGACACGATGAACTACCTGACCGACACCCTGCGGCTTTTCGCCGAGCAGGTGACCCGGGTGGCCCGCGAGGTGGGCACCGAGGGCAAGCTGGGCGGCCAGGCCGACGTGCCGAACGTGGCGGGCACCTGGAAGGACCTCACCGACAGCGTCAACTCGATGGCGTCGAACCTGACGTCGCAGGTGCGCAACATCGCCCAGGTCTCCACGGCGGTGGCGCGGGGCGACCTGTCGCAGAAGATCACCGTGGCGGCGCAGGGCGAGATCCTGGAGCTCAAGGACACCGTCAACACGATGGTGGACCAGCTGTCGTCGTTCGCCGACGAGGTGACCCGGGTCGCGCGGGAGGTTGGCATCGAGGGCAAGCTGGGCGGCCAGGCCCAGGTGCGCGGCGTCTCCGGCACCTGGCGGGACCTGACCGAGAACGTCAACCAGCTCGCCGGCAACCTGACCAGCCAGGTCCGCAACATCTCCCAGGTCTCCACCGCCGTCGCGAAGGGCGACCTGTCCCAGAAGATCACGGTCGACGCGCAGGGCGAGATCCTGGAGCTGAAGAACACCGTCAACACGATGGTGGACCAGCTGTCGTCGTTCGCCGACGAGGTG